>JBFFXF010000218.1:0-12933 GCA_041569895.1 Planctomycetota bacterium | reverse complement strand
GGCGGTGGGTGGGGAGGGCCTCGCCGAGGGCGTCACCGACGACGCCGGCGCCTTCGAGTGCGCCGTTCCGGGCGGCGTCGACGAGGTGTCGATCGAGGTGCGCCACGCCGCGCATCACGCCGTGCTGACCGCTGCGGCCGGCTCGCGCCGCGACGTCCCTGGCCTGGCGGAGCGTTTGTGGAAGATACCCGCAGGGGTTTTGCTTATAATCGCACTCTTCCTCACCGCGAAGGTGTTTCTCTCGAAACGGAGCGGGGACGAGAGTGCAGAGCGTGCACCCTGAGATCGACCGATTCGCGAGTCTCGATTCGCCGATTCACCGCTGGGACGCGCGGTGGAAGATCGTCGGATTCACGACGCTGATCCTCGCGTTCGGTCTCGTCGGGAGCGGGGCGGGCGGCCGGCCGAACCTGCACGGCGACCTGCCGCCGGCGCTCATCGCCCTCGCGGTGTCGATCGCACTCGTCGAGATCTCGGGCATCCCGATCCGGTTCGCGCTCCGGAGCCTGCGACCGGCGTGCTTCTTCTTCGCCTTTCTCTTCCTGGTGTTGCCGCTGACGCAGTCCGACGGCGTCCCCCTCGCCGGCCCGCTGTCGTTCTCGACCACCGGGTTGCTGCTGGCGGGAGTCGTGTCGATCCAGGCGTTCTCCATCCTGCTGCTGGTCTTCCCGATGTTCGGGACGAGCCGTTTCGAGGAGACCACGGGCGCGCTGCGGTCCCTGCGGTTGCCGGGCCCGCTCGTGCAGCTGATCGTTTTCTCCTACCGCTACCTCTTCGTCTTCGCGGACGAGGTGCGACGGATCCAGATCGCGTGGCGCGTCCGCGGGTTCCGCCGCGGCCTCAACCTGCACACGCTGAAGACGGTCGGCAACGGCACCGGTATGCTTCTCGTCGGCAGCGTCAAGCGCAGCGAGCGCATCTACCGCGCGATGGTCTGCCGCGGCTACCCCGGCGCCCTCGCCGAGCCGGCGAAGAAGGTGACGCGACCGCGCGACGCGGTGAAGACCGGGCTGCTTGTCTCGATCGCTGTCGGCTTCGCGATCTGGAGGGTGTGGTGATCGCGCCGGGCGACTCGAACGCGGCGCTCGAGGTGCGCGGGCTGGGGTTCGTCTTCGACGGCGGCCAGCGCGCGCTCGATGCGATCGAGTTCACCCTCGGAAGCGGCGAGTCCCTGGGGATCATCGGACCGAACGGCGCCGGCAAGACGACGCTCTTCCTGACTCTGATGGGCATCTACGCGCCGTCGGAGGGAGAGATCCGGGTCTTCGGCGATCGCGTCCCGGCGATGAACGGCACGCTCGCGCCGGTGTCACTGCGCCGTCGAATCGGGCTCGTCTTCCAGGAGTCCGAGGAGCAGCTCTTCTCTCCGACGGTCTTCGACGACGTCGCCTTCGGCCCGCTCAACTTCGGATTCCCGCGCGAGGAGATCGGCCGGCGCGTGTCGCGGGCGCTCGAGGCGGTCGACCTTCCCGGCTACGAGAATCGCACCCCGCAGCACCTCTCCGCCGGCGAGAAGCGACGCGTCGCGATCGCCACGGTGATCTCCTACGGGCCCGACATCGTCATCCTCGACGAGCCGACCAGCGATCTCGACCCACGCGGCCGGCGCAAGCTCGCCGAGCTGCTCGTCTCGATGCCGCAGGCGAAGCTGATCGCCTCGCACGACCTCGAATTCGTGCGACGCACCTGCGACCGCGTCCTCCTGCTCGACCACGGCCGCATCCGAGCCAGCGGCCCGACCGAGGGAATTCTCGGCAACGACGAGCTGCTCGAGCGGCACGGCTTGTGAGGTCGCGCGGCGTTCCCGTGCCCGAGGGTCGCTCGACTTCGCCCGCGAGACTCTGCAACGGATCTATAAGGAAGGCAGGAAGAAGGGGAAGGCAGGAAACGAGTTTGATCGTGCCTTGCGAGCTCCATCGATGTCGAAGACGCCGTCAAGAAGCAAGAGCTCGTTACGATTTGAACCACAGAGGCGCGGCGCTGCGCGAGCGCAGCGCCGCGTGAGAGCACGGAGACACACAGAGGAGCTTCTTCGTGTTTGCGGAGGAATCAGCAAGAGACCCGACCTCTCGAGTCCGTTCGAGTAGCGAGCGAGGCTCACGAAGCTCGACCCCATCAATCCTTCCGTTTCCTGCTTTCCTGAGTTTCCTGCCTTCCTTATGAATCGTCTGACAGCAAACCCTCGAAGACGATTCTCATTCGCCGAGGGGACTGGGACGAGCGTCACAACAGCCCCGAGCGTTTCCTCAGCATCCACTCGATGGTCAAGAGCGCCGCGATCACCGCGAACCACCATGCCGACCGGGTCAAGTCGATGCGCCTCTCCTCGACGACTCGATCGGCGGGCGACGCGAGGGCGTCGACGAGCTCCGTGAACGACTCCTCGCGGACGAAGCGGCCGCCGGTGAGGTCGGCGATGCGGCGCAGGAGCGGCTCGTTCCACGACAGCGCGAGCAGCTCGGGTGACGGCGGCGCCTCGACGGCGATCGGCAGCGCCAGCGTGGTCGCGGGCGCGCCCGGCCGCTCGAGTCTCGCGACGACACGATGACGTCCCGGCTCGAGGGGAGAGGTGACGCCCACGAGCGCATCGCCCTCCTCCTCGAGCGTGACCGGCCGCGCCGTCCCGCCGTCCGTCTCGAGTATCGCGACGACGCGGGCGTTCGCGTCCGCGGCATCGCCGGCGAACCGCACGCGGATCGTCGCGCGCTCGCCGGGGGCGTACGTCGTCCGGTCGGTGTCGAGGGCGAGCACGCCGTCCGAGACCGCGAAGGTGTCCTGGCGCAGCGAGTCGAGGAGCTGCCCCCAGAAGCGGCCGTGGTAGACGTCGCCGGAGCGATACCGCCAGCGCCAGGTCTCGTCGATCCCGAGGTAGACGACCGTGCCCGCGCCGAAACGCCGTGTCACCAGCACGGGTTCGGCCGTCGCGGTCTCGACCAGCGTCTCGGAGCCCGGCAGGGCGCGCGCTCGCTGGACGCGTGCCGGTGGCGGGAGCAGTCGCCACATCGCGGCGTTCGCGGTGGCGTCCACGTCGGCGAGGCGGAGCTCCGGTCGCAGCCGCCCCGCCTGCGTCAGGTTGAGCGTCAGGTCGGCGGCGGTCTCGTCGCGCGCGGGCCCGGGGAGCGCCACCGGGAGGAGCTCCGCGATCGGCGAGTCGACGTACTCGCGCAGGTGCTCGTGGCGCCCCGCGATCAGGACCAGCGCGCCGCCGCGGTCGCTGACCAGCTCGCGGATCGCCGCGATCTCGTCGTCGCGAAGTAGCGATCGCGGCAGGTCGCCGAGGATCACCACGTCCCGCCGGAGCATGGCCTCCCGCGTCGCCGGCAGCTCGTCGCGTTCGTCGCCCCGTGGCAGCTCGCCACGCTCGACGCTGACGCCGCCGAGGACGACAGTCCCGTCGACGCCCTCGTCACGCTCGAGGATGTTTTTCAGGTAGCGAAACTCCCAGCGCGGCCTCCCGTCGAGGAGGAGGACCCGCAGCGTGCGCCGTCCGACGTCGACCAGGAACCGCCGTCCGTTGTTGGTGCTGGTGACCTCCTCCGCCGACGGCTCGATCCACAGCTCGAGCTCGCGCCGTCCGGCCTCGAGCGCGCCGCCGGGAATGACCATCGGCAGCTCGATGACGCGCGGCTCGGAGCCGGCCTCGACGGTCACCTGGCCCGACCACAGCGCGCGATCGACGACACCCTCGCCCACGGCTCGCAGCGAGGCGCGCAGCGTGGTGGTCGTCTCGACGCGCGCCCGCAGCTCGGCGGTCGCGCGTCCGCCCTCCTCGACGTCGACACGTCGCGGCGCGCGGACCTCGACGATCGCGATGTCGACCGGCTCGAAGGATGAGCCGACCCCGATCGCGTGCACCGGAACGCCCCGCGCACGAAGCGGCGCGGTCTCCGCCTCCGGCTCGCCCGGAGCGTTGTGCCGGCCATCGGTGACGATGACGATCGCCTCGGGATCACGTGATGCGGCGGTGCGGATCGCGCCGGCGAGGTCGGTCACCCGGCCGTCGGCGTCGCGACCGAACGAGGACGGCAGCGCGTTCGGGTCCGGTCGATCCGCCGTCGTGAGGAAACGCTCGGTCTCCCCGGCGAAGAGGCTGATGGAGACATCACGGGTCGGGACGAGCGCCGCGAGCAGACCGGCGGAACGGTCGAGACAGAGCGCCTGCGCCCGCTCCCAGCGCGTCGATCTCTCGGTGACCGGCAGCCGCTCCCGCAGCCTCGACCGACGCTGTTCGTCCATGCGCGGGTCGTCGCGAGCCATGCTCCCGGAGTGGTCGACGAGGATCTCGATCCGCCCGCGACGCACGCGCTCGCTGCGCGTCACCCATGTCGGCTCGAGGAGAAGCAGGAGCGTGGCGACCAGCGCGGCGCAACGGAGCGCGGCGAGCGCGCGCGCGAGCGAAGGCGAGACCTCGCGCGTCTCGCTCCGGTACAGCCCCCAGGCGACGAGGCAGGCGGCGACGGCGACGATGGCGACGAGCGCGATCCAGGGGCTCATCGCGACCTCCGGGCCGAACGGGCGAAGCCGCCGCGGCCGATCCACTGCTCGAGAACGAGCTCGATCAGGAGCAGCGCCGTGACCAGCCAGACGAGCGGTCTCCAGATCTCGAGGCCGTGCCGTCGCCGGCCGAGGGCCGTGGCGACGCCGCCCACGCCGACGACACAGTCGAAGCCGCGCGCCTCGACGCGCTCGACCAGCGTCGAGGGCGACAGCTCGGCAGGGTCGGACTCGGCGCGGTCGGCGTTGACGGCGAAGTACGCCGGCGACTCATCGGCGATCCGCACCGTGTAAAGGCCGGGCAGCCACGTGTCGCGGTACTCGAGGAGCGCTCCCTCGAGACCGCGCGCCGTGACGCCCTCGACCACCTGCCCGTCCGGCAGCCGCACCACCGCGGCGCGTCCGGCCTCCTCGAGCGGCAGCTCGAGAACGATCGGCTCACCGGGGCGCAGCGTCTGCGCAGCGGCAGCACCGGTCGACGCGTGGAGCAGCGTCTGCTGCATCATCGGCAGGTAGGCCGGGCGCGTCGGCAGGTTCGACCAGTCATCATCGCACGCTGTCGCGAGGAGCATCACTCGCCCGCGGCCGGAACGTCGCTCGACGAGAAACGGCTCGCCGGTCTCCATCGCGAGCACCACCGTCGCGTCTCGATCAGCGACGTCGAGAGCGAGCCAGGAGCGCACGCCGACGCCGGCGAGGTCCGCCGACGACAGCGAGCCGAGCGCGGCGTGGCGCTGGCCGACCTCGCGCCGGGCGGCGACCCGGACACCGAGCGGATCGCCCGTAGCCGTGCGGCGCTCGCCCAGCGCGGCGGGCAGCAGACCGCCGAGGTCGCGGTTCCAGGAGGCCGCCGCGACGCGATCACCCGGGAAGATGACGACACCGCCACCGGCGCGCGCGAAGCCCTCGAGCGCGGCGGCGGCCTCGCGAGAGACGGCGGTGACGTTCGCGAGCACGACGACGTCGAAGCGCTCGAGCTCCGTCGTCTCCAGCGCGGCGGGCGCGATGGTCTCGACGTCGAAATCGGCCGCGCCGGGAGCGCCTCCCCCGCTGCCATCGTCGCCGTACGGAGTGAGCGCGAGGCGGAGGAACGAGGTCTCGTCGCCGAGCGGCTCGTCACCGGGAGCGCCGTCGACGAGCAGCGCCCGGATGCGCTCCCGCGCCGTGAGCGTGGCGAGCAGCCGTGCGTCCGCGCGTGCGCCGGACTCGACGAGTCGCGCCTCGATCCAGTGCGATCCGGGCTCATCGATGTTCGCGCGCACGACCGCCTCCCCCGCGCCGCCCGGTGGCAGCGGCGTGCCGCCGCGCTCGATTCCGTCGACGCGAACGGACACCGTGCCGCCACGCCCCGGCGCTCCGGGAGAGACCACGCGCACGCGGATCGGGACGCGCTCGCCGGCGCGGGTCACCCGCGGGAGCTCGATGCGCTCGATGAACGGCTGCGGCGGCGTGCCGTCACCCGGGACGACGATCCACGTGATCACCGGCATGGCGCCATCCGCGACCCCCTCGCGACCGGTCAGGGGGAGCGCCTCGGCGACGATGTCGAGCGAGGCGCGCTCGCCGGTGTCGCCCTCCCATGTCAATCGCTGCGAGTCGGTGAGGACGAAGACCTCCTCGACCGGCCGCTCGACGCGCGCGAGGACGTCGAGCGCGGCGAGCACGGCCTCGCCGAGTCGCGCCGGCCCGTGGATCGGCGACGCCTTCTCGAGCGCTGCCGCGATGGCGTCCCGGTCGCCGACGGGCGAGTCGAAGACCACTCGCGGGCGCTCCGCGGCGAGCACCAGCGTCGCGACGTCGTTCTCCCCGAGCGACCGCAGCACCTCGCGCGCCGCCTCGAGCGATTGCTCGAAACGCCCGCCGTGACCCATCGAGTAGGAGACGTCGAGCACGATGGCGACGGTGCGGCTGCCGCGGAGGAAGCCGGCGCCGAGGGTGGTCAGCGCGGGGCGCGCCATGGCGAGCGCCAGGACGCCGAGGACCGCCATGCGCGTGGCGACGAGGAGGATTTGCTCGAAGTCGAGGGTCTTGCGGCGCTCGCTGACGACGCCCTCGAGGAGCTGCATCGCGCCCCAGCGCACGACGCGGAAGCGACGGCGGCGGATGAGGTGGAGGATCAGCGGGATCGCCATCGCGCCCAGTCCGCCGAGAAGCGCGGCGTTGAGAAACGTCACTCACGACCTCCCCGGCTGGTGAGAAAGCTCGCGAGAGCCTCGTCGTACGGCCGGTCGGTGACGATCGACGCGAGATCGACGTGGTGCCGGCTGCAACCCTGGCGGAGCTCCTCGCGGAAGCGCTCGAAGCGCTCGCGATACGTGCGTCGCACCTGCGCCGGGTCGACGAGGATCCGCCGGCCGAGCGTCTCGAGACTCTCGAAGCTGGTCCAGCGGTCGAAGTCGAAGTCGACCTCGCGGCGGTCGAGCACGTGCAGGAGGATGACCTCGTGGTGCGCGCTGCGCACGTGCGCGAGCGCGTTGAGGAGCTCCGTGACGTCGTCGAGGGCATCGGTGAGGACGAGGATCAGCCCGCGCCGGGGGATCCTCGGCACCAGCGCGTGGAGGACTCCGGCGAGTGACGTCTCGCCGCCCGGCGAGACGCGCTCGAGCTCGTCGAGCAGGAGGCGCAGCTGGCGCCGGCCGCTGCGGGCCGGGAGCAGCTTGCGCGGCTCGCGGTCGAAGGCCAGCAACCCGACCGAGTCCTGCTGCTCGATCAGTAGATAGGCGAGCGCAGCCGCGAGCCGGACGGAGTAGTCGAGCTTGGAGACCGAGCGGGACGCGTACGCCATCGACCCGCTCGCGTCGAGCAGGATGGTCGCCCGGAGGTTGGTCTCGTCCTCGTACTGGCGCACGAAGTGCCGGTCGGTGCGGGCCAGGACCTTCCAGTCGAGGTGGCGCAGGTCATCGCCGCGCACGTACGGCCGGTGCTGGAGGAACTCGACGCTGAAGCCGTGAAACGGCGACCGGTGCAGGCCGGAGAGCGTGCCCTCGACCACCTGCCGGGCGACGAGGTCGAGCCGCGAGATCCGCTGCAGCACCTCCGGGTCGAGCAGGGGTCGGGTCTCGTCCGTCGTGTTCATCGCTCGCTCGTCCGCTGGATCGTGTCCGCTTGCCTCGTCCCGCGACTCGATCCCACGCGCGCGGCGCGCCAGCGATCAACGCTTCGCGCTGCTCGAGCGCTCCAGGAGATGAGTCACGATCCGGTCCGCCGTGATTCCCTCCGAGTCGGCGTTGAAGCTCGGCCGGATTCTGTGTCGCAGAACCGCCGGCGCCAGCGCCTCGACGTCCTCCCTCGTCACGTGAAAACGACCGTGCAGGATCGCACGCGCCTTGCCGCCCAGCACCAGGAACTGCGAGGCCCGCGGCCCCGCGCCCCACTCCACCCAGCGGCGCACGAACTCCTCGGCGTCCGGCTCCTCCGGGCGCGTTGATCGGGTGAGGTCGAGGACGAAGTCGTAGACGTGGTCGGGGACAAGCGCCTTGCGCACGACCTCCTGGCACGCCAGGATCTCGTCGCCGTCGATCACCGGCTTCATGTCCGCCCGGTAGGTCGTCGTCGTGCGCTCGAGGATCTCGCGCTCCTCGTCGCGGCTCGGGTAGGTGATGCGCACCAGGAACATGAAGCGGTCCTGCTGCGCCTCCGGGAGCGGATAGGTCCCCTCGTGCTCGAGCGGGTTCTGGGTCGCGAGCACGAAGAACGGCTTCTTGAGCTCGTACGTCCGCTCGCCGACGGTCACCGAGCCCTCCTGCATCGCCTCGAGCAGCGCCGCCTGCGTCTTCGGCGGCGTGCGGTTGATCTCGTCGGCGAGCAGCATCTGCGAGAACACCGGGCCGCGCAGGAAGACCAGACGCCGTTCGCGCGTCTCCGGGTCCTCCTGGATGATATCCGTCCCCGTGATGTCCGACGGCATGAGGTCCGGCGTGAACTGGATTCGCCGGAAGCTGAGGTCCATGGCGCGCGACAGCGACGAGACGATCGCCGTCTTGGCGAGCCCCGGCACGCCCTCCATCAGGCAGTGACCGCGCGCGAAGACCGCGACCAGCAGCTCCTCGATGACGTGCGCCTGCCCGACGATCAGCTTGCCGATCTCGGCGGTGATCTTGCGGTACGCCTCGCGCATGCGGTCGGCGTGCCGGACGTCCTCCTCGCTTTCCGGCGCTTCGATGTCGGCGCGTTCGTTCACGATCTCGCTCCAGTGTCAGCCGACCCGGTGTGGCAGCGCCCGTCCCTCGAGCCCCGCGACGAGGTTGTCCGTGGCCATGCGGCCCATCTTCAGGCGCGTCCGCACGGTCGCGCTCCCGAGATGCGGCGCGATCACCAGATTCTCGAGAGCCAGCAGCGGGTGGTCGCGCGGCAGCGGCTCCGGCTCGGTGACGTCGATCGCCGCGCCCGCGATCCAGCCCTCGGTGAGCGCCGTGAGGAGCGCGTCGTGGTCGACGACGGCGCCGCGCGCGACGTTGACGAGGATGGCGTCGCTCCGCATGGCGCGCAGCTCCGGCTCGCCGATGAGACCGCGAGTCTCCGGCGTCAGCGGCACGTTCAACGACACGAAGTGGGACGTCGCCAGCAGCTCCTCGAAGCCGGCGTACTCGACGCCGAGACGCCGCTCGATCTCCTCGTCGCGGTTGCGATTGTGATAGAGGACGCGCATGTCGAACGCCCGCGCCCGCCGCGCCACCTCGCGGCCGACGCGTCCCATGCCGACGATCCCGAGGGTGCTCTCGTGGACCTCGGCGCCGAGGAGGTTGCTCGGATCGTAGTGGGTGAACTCGGGACCGCGCGCGAAGCGGTCGCCGATGACGATGTTGCGCGCCGTCGCGAGCAGCAGGGCCATCGTCATGTCGGCGGTCGCGCCGTCGACCGCTCCCGGCGTGTTGCCCACCGGCACCCCTCTCGCCCGGGCGGCCTCGAGGTCGATGTGGTCGACCCCGACGCCGAAGTTGCTCACCACCTTGACGGCCGGCAGCCGATCGAGCAGCGTGCCGTCGACGGTGGGGTGCGCGTATGTGTACACGCCCTCGACACGGCGGATCTCGTCCCCGGGGCCCTCCTCGAGGAGGGACCAGGGGCGCGTCTCGCAGTGCCGGTCGAGGAGCTCGGCGAGAAATGACGGCAGCGGCACGTCGAGCAGGACGAGCGGTCGGTCCGGTGGCGTCACGATACGGCTCCGGGTGGTGGTCCGGGTCGGAACGTCTTCCCCCGTCTTCGACTACGGGATGGAGGCCGGCGCGGTTCACCGCCCTCGAAAAAAACTTGCGGGACTCCTCGCCGAGCCGATAGTTATACTATAGAAGGAGACTGAAACGGAACCTCCGCGGATCCGGCGCCTCCGGGAGGTGCCCCAGCAGCGGGACAGCCATGCGACTCCACACCACCAGCGTCACCACCTTCCTCCTCCTGGCCGGCCTCGTGCTCGGCGGGGGGACGCTCCTGCGGGGCGAGGTCGACAAGGACCGCGATGAGGCCGTCAAGGGGAAGAAGGACGCCGAGAAGGGCGTCATCGACCAGGGCAACAGCCACGAGAAGCTCCACCAGGAGCTGCTCGACGACGCCCGCAAGAACCTCGCCGAGATCACCCGCCTGATGGAGAAGATCCGCGAGCGGCTCGCCGACAAGGACACGACGGAGGCGACGCAGGCGGAGCAGCGCGCGGCGATCAAGAAGCTCGACGAGCTGATCGAGAAGGTCGGCGAGGGCTGCAGCCAGTGCTCCTCGTCCTCCCAGAGCTCCCAGCAGCAGCAACAGCAGCAACAGCAGCAGTCCGGGCAGCAAAAGCAGCAGCAGCAGCAGCAACAGCAACAGCAGCAAGTCTCCCGCGACGAGAAGATGAAGCCGGAGCAGAAGCAGGAGGAGAAGCCGGACGCCCGCAAGGAGAAGCGCGATCAGCAGACGCGCAACGATCAGGTCTCCGAGGGCCGGCTTCCGAAGTCCGAGGTCGCCAAGCTGCTCAAGCAGTTGATGGGATCGGCCGAGTGGGGGCGCCTGCCGAAGAAGCTGCGCGAGAACATGGGGTCGAGCGCCGCCAAGGAGTTCCCCCGCGAGTACCGCGAGCTGATCTCGCGTTACTACAAGCGGATGGCCGAGGTCCTCAACGGCCGCTGAGCGGCCGCCGTCTCTCGACGATTCGCCGCGCCGCCGCGACCACCATCGGCCCTGCCGCCGGACCCAGCGACATGCTCTCCTCGTACTGGTCGGCGTTGAAGTCGTACCCGGGCAGCATGTACCCGAGCTGATCGTTGGCGAGGCCGACGATCAGGCGTGGATACCCGCGCATCCGCTCGAGGATCTCGAACGACAGCTCCGGAAGCAGCTCGCCGGGCACCGTGAGCAGCTCCGCCTCGCCGATCCGCATGTGGAAGAGCTCGGTGGCGATGCGGCCGTGGATCAGCTGCCGCCTCCCCGACATCTTCGTGAACAGGATCAGCTTCGCGTTGGTCAGCGGGATCTCGAGGCGGTGCCGCGTGAACGTGAACGGCATCTCGGCCGGCGGCGAGGCGAAGCCGAGGATCCGCTTCGCCTCGCGCGCGAAGCGCTCACCGGCGATCTTGGCCTGCTCGTGCGTGCGGGAGATGGTGTCGCCCGACACCATGCCGCCGAGCGCCCCGTTGAGGAAGATCACCTGGCCGCCGACGTCGCTGGCGAGCGAGTCGCAGAGGTAGCCGGGGAAGTCGGCGCTCGCCTCGAGCACGCCGGTCGCGAGCCCCTCGACGTGGCACGCGAAGTGGACGAAGGTGACGATCGGGCGGTCGTCCTCCCCGATCGCCTGCATCACGGCGAGCTGCGGATCGATGAGACCCGGATTGCGGGCGTTGCGGATCAGCCCCTCGACGCGCGCGCCGTCGAGCGGCAGCTCATCGGAGGCGGCGATCCAGCGCTTCACCGGGCGGAGTCGCCGCTTCGCCTCGAGGACGCCGTCGCGGATGCGCTCGTGGATGAACTTCACGTACGCCGCCGGAAAGAAGCCGTAGATGCCGATGGTGTCCGGCGCCGCGTGGTTGTGGGACGACGCCAGCACGAGGTGGTCGATCCCCTGCTGCCGCAGCTCGACCTCGATGGGGTCGACCTCGCTCTTCGACATGCCGAAGAGGTCTGCGCCGACGATCGCCACCGTGAGGCCGTCGCGCTCGAGCACCGCGCAGCGCGCCTCGAGCGCATCGTGTACCGAGAAATCGCCCTCCTTGACGGCCGGACCGAGCCAGGCGGCCTCGCGCGGGGTGATGTCGACCTCCGCGGCGCCCACCCGCAGGCCGGCGGGGCTCGCCGGCGTCGACGGTCTGGTCTGCGGTCCCTGCCGCAGGTGTCGCAGGCTGAGCGTGCGGCGCGCGCCGGAGTGCACCCGCGTGCGACCGTGGGGGAAGTAGGCGACACCGATCGTCCGGTGGTTGTGGTCGAAGACGAAGCGCACGCCCCTGGCGTTGTAGTCCGCGATGGTGTGACGCGACAGCTCGAGAAGGAACTCCGGCTCGCCGAGACGCGCGCGCACCTTCCCGAGACTCTCGAGGCCGTCGGGGATGGTGGCCGCCTCGATGTTGGCGAGCGTGGCGTTCGCGGGATCGCGGGAGTCGAGATGGAACGAATCGAGGTGGCCCGGGCGCCCTCGCGAGGGGTAGAGCATCTTGTACGCGTACCACGAATTCTCGTGCAGCGGGCTGCCGAGCTTCTCGCGCAGCTCCGCGGCGGTGGTGACCCCCGGCACGAGCCCGGCGTGGGTGACCGGCGGAGGGGGCAACGCCGGGTCGGGCTTCCACTTGACCGCCTGCGCCGCGAGCGGCGTCGCGACGGAACCGAGGACTCCGGCGATCGCGAGGAGGAGCGCGAGCGGGACAGGCCGATATCGGCCCGGGGCCGCCGTCGCGAGGCGTGAACGATGTGTTGACATGGTTCGACTCATTGGTTACGCACGGGTCATGAAGGAATATACCCCATACCAGCAGCGGATCATAAAGAACTACTACAGGAACCGGCAGGGGCTCGCGCTGCAGAAGCTCCAGGAGCTCGTCAGCGAGCTCTACCTCGCCGAGACCGACAAGAAGCGCGACCAGCTCTGGAAGCGAGTCGCCAAGGCGCTCGCCAACCTCGAGATCGAGCCGAAACTCGTCGAGCATATCCTCGAGCGACGCAGCGCGGAGGTGCTCGCCGAGAACATCAAGGACTGGTGGTCGAAGCTGCCGCGCGAGTGAGCGCCGGCTCGCTGCTCAGGCGCGTCCGAGAATCCTATCGAGCGAGTCGGAGGTCTGGCGGATGAGCGCCTCGGGGTAGTGGCGGTAGGGGTGGAAATACTCGAACGTCAGGTAGCCCTCGTAGCCGACCGAGTCGAAGGCCTCCATCACCGCCGGCCAGTCGGTGGTCCCGTCGAGCAGCGGTCGGAAGCTCTCGATGGTGAAATCGGTGCCGTGCTTCGAGTACTCCTTGAGGTGGACGTTCTTGATGCGCTTGCCGAGC
>JBFFXF010000217.1:0-12902 GCA_041569895.1 Planctomycetota bacterium | reverse complement strand
TACTCCGCCTCGCCGGTGGTCTTGCCGCTGAACGGCGCCGACTCCGCGTACGCCGAGAAGGTCGGATTCGGGAATAGCCCCGCCTGCACCACGCGCCCGGTGGCGGCCTCGAGCCGGGCCCTCGCAGCGGCGACCTCCGGGTGATGCGCGGCCGCGAAGCGCACGGCCTCGTCGACGTCGAGCGGTCCCGCCGGAAGCTCGGCGGCCTCGTTGTCATCGCGATTCGCCTGCGCCCTGGGCGCGGCGACGCTCGTGGCGCTCGCGCTCGTCCAGGCGGGCTCGACGCCGCGATCGGTCACCCTGGCGCTGCATCCGCCGAGAACCGCGATCGCGACGAGCGCGATCGTGCCCTCGATGGCGTTGGCTCGAAGTCGCCGGCTCATGCCGCTTCCCTCCCCTGGCTCGCGGACAGCGGCCTGCCGAGGCGCAGGAAGAGCGCCGGCACGACGACCATGTTGAGGAAGGTCGCCGTGAAGAGGCCGCAGAGGATGACGATCGCCATCGGCGTCTGGATCTCGTTCCCCGGCCGACTCCCGGAGAGCGCCAGCGGCACCAGCGCGAGCGCCGTGCCGAGCGCGGTCATCAGGATCGGCAGCAGACGCTCGACCGATCCGCGCAGCACCGCCTGCCGGAAGTCACTGACGCCCTCCTCGCGCTCGAGGTGGCGGATGTGCGAGATCAGCATGATGCCGTTTCGCGTCGCGATGCCGAAGACGGTGATGAAGCCGATCATCGACGCGACCGTGAGCACGCCGCCGCTCGCCCAGACGCCGGCGACCGCGCCGATCAGCGCGAGCGGCAGGTTGACCATGATGAAGAGCGCGTCGCGCGCCGAGCCGAACGCCAGGTGGAGAAGGAACCCGATGCCGACGATGACCGTGAGGCCGAGGACGAGGAGGAGCCTCGCGGATGCCTCGGCGCTCTCGAACTGCCCACCGTACTCGAGGCGGTAGCCGGCGCGGGACGCCAGGATCGGATCGACCTCGCCCCGCACCTCGTTGACCACCGACGTCACATCGCGTCCCGCGACGTTCGCCTGCACGACGATCTTTCGCTCGACCTGCTCGCGGCTCACGGTGTTCGGTCCGCGGTCCTTGCGGATGGTCGCCAGCGCGGCGAGCGGGACCCGACCGCCCGCGGCTGTGTCCACCGGGACCTGTCCGACGTCGTCGACGCTCCACGGCGTGTCGCCCTCGAGACGGACGACGAGATCGAACGCCGCCTGCCCCTCGACGATCCGCGACACCGGCAGCCCCTGGAACGCGGCCTCGAGCGTCGCGGACACGTCGGCGACTCTGAGGCCATGGCGCGCGAGAGCGCGGCGGTCGTGGCGGACCGAGAGGATCGGGATGTCGCTCTGCTGCTCCACCGAGAGATCGACGACGCCTCGCACCGATTCCATGCGGGCGCGCACCGCCTCGGCGAGCCGCCGCAGCTCGTGCAGGTCTGGCCCGAAGAGCTTGACGGCGAGGTTGGCGCGCGTGCCCGAGAGCATGTGGTCGATGCGGTGCGATATCGGCTGGCCGATGGTGACACTGACGCCCGGAATCTGCGACAGGTCGCTCCGCAGCGCCGCCAGGAAGTCGGCCTTCGATCGCTCGCCGAGCGCGATCGACACCTCGATCTCCGACGAGTTGACGCCCTGGACGTGCTCGTCGAGCTCGGCGCGGCCGGTGCGTCGCGCCGTCGAGAGGACCTCATCGTGCGAGAGGATGGCGCGCTCGACGAGGCGGCCGAGCTTGTCGGACTCGGGGAGCGAGATCCCGGGGACGGTGGTCGCGTTGATGGTCAGCGCGCCCTCGTTGAAGTCGGGGAGGAAGGCGCGGCCGAGCAGGAGCATGGCGACGATCGCCGCGGCGAGGAGGATCACCGTCGGCAGCGTCACGAGCCCCGGTCGCGCCAGCACCGGTCGCAGGATGCGCTCGTAGCCGCGCTTGATCACCAGCGACACACGCGGCTCGCGGGCCTCGCGGACGTTCCTGCTGTGCGGCAGGAGCACGAGGCAGAGCACCGGCGTCACCGTCAGCGCCACGACGAGCGACGCGAACAGCGACACGACATAGGCCAGACCGAGTGGCTGCAGCAGTCGTCCCTCGACGCCCGGAAGGAAGAAGACCGGCACGAAGACGAGCATGACGATCAGCGTCGCGAAGGCGATCGAGTTGCGGATCTCCTTGCTGGCGCGGAAGACCACGGTGAGCGCGGGGAGCCGCTCCGCGGTCGGTTTGGCGGCGTTCTCGCGCAGGCGGCGGAGGACGTTCTCGACGTCGATCACCGCGTCGTCGACGAGCGCGCCGATGGCGATCGCCATGCCGCCGAGCGTCATCGTGTTGATGGTGCCGCCGATCGCCTGCAGCGTCAGCACCGCGGCCACCAGCGAGAGCGGAATCGCCGTCAGCGTGATCAGCGTCGCGCGGACGTTGGCGAGGAAAAAGAGCATGATCAGCACGACGAGGATGCCGCCGTCTCGGAGGGCGTGCACGACGTTGCGCACGGCGACGGAGATGAAGTCGCTCTGGCGGAAGATGTGTCGCTCGAGCTCGACGCCTCGCGGCAGCGACAGGGCGACGTCGTCGAGGACGTCGTCGATGCGCCGGGTCAGCTCGAGGGTGTTGGCGCCGGGCTGCTTCTGGATCGACAGCACCACCGCCGGCTCGCCCCGGACCGATCCCTCGCCGCGCTTCGGCGCCGCGCCGACGCGCACCTCGCCGAGGTGGCGCACGAGGATCGGCAGCGTGCCGCTCTCGCGCACGACGACGTCGCCGATGTCCTCCGTGCGATGGAAGCGTCCCCGGCCGGTGACGATGTACTCGGAGCCGGCGTTGTTGACGAATCCCGCGGAGACGTTCTCGTTGTCCTCCCTCAGCGCGCGCACCACCTCGTCGAGCGTGACGCCGTGCGCCGCGAGCTTCTGCGGCGACAGCCTGACCTGGTACTGCTTGACGTCGCCGCCGATCACCGCAACCTGCGAGACGCCGGGAATGGCGAGCAGCCGCCGGCGCAGCACGACGTCGGCGACCGTGCGGACGTCGAGCGGGCTGACCGTGTCCGACACCAGCCCGAGCAGCATCACCTCGCCCATGATCGACGAGACCGGGGCGAGCGCCGGCGTGACACCCTCGGGCAGGGTCGGCGCCACGAGCGCCAGCCGCTCCGTGACGACGCGGCGGGCCGTCGTCTGGTCCTCCTCCCACCCGAACTCGACCCAGATGACCGCGATTCCCGCCGCCGTCGACGATCGCACGCGGCGCACGCTGGAGGCGCCGTTGAGCGTCGCCTCGATCGGAAACGTCACCTGGCTTTCCATGTCGGTCGGAGCCATGCCGCGTCCCTCGCAGAGGATGGTGACCGTGGGCGCGGTGAGGTCGGGAAAGACGTCGACCGGCAGTCGGACGGCGGCGTACGTGCCGAAGAAGCAGAGCAGCGTCGCGGCGGCGAGCACCAGCGAGCGATTGTCGAGCGACCTGCGGATGAGCGCGTCGATCATCCTCGCCTCCTCAGTGCTCGTGCCCGTGCGCCGGGATGACCGTCGAGAGCGACGCGAGCCGGATCGCCCACGGGTCGGTGGTGACGACGCGCTCGCCCCCGTCGAGGCCGTCGACGATCTCGACCAGGCCGCGACCGCGGATGCCGACCGTGACCTCGCGCCGCTCGAACGTCTCGCCCGCGAGCTGCACGAAGACGACGTACTTGCCGTCGTCATCGACGAGTGCGGACTCGGGGATCGCCACGACGTCGCTCGCCTCGCCCGTCTCCATGAGGACGTCGACCGCCATGCCGACGCGGAGGCGGCCGTCCGGATTGGCGGCGTGGTAGTGGAAGGGCACGGTGCGCGTCGCCGGGTCGACCTCGAGCCCGGCGTGGACGGGGGTCAGTGTCACTCGCGTCACCTGCCCGCCGGCGTTCTCGAGCTCGACGTACGCGTCGGGAATCTCCTCGAGGCGCGATGCCTCATGCTCGGGGACCGCCGCCTCGACGACGACGACCGACGCGTCGAGGATGGCGAAGAGCTCGGTGTCCGGCGTCACCAGCTCTCCCGGCGATCCCGCCACCTTGACGACCGTGCCCGAGATCGGCGCCCTGAGCGCCAGCGGTCCGAACTCGCCGCTCCCCGACGCGCCGCGGGTGCGAAACGATCGCAGCAGACTCCTCGCCTTGTCGTACCGCGCCCGGACGGCGACGGCCGCTCCGTGCGCGGCGGTGGCGGCCTCGAGCTCGTACCGCGCGCGCTCGACCTCGCGCTTCGACTTGGCGTTCACCGACTCGAGCCTCTCGTTGCGCGAGAAGGTCGCCCTGGCGAGCTCGAGCGCCTGCTCCGTGCGCACCGCCTCCGCCTCCGCCTCGGCGAGCTTGATCTCGAGTTGCAGGTACTCCGAGGCCGGCAGGCTCGGCTCGACGAACACCAGGACGTCGCCCTCCTTGACCTCCGCGCCGACATCGAGGACCGCGGCGTCGGGCGGGACGACCAGTCGACCGGTCAAGGGCGATGCGATCGAGACGCGGTGACCTCTTCTCGGGTACACGCGCCCGGGAAACTCGCGCCTCGCGACCAGGGACCTCCTGGCGGCGGGGGCCGAGAGCATCGAGAGCTTCCACTGCTGCTCCTTCAGGAACGAGATGCCGTCGACCTCCTGCGGCACCGGCGCGTGGATCGCCTCGTCCTCGGTCGGGTAGACCTCGAGGTCGCCGAGGTGAGTCGTCGCCGGGGACGGCGCGCCCGGCACCTCGACGGCGACCGTCCACGCGCCCGGCGAGGGAAAGGTGATGGTCGGCAAGTAGATGCCGTCCCGGGCGACGCGCTCCTCGACGTGCCGCGTCTCCTCTCCCGTCGGTGCGCGGAGCACGAACGTCACCGGTCCGTCGCGGCGGGGCTCGCCGGTGTCGATCTCCGCGATGTGCGTGATGAACTGGACCGGCACGCCGGCCACCGGATACTCGTACTCGACGAACGCCTCGTATCCGTTCTCCCAGACCGTGACCTGGGCGGTGTGCGGTCCGTGGTCGTGGTCGTGCCCGGAGTGGCCTCCGGGACCATCGCAGGCGGGAAGGATCGCGATCCCGGCTGCGAGCAGGGCGACCATCGCTCGCGAGATGTCCATACGCGTGTCTCCGTCGGGGCTCTGTCTGAAGCGATACGTGCGAGGGGATCGAGCGACCGGAGGCGCCAGTGCGCCGCGATGGCGAGCTGCCGGGATGTTCCAGCTGTTCCAGCTGTTCCGGGCTGTTCAGGCTATCCAGGATGCAAAGAGGAGGACGGAGCTCGCCCGTCCGCGGTCCTCGATCCGCGTCAGATCGTCACGCCAGGGGAGCGGGAGGGCCACGTGCCGGGAGCGGCGAGCGGGAGGAGGGTCTCGGCGGGTCGTGCGCCTGGAGCGGACCCCGCACGCGCCCGGCGCCGGGAGACTCGAGGAGCGGCGATCGCGAGACGGCCCGGACGCCGGCCGAGATCGTCCCGGAGACGCCCGAGAGCTGCCGCGACACGAGCTGCTCGAGTCGGCAGTGTCGGTGGGTGCCGGAGTGATACTCGTCGAGCCCCTCGAGCACGGGACCGGAACGATCCGCGCCGTGGTGGTCCTCGTGGTGGCCGTCGTGGTGGCTGTCGTCGAGGTGCCGGTGGTGATCACCGTGATGATGGACGTGGCGTTCCGCGCCGTGATGCGAATGAGGCGCCACCGTCGCGTGGTGCGAATGCGGCGCGAAATCGGCGACGCGACCGTGCCCGTCACTCGCCAGGTGGACCGGGAGCCACAGGGCATGCGTCCACACGAAGCTGACGGCCAGCGCGACACGACCCGCGGCCAGCCACGGGCGGTCGGGTCCCGGATCGGAAACAGGTGCGCGCGACATCATGCGGAAATTGTAGCACACACGGTCGGCGGGGGAAGCATCGTGGCCGGACCGGATCTCGAGCGCGCTGAGGGCGAGCGGTGAACACGCGACTCTCCCCTTTCCATGCGCCCCTCGAAAGGGATGGACGTCCGTCGAATCGTGGCGGAGAGATTCGAATCAAGCGTGCCATTGTTCAGCTCTGTTCGGCTTCACAAGCTCTCGCCGACAGGATCCTGTTCGCGTGTTCGACCAGTGTCGCCATCGAGAACGGCTTGCTCAGGAACGAAATCTCGCCACGCGCAACGCCGAGGCGAATCGCAGGATCCTGCGCATACCCGGATATGAACAGGTAGCGGAGATCGGGACGCGACGCCCTGAGACGCTCCTGCAGCTCCAAGCCGAATTGATCATTCAGCACGACATCGCAGATGGCCAGGTGAATCGGACCATCGTAGCTCGAAACCACGCGAACCGCCTCGTCCACGGAGTCTACCGCCATCACCTCGAAGAGCGCTTCGCGCAACCCGCTCGCAAGAGCTTCTCGGACCGCAGCGTCATCTTCGACGAGCAGAACGCATCGGCCCGAAATCGAGAGCGGTTCGCTTCTCTCGGGCTCGCGGCCCGGCGTGTGTGCCTCGACGTCACCCCCCGACACGGCCGGGATTCTGATCTTGAAAGCGCTTCCCTTCCCCATGCAGGTGTCGACGTCGATAGCTCCGCCGGCTCGCTCGACGATCGCGTAGCAGGTGGCAAGTCCCAGGCCAGTCCCGGACCTCACGTCTCCGGTAAAGAACGGTTCGAAGATCCTGGCGCGCGTGCTTTCATCCATCCCGTGACCGGAGTCCTCCACAGTGATCTCGACGCCTTTCGTCTCCGGCGGATCGCGAAGATCGACGTTCCGGGCTCGGACGGTGATATGTCCCTCCCCCTCGATCGCCCTCTGGGCATTCATCACGAGATTGAGCACGAGTCTCTGGAACTGTGTCGGATCCACGAGGACGGGATGAAGGGACGGATCAGATTCGAATCGTAGTTCTATGCCGGTTCGAATCGCACCTTGCAGAAGTCTTTGTAGCCCCGCGAGCGGTGGTCCGAGATCGAGAACTTCCGGCCTGACGACCTCATGTTTGGCGACGGTGAGCAGCTGTCGCGTCAGGTTCGCGGCTTGTTCGGCAGCGTCCGTGATGGCCGATAGCGACGAGAGAACCCGTTCTCGCTCGTCCAGCCGTTTGGCGCCCATCTCGGCATGACCGAGGATTACGAGAAGGAGGTTGTTGAAATCGTGAGCGATTCCACCGGCCATCCGGCCGACCGCCTCCATGGTCTCCGACCGCTTTACCTTCTCCTCGAGCTGCTTCCTCGACGTGATATCGACCGCTGTCCCGATGAATCCCAGGAGCGCGTCGGAATCACGGATCGCCGCGACTCGAACCTCAACCCAAACAATTGACCCATCGGGACGCAGATAACGGCATTCATCTTCGTAGATCTTGCCGGCCGCCGTTGCTTCGGAGAAGGAGTCAAACACTCGAGCACGGTCGTCGGGGTGGATCGCCCGCCTCCAGCCTTCCCCACTCGCCTCCTCGATCGTCAAACCCATCTGACGCAAGTTCGCGGGGTTGGTGTATATGTCCGCTCCGTTGCTGTCGCAGACGAATATTCCGATCGGCGATTGCTCGAAGATCGTGCGAAAACTGGCGATCTCGAGACGGTCGTTTCTCACAACGCTACCACGCTAAACAGGCGTTTCGATCAGCTGCTCAAACACCCATCCTCGCCCGGTCCGACTGGTATGTCCAAGGGATTCGCTTGGCTCGGACTCCCCACTCGCGATAATGACTGTGTTACGGTCAGTGGGGTTCTCATCAGCTCCAGCACGCCAGTGGAAGGGAGGGTGCCACCATGCGAACGCGCTGTCTTCTCGTCTCGACCGCAAGCGCGGTAGTCGTTCTGTTCCTCGCCCTGCCTCGCAGCGGTGATACGGCCGGCGCCGTGCCGAGTGTGCTCGTCGTGTCCGACCTCGGCGAGTACGGAGCCGATCTCGCGCGCATGCAGTCGCTCGGCTGGTCGGTGACCGAGCGCCGCGCCCTCGAGGTCGAGTTTCCCGGGACTCAGTACGACGGCGGCATCGCCGGGTGCGACGTCGTGTGGATCCCGGCGAACGCGTCCACGAAGACCGTCCGGTACCTCTGCCGCGACGGCGGAGCGGTCGACGCCTTCCTGCGCCGCGGCGGCGTCGTCGTCCTCATGGACGTGACGCCCGATGAGCCCCTCGTCGACGTCGGCCCCGGGGGCGCCGACGGTCTCCCTCTCCCGCCTGTCGGCGCCGGGCCGGTCACCATCGGCGACGCCACGCACCCGGCGATCTGGGGGCTCGGCGTGGGCGGCGTGCCGGTCATGGATGAGGACCTCGACCCGCAGTTGACGAGCGGACGGGGCTGCGTCATGCCGCCCGCGGGCGCGAAAGCGACCGTCATCGCGCGGAACGCCGCCGGCCCGGTCCTCGTCGAGTACTCCCACGGCACGGGTCGCGTCATCGCCTGCGCGCTCCTCGGCGAGCGCGAGAACTGTCGCGACAACATGCTCCGCTACGTGGCGTCGATCGCCAGGTGAGACGATCGGCGTCCCCGGTTTCACGGTCTTCACGAGCACGACAACGAATGCGCGGAGGGACTGATGATACTTTCACGACGCAAAAGCGGAGCTCCACTCGGCCTGGCGCTCGTCCTGGCGCCGTGCGCGGCACTCCTGGTCGCCGACGCGGCCTCGGGACAGGACACCTTCACCCTCGGCTTCTCGGGGCCTGACAGCGCCACGACCGATTGCCAGGAGGTCGCCTACCAGGCGACGATGGCGCACTCGGGCTCGGGCTCGGGCGCGCAGGGCTGGGCGATCGGCATCACGGCCGACGGCGGCGACATCACCGCGGTCACCACCGCCGGAACGGACGCTGGCGCTCTCATCGACGTCGGCTTCGAGAAGACGGAGCTGACCTCGGGTCCCGGAAACGAGGGCGCGATCAGCGCCGTCATTCTCTCGTTCATCAACCCGGTCACGCTGCCGACGAACGCGACGTCCTCGATCCTCAACTTCGAGGCGCTCTTCCTCACGCCGGGCACGGCGACGCTTCGCTACGTCGATGGCCTCCAGGGCTCGGGACAGCCGGTCCAGATCGTCGTCATCCAGGAAGGCGCCAGCGTGACGCCGGAGGTTGAGGCGCTCCAGGTCACCGTGACGATCGATCCGGACGCCGCCGACGCCGATGGCGACGGCATCGCGGATTCGTGCGACAACTGCCCCGACGACGCCAATCCGGGACAGGAGGACGCCGACGGCGACGGCGCGGGTGATGCGTGCGACCCGTGCCCGCTCGACGCCGAGAACGACGCCGACGCCGACGGCTTCTGCGCCGACGTCGACAACTGCCCCGACGTCTCGAACCCCGACCAGGCCGACGAGGACGGCGACGGCGTCGGCGACGCCTGCGACGTCGGCGGACCGCCACCCGATCGGGAGGGCTTCACGCTGTCCTTCGAGGGCCCCCGTGAGGTGACCGTCGGAGGCGACGCGTGCACGGCGCGCACCACTTACTTCGGGACCCTCGGCCAGGCGGGCCCCGGCTCCGGCGCGCAGGGGTGGTCGATCGGCTTCCTCGCGAACGACGGCGACATCGTCTCGGTGACGACCTCCGGCACGGCGGCGGCGCCCGTCGAGGAGGGCGGCTTCCGGATCGGGGGCTTCGAGAAGACGGAGCTGACCTCCGGGCCGGGAAACGAGGGCGCGATAAGCGCCGTCGTCCTCTCGTTCATCCAGCCCGTCGTCCTGCCGACCAACGCCACCTTCCAGATCGTCCGGTTCGACGTCGAGTTCCCGGTCTCAGCCGGGACGACGACGCTCGAGTACGTCGACGGTCTGCAGGGGAGCGGACAGCCGGTCAATAACGTCGTCACTCAGGAAGGGCAAACCGTCCGCCCCTTCCGGCAGGCGTTGACCGTCACGAGGACCGTCGACCCGGGCGGCGTCGACTCGGACGGCGACGGCATCAACGATGCTTGCGACAACTGTCCGTCGGACCCCAATCCCGACCAGGTCGACTCGGACGACGACGGCGCCGGAGACGCCTGCGACCCGTGCCCGTTCGACCCGCTCGACGACGTCGACGGAGACGGCGCCTGCGGCGACGTCGACAACTGCCCGGTCGACTTCAACCCCGACCAGGCGGACGCCGACGGCGACTCGGTCGGCGACGCCTGCGACAACTGCCCGGTCGCGTTCAACCCCGACCAGCGCGACTTCGACGGCGCCGGTCTCGGCGACGCCTGCGACAACTGCGTCCGTGACCCGCACCCGGACCAGGAGGACGGCGACGGCGACGGCGTCGGCGACGCCTGTGACAACTGCATCGCGACCGAGAACCCGGGCCAGGCCGACCGCGACCGCGACGGTCTCGGCGACGCGTGCGACAACTGCCCGCTCGACCGGAACCCGGACCAGTCCGACGGCGACGGCGACGGGGCCGGCGATGTGTGCGACAACTGCCCGACCATCGCCAACCCGGACCAGACGGACTCCGACCGCGACGGCGAGGGCGACGCGTGCGAGCCGGTGCGCATCGTCGGCATCGCCGAGGATGGGACGTGCCGCTCCGCCGAGGTCGTCCTCGTCGGCGAGAGTCTCGGCGGCGAGGTGACCGTCCTCGAGAGCGCGGCCGGAACGCCGGAGCTCATCGTCTTCGAGTTCCTCAACACGACCTGCCCCTTCGGGGCGCCGGGTATCTACGAGTTCTTCCTCAACGGCGTCTCGCTCGGCGCCGTCTCGCCGAACCCGACGGTCGACTGCGACCCCGTGGGCTCCATCGAGCAGTTTGCCGTCGGCGATGCCGCTCTCATCGCGTCGCTCTGGAACGCCGGGGGCGACAACACCTTCGGCTTCCTCAAGACGGCGACGAACAACGCGCTCTCCTGGGTCCGCGCGCGCCTCGTCGCCGGAGCGACCGAGGAGACGGTGTGCTTCGTCGACCTGCCGCCGGAGGACGGTTGCGAGGACGAGGTGCTCGTCGAGGCCGGCTTCACCTTCGGCCCGCTCGTCGAGGAGGCGACGTTCTCCGGCCTCTTCACGGTGCGGTCGGTCGTCACGAGCACGCCCTACTCCGACTCGACGCTGCCCGCGACCATCGACCTCTCCGGCCTCGCCGACGGCGACTACACGCTCTGCGTCTCGGCGTCCTCGTCATCGGCCGTCGACGAGATCGACGCGATCACCTTCGAGTTGCTCGACATGTCCTTCATTCCCGGAAACACGTTCGAGTTCTTCCTCAACGGCGCGCCGCTCACCCCCGCGCCCGTCGGGGCCAATCCGCCGCCGCCGACGTGTACGCCCCCGATCCAGACCGTCACCGTGACCGATCCGGTGGCTCTCTCGGCGTGGAATCCGGGCGGACCGAACGAGGTGAGCTTCTCGAAGAGCGGCTTCGGCACCGTCGTCGGCTGGGTGAACGCGACGGTCCGAGCGGGCGCGCTTTCGACCGATCTCTGTCTCTTCGACGAGGGCGGCGGTGACTGTGACGAGATCAACATCTGCGCGGCGCGGTTCATCGATGGCTCGATCGACGGCGCCGCCGAGGTCTCGTTCGGCGGCGGCGAGCAGATCGACTGCCGGGACTTCACGAAGGCCGGCGGCGACACGCTCCTCATCAACGTCCCCTGCAAGGACCTCCGCAAGCGCCTCGTCGACGGGCCGTCGGAGATCCCCATCGCGCTCCCCGAGGCGACCGAGCTCACCTTCGCCATCGACTGGGACGACCGCAACCCGAGCGCGCCGGTGCGCGTCCTCGACACCGTGCCGGCCGAGTTCACCGTCGTCTCGCTGAACGCGACCGCGGGGGGAGCGAGCGTCGAGGACGCCAGCGTCAACAACTCAAACAGCGCCGACAAGATCACATGGGACATCCCCGCCGGAACCGCGAGCGCGACGCTCACGGTGGAGGTGGTGACGGTCGAGAGCCGCGGCAGGGGTCACAAGAGTCCCGTCTTCAAGCCGACGTCCTGCGGCGAGCTGTCGTTCAACGACGGCGCCACCGCCTTCGAGGTCGACCCCGTCACCGGCGACATCGTCCTCATCGAGATCCCCGCGCCCGAGCCGAACCTCATCGAGAACGGCAGTTTCGAGACCGGCGACTTCACGGGCTGGGGCACGAAGGACATCGGGATCCCGTTCATCCCCCTCGAGGTCAGAGCAGCCGGCGAGCCGGTCTTCGGTTTCCCCACCACACCGACGGATGGAGGCTTCGCCGCCGGTCACGGCTTTGACGGCGGCGGCCCCGACACCATCGAGATCTTCCAGGACGTGGCAATCCCGGCCGACATCGACACCGCGACGCTCAGCTTCGACTGGCGAGCCGCATGGATCATTTTCCCCCCGGACGCCTTGCCGAGGACTCTGGATGTCGTCATCGAGCCGGCCGGAGGCGGAGCGCCGCTCCAGGAAACCAACATCCTCACGGCGGCCCCCAATCCCGGCGGTCCGCCGTCGGACACGGGTGACCAGAGCGCGGTCGTCGACCTGAGCGTCTTCAGCGGGTCGTCGATTCGAATCAACCTGCGCGCGAGCGTTCCCGAGTTCTTCACCGGCCCGGCGCATCTGCAGATCGACAACGTCTCGCTCACCGTCTCGCCGCCGCCGGCGGCGACGTTCGTCGAGTCGGTCTTCGCCGGGCCGACCGACCCGCTCGCGGTCGTCGCCGTCGAGGGAGCGCGATCGTGCGAGGGGGATGTCGGCATGGGCGCCCAATTCCTCGGCTCGCGTCCATTCATACGCGGCGACGTGAACGCGGACGCCGCGCTCGACATCTCCGACCCCGTGGGCATCCTCGGCTACCTCTTCCTCGGCGCAGGCGAGCCGGCGTGCCCCGATGCGCTCGACGCCAACGACGAGGGTTCGATCGACATCTCCGACGCCGTCTTCCTCCTCGCCTTCCTGTTCAACGGCGGCGCCGAGCCGCCGCAGCCCTACCCGGAGCCCGGCGTCGACGCGACGTTCGACGCGCTCGGGTGTCGGAGGTAGATCTAAGATCG
>JBFFXF010000216.1:0-12964 GCA_041569895.1 Planctomycetota bacterium | reverse complement strand
GGCCCGTGCTCGTGCTCCGTATCCGTGTTCCGTCTCCGTTGTCGTTACCGTCGCCGTGCGACAGAGAACCGACTCCGATACCGACTCCGATACCGATGGCCGATTCCGATTCCGACTCCGAGGACCGGGTCTGACTCGCTCTCAATCTGCGTAATCTGCGTAATCTGCGCAATCTGTGTTCCCGGTCTCGCCCGCGCCCGTCACGTCACGCCGGCGCCTCGGTCGGTGGGGGAGCCCGGAGGGGGAGGAGGCGGGCGACGATGGCGCACACGAGCGCCAGGGCGGCGACGGCGCCGGCGGTCTCGAAGACGCGGGGGAGGCCGAGGTGCTTGGCGATGACGCCCGCGAGCCAGTTGCCGCTGGCGCCGACGCTGAAGGCGAGCACGAACTTGAGGCTGAAGATACGCCCGCGCCACGCCGGCGGGCTGAAGCGGGCGAGCACCGAGTTCTCGATCGGCTGGACTGTCGCCATCACCATCGACGCGACGCTGGCCGCGGCGAGGAGCCCGACGGTGCCGGGGGCGAGCTGGCCGACGAGGTAGATCGTCGGCGCGATCGCGAGCAGCGCGCCGACGTAGAGCTTGCGCTCGTCGTACCGGTCGCAGAGCGATCCGGCGACCATCTGGCCGACGGCGCCGAAGAGCAGCGCGATGCCCGCGAGCACCCCGCTCTGGCCCGTGCGGGTCGTCTCGATGCCGGCCTCGGAGAACTGGGACGGCAGCGCCATGTTGAAGAGGTGAAAGTAGACGCCGCCGCACGTCATCGCGAGCAGGAGGAACGTGAAGAGCGCGACGCGGTCGGCGCCGACCTGACGCGGCGTCGATGATCCCCGCTCGCCCGTCGCGAAGCCCGAGCGCGGCACCGGCCGGGCGGCCGGGCCGAGGTCGTTTCGCGCCAGCCAGACGCCGATCACGAGCGACACCGCCGCGAATCCGAGGAACGCCCAGCGCCACGAGGTCAGGTCAGCGACCGGTCCCGCGACCAGCGGTCCGAGCGCCGTGCCGACGCTCCCCGCGATGCCGTTGATGCCGAGAGCCCGACCTCGCGCGGCGATCCCCTTGGTGATCAGCGCGTTGCCGACCGGGTGGAAGATGCTCGTCGCGAGGCCGAGCAGCACGAATCCGGCGCCGAGGGTCCACACGTCGCGCGCCAGACCGACGATCACGGCGCCGATCGCGCAGCCGACGAAGAACGCCACCAGCAGGATCCACTCGCCGAGCCGGTCGCTCAGGAAGCCCGACGGCAGCGCGCCGAGCCCGAAGAAGAGGGTGCACAGAAAAAAGAAGAACGTCATGTCGTCGTACTCCAGCTCGAAATCGCGCGCCATCAGCGCGCCGATCGGAGTGAAGACCGTCAGGAAGATGTGCGTCAGCGCGTGCGCGACGCAGGTGACGATCAGGATCCGCAGCTGGTAGTTCGACTTCGACATCACGCGGGCATTCCGTTAAGCTGTGCGCGGTCCCTGCCAGATTGAAACGAAGGAGTGTACCGATGAACTGTCCGCGGTGCCACCTCCCGCTGCAGCGGGAGACGTACGAGGGAGTCGAGATCGATCTCTGCGGCGAGTGCTGGGGCGCGTGGCTCGACCGCGGCGAGCTCTCGAGCATCATCCGCGCGGACGAGCTCGAGTTCAGCGACGCGGAGCGCCGGAAGCTGCTCGACCTGACGCGCGCCTCGAAGATCGGCCCGCACGCGCAGCTTCAGTGCCCGAAGTGCCGGGTCTTCATGGAGCAGATCCGCTACGACGAGAGCATCGCGATCCTCCTCGATCGCTGCCCGGAGCACGGCGTCTGGCTCGATGCCGGCGAGCTGAAGCGCGTTCAGGTCGCCGCCGAGCAGTCGCGCGAGATCCAGGAGATGGTGATCCGCAAGCTCAAGCTGTGCGACGGCCCGCCGCGTGGCGCGAACGGCGGCGACTGACCTGTGTAGCCCTATTCAGATTCAGATCGTCAGCCCGCCGTCGCAGATGATCGTCTGCCCGGTGATGTACCCGGCCTCGTCGCTGGCGAGGAAGGCGTGCAGCGCCGCCACCTCTGCCGGGTTGCCGAACCGTCCGAGCGGGATGCGCGCGCGGAACTTCTCGAGCACCTTTTCCGGCACCGTCGCGAGCATCGCAGTATCGATCGGCCCCGGCGCGACGCAGTTCACCGTGATCCCGTCGGCGGCGAGCTCGAGGGCGAGCGTGCGCGTCAGCCCGATGACGCCCGCCTTCGACGCCGCGTAGTTCGACTGACCGCGGTTGCCGAACGCCGACGTCGACGCCGTGTTGACGATGCGACCACCGCCGTGCTTGCGGAGCTCCGGGATCACCGCCCGGCACGGGAGGAACGTCCCGGTCAGGTTGACGTCGAGGACCGCCTGCCAGCGATCGACGTCGAGGCTCTCGGCGAATCCGTCGCGGACGATCCCGGCGCAGTTGATCAGGATGTCGATGCCGCCGAGGACGTCGACGGTCTCCTCGAGCGCACGGGCGACCTGGTCCTCGCGCGTCACGTCGACCGCGACGCCGACGACGGCGCTGCCGTGACTGGACCGCGACGCCAGCCGTGACTCGAGGTCCCAGACGACGACGCGCGCGCCGTCCGCGACGAGGCGGTCGGCCGTCGCCGAGCCGATGTCGCCGGCGCCGCCGGTGACGATCGCCAGCCGTTCACGCGAACGCGTCATGTGAGACTCCGCGACACGGGTTAGACACTGGACTGATTCTTGAAACGACGTGTGGGCGAGAGTGTAATACGCGAGGAGTCGCGGTGGAAGAGCGCGACGGCGACTGGCGCGCGCGTGTGACCGGACACGGACGATGCGGTTGCGGAAACGCCTCGGGACCGGGACCGGGGCCGGAGCCGAGGAGGCCCGATGCTGATCAGGATTCGCCGGGATTGGGAGATCCGCGAGAGCGACGTCACGCCGGAGTCGGCCTACGTCGAGCGCCGGCGTTTCCTGCGCACCCTGGGAGCCGCGGGCGCCGGTCTCCTCGCGGGCGGGCTCGTCCTCGCCGGCGAGGAAGGCGACGGCAAGGGCGGCGCCCCGGGCGCTGACGAGAAGAAGGCCGGAGCCTCCGGCACTGACGCGTCTCGGTCCGGGACCGGCGACGGCGACTGGAAGCGTAAGCTCTACCCGGCTAAGCGCAACGAGAAGTACACGCTCGACCGGCCGATCACCGACGAGGCCTGGGCGACGGGTTACAACAACTTCTACGAGTTCTCCTTCAACAAGGCGCAGGTGCGTCACGTGGCGCGGGGCTTCAAGACGGAGCCGTGGAAGATCGAGGTCACCGGCCTGGTCAAGAAACCGCGCACGCTCGACGTCGACGATCTGCTGCGGATGTTTCCGCTCGAGGAGCGCCTCTATCGATTCCGCTGCGTCGAGGCGTGGGCGATGGCGGTGCCCTGGGCCGGGTTCCCGCTCAAGAGCTTCGTCGAGAAGATGGAACCGCTCGGTTCGGCGAAGTATCTCCGCATGCTGACGTTCCTCCGTCCCGAGCAGGCGCCGATGCAGCGGTACGAGCTCTACCCGTGGCCGTACTTCGAGGGGCTGCGGCTGGACGAGGCGACCAACGAGCTCGCCATCCTCGCGACCGGCATCTACGGCAAGCCGATGCCGAACCAGAACGGCGCGCCGCTGCGCCTGATCGTGCCGTGGAAGTACGGCTTCAAGAGCATCAAGTCGATCGTCAAGTTCGAGTTCACCGAGAAGCGGCCGCCGACGTTCTGGAACGCGCTGATTCCCGACGAGTACGACTTCATGGCCAACGTCGACCCCGCGGTGCCGCACCCGCGCTGGTCACAGGCGCACGAGCGCATGATCGGCACGGACGACGGCACCGGCAACGAGGTCATCCGCCCGACCCAGCCGTACAACGGCTACGCGAAGCAGGTGGCGCACCTGTACCGGCGAGGCACCTGAGTCCAACGATCTCTTCCCCGGTCCCGGCCTGGTCCCGCCCCGACTCACTTCGTCCGCTCGAGCTCCTCGCGGATCCGCGCCCGGATCAGCCCCGATTCCGGCAGCGCGAGGACCTCGTCGATCTTCTTGCGCAACGGGAGTATGCGGACGCGTCGGACGGCGTCCTTCACCGTCGGGATGGCGCGGGGCGTCAGGCTGGGGTTGTCGACTTCCATGGCGAACAGCAGGGCAGCGAGGTCCGGCGTCGCGGCCATCTCGCCGCAGCATCCGACGGGGATGCCGGCGCCATGGCCGGCCTCGATCGTCCTTCGGATCATGCGCAGCACCGCCGGGTGGTACGGGTCGCCGAAGGGCGACACGCGCGCGTTCTCGCGATCCGCGGCGAGCGTGAACTGGATCAGGTCGTTGGTGCCGATCGACAGGAAATCGACCTGCCTCGACAGCTCCGCGGCGATCTCGACCGCCGCCGGGAGCTCGATCATCAGGCCGATGCGGTGATCGCGCTCGACGGTGTCGTCGTCAACCTCGCCGATCGCCTCGGCGATCAACTCTCTCGCGCGCCGCAGCTCCTCGAGCGAGCTGATCATCGGAATCAGGATGCCGATCCTGCGGCGTCCGGCGACCTGCACGAACGCCCGCACCTGCTCCTTGAGGATCTTCGGGTGATCGAGGAGGAGCCTGATCGAGCGGTAGCCGAGCACCGGGTTGAGCTCGTCCGCGCGCGTGATCCGCGGGTGGTACTTGTCGCCTCCGAGATCGAGGATGCGGAACTGGATGACGCCGTCGGGGAACGCGGTCAGCGCCCGGCGGTAGATCCGCGACTGCTCCTCGCGCGTGGGAAAGTCCTCGCGGATCATGAACGGGAACTCGGTGCGGTAGAGTCCGATCCCCTCCGCGCCATAGAACACCGCCTCGCGAATCTCCGACGCGAGACTGACGTTGGCGAGCAGCGGCAGGACCTCGCCGTCGGTGCTCCGCGCTGGCTCGTCGCGAAGCTTCTCGAGGCGGCTGCGGGTGGCGGCGACCTTCTCCGCCTTCTTCTGGTAGCGAACGAGCGTCCGCGGAGCGGGACGGAGAACCACTGTCCCGGTCTGTCCGTCGGCGATCGCGTCCTCGCCGCTGTGCACGTCGGCGAGGATGCCCTCGACGCCGGTGACCGCCGGGATGCCCATGGCGCGCGCCAGAAGCGCCCCGTGGGAGGTCATGCCGCCGCGCTCGGTGACGATGCCCAGCGCGCCCTGCACCTTGAGCTCGACCACCAGCGACGGCGAGATGCCGTGAGCGAACACGATGCTCTGCGCGATGCGCTCCTGCGCGCCGGCCTCGAGGATGTGGCCGAGCAGGCGATCGCGGAGGTCGCGGATGTCCTCGGCGCGCTCCTGCAGATAGGCGTCCGTGACGTTGCCGAGCTGTGACTCCAGCGTCGCAAAGACGCGATCGACGGCGGCGGCCGCGTCGAGCCCCTCGTCCACCGCCTCGTGCAATCGCATCTCCAGCGTCGGATCGTTGAGCAGCAGCAGGTGGGAGCTGAAGATCAGCGCGTGCTCCTCGTCGGTCTCCTTCTCGGCGGCCTCCTGGATGCGCTGGACGTCACCGAGCGTCTTCTCCATGGCGACATCGACCCGCTCCCGCTCGCGCGCGGGATCGCCGCCGTTGCTGGCGCGCGTGTCGACCGGTGGGTCGTAGCGGCCACGGAAGACGATCCTGCCGATGGCGATCCCCGGCGACGCCGCGTTGCCGTGGTAGACGACCTCGCCCTCGCCGTTCTCGGAGTCGCGTTGCCCGGTCTCGCGTCGCCACGACCGCAGCTCCTCGAGGTAGCGGTTGCCGCGATCCGGGTGATCGAGCGCGTCGATCAGGCGGGCGTTCTCGACGACGCCGACGAGCTGCGCCGCGATGGTGTGCAGCGTCTCGATCTCGTCTCTCGTGAAGCGGCGACGGTCGGTGCTCTGCACGACGATCGCGCCGACCGGCCGGTTGCGAATCGCCATCGGAACGCCGAGGTACGAGTGGAACTGCTCCTCGCCCGTCTCGGGGAAGTAGCGATAGCTCGGGTGCTTCGAGGCGTCCTCGACGGCGATCGCCCGCATCTCCGAGACGACGATGCCGGTGATGCCCTCTCCGGGCTCGAGCGTCACCTTGCCGAGCGCCCGGCGGTCGAGACCGTGGGTCGCGGCGAGACGCAGCCGGCGTCCGGCCGGCTCGAGCAGGTACACCGAGCAGACGTCGGTTCCCATCTCTCGCGCGACGAGCTCGACGGTCGCCTCGAGGAGCTTCGAGAGCGACGGTGATCGACGGATGACCTGGGCGAGCGCATGCGGGATGTTCATCGCCCGGGCATCGTACTGGAACCCGACGGGCGAGTACAGCGGACGAGCATCGCCGCGTTTGTTTGACAACCTTCCGGACCGGTGAGACCATCGCCGTCGATGTCTTCGAGTCGCCGCTCCCTGTTCCCACTCCTGTTCGCCGCGCTTCTCGCGCCGTCGCCTGGCGACCTCCTGCATGCCGGGCCGGCCGATTTCTTCCGCGGCTCGATCGAGTACTCGGTTCGCGGCCGCGTCGCCGCGCTCGCGAGCGGCGACCTGGACTCCGATGGATCCCCGGACGTGGTGCTGGCCTACGATGGGTCGCCGGCGATCGACGTGCTCCGCGGCACCGGCTCGGCCGAGCTCCCGTTCCGGGCGGCCGTTTCCCATGACGTCGGCGGCGGCGCCGTCCACATCGCGATCGGGGACGTCGACGGCCGCCTGGGTCCGGATCTCTTCGTCGTCAACAGCGGCTCGTCCAGCGTCTCGCTGCTGCTCAACCGCGGTGACGGGACCTTCGGCGACGCGCGCGAGTTCCCCGTCGGGCTCGGGCCCCGTGTCGGCCAGCTGGCCGACCTCGACGGCGACGGCGCGCTCGACGCGGTGACCACGAACCTCGCCTCCTTCGACGTCCACGTGCTGCTCGGCGACGGCGTCGGCGGCTTCGCGGAGGTGCAGCGGCTCCGCGTCGGGGACAACCCGCACTACGTCGTGGTGGCCGACTTCGACGGCGACCGCGTCCCCGACGTCGCCGTGGCGCACCGCGACGACCGGCTGACCACCGGCGCGGTGAGCTGCTTTCGCGGCCGCGGTGACGGGACCTTCGACGCGGCGGTGGTCACCGACCTCGCCGAGGTCGACGTCGTGCCGCGGATCATCGCGCAGGGCGATCTGGACGGCGATGGCGACGCGGACCTGGCGGTGCTGACGTCGAAGGGGGGGCTGCTGCTGCTGGCGAACCGCGGCGCGTGCGAGTTCGACGTCACCGTCCTGGGCGAGGGGAGCGGCCGCGCCGGCGTCGGGTTCTTCGACGGCTTCCTGATCTCCAGCGACGTCGACGGCGACCGCGTCCTCGATCTGGTGGCGCCGATCGAGCTCGACGGCAACAGCGGCTTCCGCGTCCACCGCGGGTCGGGTGACGGCGCCTTCGATGCGCTCGACGTGTTCCTCGACGGCCCGGTGTCGCACCTGGCCACGGGAGACTTCACCGGCGACGGCGCCCCGGACGTGCTCGTCGCCTGGGCCGACCGCCCGGCGCTCGGCATCGTTCCGGGCCTCTCCGGCGGCGGTCTGGCGACGCGATCCGTGGTTCGGACCGATGCGCCCCCCCGCGCCATCGCGGTGAGCGACTTCGATGGCGATCGACACGGGGACATCGTGGTCATGGGGCCCTCGAGCGTGCAGGTGTTCCGGTCGGTGGCGCCCTCCTCGCCGTGGGAGACCGGCCTGTCGGCGTTGCGATCGGTGGCGCTCGAGGGTCGCGCCCTGCAGGACGTGGCGGCGGGCGACTTCGATCGCGCCGGGTCGCGCGCCGGTCGCGCCGAGGTGGTGGTGTCGGATCTCGCCGGGGGCGAGGTGGTCGTGCTCCGGCCCGATGCCGACGGGGCGGTGGAGCGCGTCACGGCCTGGAGCGTCGACCCGCTGCCGACACGACTCGCGTCCGGCGATCTCGACGGCGACGGCCGGCTCGACCTCGTCGTCGCCCACCGCGCCGGCACGACGGTCACGGTCATCCTGGCCGCGGGTGACGAGCCCGACCCGGCCCGGCGCGCGACCCTCGACGTCGGCGCCGCGCAAACTTCACTGGTGGTCGGCGCCATCGACGCCGGTCCGACGGTCGACCTCGCGGTGTCGACCCGATCGGCGCTCGTGGTTCGCGCCGGTGACGGTCGCGGCGGGTTCTCGGGCGACGCCGCGTGGCCCGACCTCTCGGGCGCGCAGGCCGTACGCGTCGCGTCGATCGGTGGATCGACGGTGGGGGACCTGGTGCTCACGCTCGGGCAGCGCCTCGTGGTGGCGATCGATGTGACGTCTCCCGGCGCGCGCATCGAGAGCGTCGAGCTCGGCACCGAGATCCGTCCGCTGGCGGTCGCCGACGTCGACGCCGACGGACTCGACGACGTCATCACGGCGAGTCCCGACGCTGTCCACGTCCTCGCGGGCGACCCGAACGCGCTCCTCTCCCCCCCGCGCGCTTACCGCGTCGGGCTCTCGCCCCTGTCGCTCGCCATCACCGACGTCGATCGCGACGGCGCCCTCGATTGCGTCAGCGCCGATTTCGGATCGCGGGGGCTCTCGGTGCTTCACGGACGACGGTCACCCGTGCCCGCCGACGCTCGCCTGCGGCGGGGGGACGTCGACGGCAGCGGCGCCGTGCAGCTCACCGACGCGGTCTTCCTGCTCGACTATCTCTTCCGCGGCGGGCCGCCGCCGCCCTGTGACGACGCCGCCGATGCCAACGACGACGGCGGTGCGAACCTCGCCGACGCCGTCACGGTTCTCGACTACCTCTTCCGCGGCGGACGGAGACCGCCGGACCCGGGGCCGGACGGCTGCGGTCTCGACCCGACACCGGATTCACTCTCGTGCATGGAGGAGCGATGCTCCGGTTGAGCCGCCCCGGCGTCCTGCTCGCCCTGCTGGCGTGCGCGCCCGCGTCGAGTCACGCGATCGCCGCCCCGGGAGATCTGGTCGCCTTTCTGCCGACGAACTTCTCGGCGCCGCAGGACATCGCCTTCGACCCGTCAGACGGAACCTTCTGGGTGACCAGCTTCCTCGAGGAGGAGGTCTTTCACTTCTCGGGCGACCTGCGGGAACGCATCGGCACCATCCCGGTCCCGTTCGACAGCTTCCTCTTCCCGTTCACCACCGGGATCGCGCTGGACACGCGTCGCGGCACGCTGTTGCTCACCGATGGTTTCCAGGGACAGATTCACGAGGTCGGGCGTGACGGAACGCCGACCGGCACGGTCATCGACATCCCGTTCATCCGCGAGACCAACAACACGCCGGGCGCGCTTGCGTTTCACGCCGCGGGCGATGGCGGCAGGGGATCGCTCTACCTGATCGAGAACGGCGACGGTCTCTTCTACGAGATCGACCTCGACGGACGGCTGATCCGCACCTTCCCGGACGTCGACGATCCCGACCGCTGGCTCGGGCTCGGCAAGATCGCCCACCCGTTCGCGTTCGATCTGGTCGTCGAGGACGGCGCGCTGCGCGGCTTCCTCGCCGCGTCGGCGACGGCGGGACTGCTCGAGCTCGACGCCGATGGTCGCTTCACCGGCCGGTGGACGTCGCTCGACCACGCCGGCGGGCAGCCGAGCGCGATCATCCGGCGCGTCCTGCCGGACCCTCGGACCGGCGCGCCGCGTGACCTGCTGCTCTGCATCGTCGGCACCGAGGCGCGACTCGCGTTTCTCGAGCCGGGCTTCGGGACCTTCGACAGGGTGACGCGCTTCCGCTGCGAGTCCGACGGCGGCTCCGTCCTGGCGCAGTGGTCGTCGTGGCGCCCGTTCGACGGCATTGACGTCCTCGACGGGTGCGAGGTGATCGACCGCCTGCCGGGGGACGCGACGAGCTGGCGCGGCGTCCTCGAGCCGGGCGTGCACGAGCTCTCGGTGCGCGCGACCACCCCGACCGACTCGACCGCCAGCGATCGATGCACGATCGTCGTCGGCGCGGGCGAGGTCCTGCGGGAGATCGAGCTCCCCGAGGGCCGCTCGGCGATCGACCTGGCCGCCGTCGGAGACGGGCGCGTCCTCGTCAGCGACTCGCGGCGGCGCGAGGTGCACGTGCTCTCGCCGGACCTCGAGTTGCTCGAGAGCCTGCCGGTCAGCGAGTTCTTCGCGACGGCGGACGACACCATCGGGCCGATCGCGTTCGACCGCGCCACGCAGACGCTCTTCCTCTTCAACCACACCAGGAACGTCATCGGCCTCTTCGACTTCCCCGGCCTCGAGCTCGTCGACACGCTCGACGTGCTGCTCCCCGACCTCGACAGGCCGCGACGTTTCCGGCCGTGGATCCAGGCGATGACCTTCAGGCCGGGCGAGCGTCCCGGGACCGGCACGTTCCTGATGACGGAGGTGGTCCACGATCGCATACTCGAGGTCGACCTGGCGGGCATCGTGCGCCGCGAGATCCCGCATCCGTACCACGACCTCGAGGACCTTCCCGACGACGCGCCGATCGGTCCGAGAACGGGCGGCATCGCGCTCGTCGAGGGATCGGCCGGACGCGAGGTCTTCTTCGCCGGCGGGCTCCTGCTCGACCGCCGGCCGATCGACATCTTCCGGCTCGACCTCGAGACCGGCGAGCCGGTGCCCGGCTCGCACATCCCGACCGACGCGCTCGGCGGCGCTCGCGGCCTGCTGCATGTCGCGGGCGCGGGCGGCGCGGGGAGACTCTACGTCGCCGGCTCCCGGACCGTGTTCGAGGCGTCCGCGGGCCTGCCGGACACGCCGTCGCCGCGCTTTGTCGAGTGCGCGGCGATCGAGGGCGGCGCAGTCGTGGAAATCACGTTCGAGCCCGCCGTCCCGTACGACGCCATCGAGGTCTCGCGCGATTGCGAGTTGGTCGCGACGCTCGACGGCACGGCGACGCGGTTCGTCGATCGCTCCGCGCCACCGGGGGTTCGCGAGTACGCGGTGCGGGGACGTCGCGATGCCATCTGGAGCGACGATGCCCGTTGCTCGCTGCGCGTCGGCACGGGCGCCGTCGTCGCCAGATCACTGACGTGGCCGGTCGAGAGTCCGCGGCTCCTCGCGCGCGACGCGGAGGACGGCGCGCTCTTCGTCACCGGCCGCCTCTACATCCTCGAGGAGGAACGGCTGTCGGACGAGATGGTGCACCGCTTCGACAGCGATTTCACCCACATCGAGGCGCGCCCGGCTCCGCTCGAGCCGCCCGCCCAGATGCAGGCGATCACGGTGCGCCGCGCCGGGCGCGAGCGGCTGCTCTACTTCATCATGCAGGATGCGGGCGGCTTTTCCGTGCTCGCGACGGCCGACGACGGCGAGTTCGTCGACCAGTTCCCGCTCGACCCGCCGCTGCCGAGCCCCCCGTTTCCGGCGGCGCCGGTGGGTCTGACGTGGATCCCGTCGAGCGACACGTTCTTCTATCTGGAGCGGCACGGCGGCAACTGGGTCGAGCTCGACGCCTCGGGGACGCAGCTGCGCGTTCTGCGGCATCCATTCCCGCCGCCGAACCACTTCTTCCTCAACACCGCCGCCGCGTTCTCGGTCGAGCGCGGCGCCATCCTCGCGCCGACCATCAGCGAGCCGGCCGATCTGCATGTCGGCATGACGCGTCTCGTCGAGATCGACCTCGACGGCCGCCTGACGGGTGTCGACATCCCGCTCGATCCCGACCTCACCTTCCGGGCGATCGCGACCGACGGCGACGAGGTCATCCTGGTGACGCGAAGCCCCTTCCACGAGTTCGTGGTGCTCCAGGGGCCAGTCCCGGGGACGGGACCGGGCGACGGATTCATCCGCGGGGACGCGAACGGCAACCTGGTGATCGAGATCGCCGATCCGATCTTCCTCCTCAACAACCTCTTTCGCGCCGGCCGGTCCCCGCCCTGCCCCGATGCCGCCGACGCCGACGATGACGGTCGGCTCAACATCACCGATGCGATCCGGGTGCTGTCGTACCTCTTCCTCGCGGGTCCGCCGCCCCCGGAGCCGTTCCCCGAGCGCGGCGCGGACCCGACCCCCGACGAGCTCGACTGCTGACGGACGGCCTCCCGGTGGCCGGGCCTCCACCCCGACTGCGGGCGTGCTTCGCGGCGCGGAGGATGGTACAACGAGACACCGGAACCGGACGCGACGGTCCGAGAAGGGAGACGCGCGCGACGCGGGGTGCGCGATCGGAACCCGTTGCGAAGCGGTCGTTTGCGACCCCCGGAGGACGCGGATGACGTCGAAGAGATCGGAACACACGACGCCGCTGACACAGTCGCTGCCGCCCGACTCCCTGCTTCGATTCTCGTGGATCATCGACGCCCGACTCGCAGTCGGGCCGGCGCCGAGAAGCTACGACGCGCTCGCCGACCGCGACTTCACCGCCGCGGTCAACCTCCAGGAGGAATCCGAGCCGGGCCCCGCCCGCCAGCCGACGCCGCCCGGCTTCCGCGTCATCCAGATTCCCATGCGCGACGGCATCGTCGGCGGCGTCCCGACGGTCGACCAAGTCGCCCGCGCCGTCGAGGCCATCCGCGAGCTCGTCGAGGAGGGCCGGAAGACCTACGTCCACTGCTACGCGGGCGTCGGACGCTCCCCGCTCTGCTGCATCGCCTACCTCGCCCGCCACCACGACCTCGACCTCCGCGAGGCGACAGCCCGCGTCGTGGAGCGCCATCCGATGGCGGCGCCGAATGCGCGGCAGATGGGGGCCGTGGACCGGTATCTGCGGGGGGAGTAGTCGGGCCCGGGTCTCGCCTGCCGTCTCGTTCCCGTACCCGTGCCCGTTCCCGTGCCCGTGCCCGGGCAGAGGCCGAGTCCGAAAGCCGCTGACCGACTCCGATTCCGACTTCCGACTTCCGATTCCGATTCCGATTCCGATTCCGACTCCGATTCCGATTCCGATGACCGAGGACCGACGCCGATGACCGAGGGTTGGGACGACCAGCGCTGCTCACTCTGCGGAATCTGCGTTCCGTTCCACGTCAGCTCCCGGTGGTGCTCTCGCCTCCAGAGTCCCCGTTCATCGTTTCCTGCCTTCCTGCCTTCCTTGCCGTGTTCTTG
>JBFFXF010000215.1:0-12979 GCA_041569895.1 Planctomycetota bacterium | reverse complement strand
TCGTCGCCGGCGAGCGCGCGGTCGGGCAGGCGGACGTCGAGCTCGTCGTCACCGGTCCTCGAGGGCTTCGCGGAACGCTCGAGCTCCGCGAGTCGGAGCAGCGCGCGCTGCGTCCACGTGTCGTTCCGCGCGCCGTTCATGCGGAACCAGGAGTACGCGATGCGCGCCCTCCGCAGGTCGCCGAGCTTCTCGGCGCAGACGCCGGCCCGAAAGGCGGCCTTGCGTCGCGTCTCGACGGGAACGTCCTCGTCGGGCACGTCGAAGAGGCGCGTGTATTGCTCGAGCGCCGCCGGGACGTCGCCGACGAACGTCTCGGTGTACCACGCATCACTGAACGACTGGGGAGCGGCGAGAACGCAGACGAGGGAGAGCGCGAGGGAAGGACTCATGGCGAACAGGGGATTGACCAGGCCGGTGCGTGAACGGAAACGCGTAGCGCGTCAGAAAAACGCGTCAGAAAAACGGGTCAGAAAAACGCGTCAAACCCGCGACCCGGGTATTGTAGCAGGTCGAAAGGTGGCCCGGGGCCTCTCCTTTTACTTGCCTCGACGAGCTCGCTGCTCGCCGCGACTCCCGGCATCCTGCCGGGTGAGCGAGAAAGAGAAGAGAGAGTACCCTGTTACCTGTTTTACCAGCGATCCCTCGATCGGGCGACGAGACCCCGTTCGATCCGCTCGCCCCCAGACCAGCGCACACATTTCTCGGAGCTCACGGAGTCGAACGGGGCCGGAACCCGGCCCCGCGCCGTGAACCGCCGCACCGCGCGTCGGCGACGGATCCGACGTGTCGGACGCGACCCCCCGAAACTCTCCCGCGTGCAAGAGAGTCGATCCAGAGCACTCCGGTGGCCGCAGCTCGCCGTGTCAACTTCACGAGCTCACGAAACACGACAGGACACGACGAGATCCGAACGCCCTCACCACCGCCGCCGGCCGCACGACGGACAGCGACGCGGCACCTGGCCGAAGCTCGATCTCGGAACCGTACCGATGTCAGGCCCCAGGCCACTGTTTGTATGGTACGAGGGGTGTGTCATCGGCGTGTCACCGGGGGGAAAACTTTCGAAAACGGGTCTCGCCTTTTTTCGTTCCCGTTCCCGTTCCCATTCCCGTTCCCGTGCCCGTTCCCGTGCCCGTTCCCGTGCCCGTTCCCGTCAGGGACCGACTCCGACACCGATTCCGATTCCGACTCCGACTCCGAGATCCGACTCGGAGATCCGATTCCGATTCCGATTCCGAGATCGAGGACCGAGACAGAGAACAGATATCGGAGGCAGAGGTCAGAGATCCGGATCCGAGGACGAGGACGAGGACGAGGACGAGCGCGAGTGGGATGCCGAACCCGATCACCCGCGGATCTCATCCCCCACGAATTTGTATCCCACCCCACGGATCGTCAGGATATACGACGGCTTCTGCAAGTCGTCGCCGATCTTTTGTCGGATGCGGTTGATGAAGTTGTCGATGGTGCGCGTGGTGCCGTCGTAGTCGAAGCCCCAGACGTGGTTGAGGATCTCCTCACGGGTCAGGACCCGGCCGCGGTGCTCGAGGAGGAACTTCAGCAGCTTGAACTCCTTCGACGTCAGCGGCACCTGCTTGCCCTTGCGGAAGACCGCCTGTCCGGTGGCGTCGACGCGGAGGGGGCCGCTCTCGAGCACCTGCCGCTCGCGCTCGCGCAATCTCCTGAAGATCGAGTTGACGCGCGCGACGAGCTCGCGGATGCCGAAGGGCTTGGTCATGTAGTCGTCGCCTCCGAGGTCGAGGCCGCGGACCTTGTCGACCTCCTGTGACTTCGCCGACAGGAAGATCACGTGCGTCTTGACGCCGTGCTTGCGGATCGCCTGGCAGATCTCGTAGCCGTTCAGCTTCGGCAGCATGATGTCGAGGACGATCAGATCGACTTTCGGATCGAGGGCGAGCTCGAGCCCGCGCTCGCCCTCGGTGGCGACGAGCACCTCGTAGCCCTCGAACTCCAGGTTCCGCTGGAGGCCGAACACGATCGACGGGTCGTCCTCGACGACGAGGATCGTCCTCCCCGTACCGGTTGTCTCGCCGGCGCCCTTCTTCTTCGAGACCACGTTCCACGCTCCCTACTCGGCGAGCACCTGTTCCTTTCTCAGCTCGAGGGTGAAGGTGCTCCCCTGGTCCACCACGCTCGACACCTTGATCTCGCCGTTGTGGACGTCCGCGATGTACTTCGCGAACGTCAGACCGAGCCCGGTGCCCTCGATCTCGCGCGTGAGGTAGTCCTGGGCCCGGTAAAACTTGTCGAAGATCTTGCGATGCTCGGCCTTCGGGATGCCGACGCCGAAGTCGATGACCTCGACCATGATGTCGTCGATCGACTCCCTGAGGTTGACGATGATGCGCCGTCTCTCGCCCCGCGAGTACTTGTAGGCGTTCGAGAACAAATTGAGGAGCAGCTCGATCATCGCCGAGCGATCCATGCGGATCCTGGAGATGTGCTGCGCCTGGTTGACGACGATCTCGATGTCCTCGTCGGGATTCTGGTCCCGGAAGATCTTCACCGCCTCCGCCACCACCTCCGACATGTCGCACGACGTGAAGTGGAAGACCTGCTGGCGCTTCTCGATCTGCGAGAACTCGAGGATCTGACCGATGAGGCGCGACAGTCGCGACGCCTCCTTGTCGATCAGCTCGACGCACTTCTTCTCCTCGTCCCGGTCGGCGACGCGGCCGGTGAGGAGCATCTCGCTGAACATGCGGATCGCCGTCAGCGGCGTCTTGAGCTCGTGCGACACGAAGCTGACGAAGTCGGTCTTGAGCTTCGAGATCTGCATCTCCTGGAGGATCGACCGCACGGTGATCAGCACGCCGAGGAGGATGGTCAGGACGAGCACGACGATCGCCCAGATGATCCCGGTCATCTCGAGGGCCCCGAGGTGGGTGAGGCCGTCGGGGATCTGGTCCGGCGATGGCTGATAGAGTATCCGCCGGTGCTCGAACGGCCGCGGGAACGGGCTCGACACTGGACCGACCTGCGAGGGCGCGTCACCCGCCGCCTCTCGTGGAACGTCGACGTCGATCCTCCCGGCCGGCACTCCGAGCTGTCCGGTGAAGAGCTCGATGTCGCCGAGGTAGCCGGCCGCGTCGAGGATCAGATACACCACTCGGTCCGCGTTGCCGTCGAGCCGGAACCACGCGAGCTCGGCCCGTCCACCGTCGGCCACCGGGATGGCGTCGTACCCCTCGTCCTTCGAGCCCTCCAGCACCTGTCGCGCGTGCGCCAGCAGCCGGCCACGGTCGCGAGGGTCGACGATCAACGTCGATATCGGCGACTCGACCTCGATCTCCTCGAGCTCCAGCGCGTAGTAGCCGGTCTGTCGCCGGTAAATCTCGAGCAGCGATCGGTACCTCCGCAGCACGTCGTCGGCGAGCCACGGCCGCCACTCCGCGAGCCGGACCGACAGGTCCCGCGCCGCGGTCCTCGACGGCACGATCTCGCCGGCCTCGCGGTGCAGCTCGACGAGCCGCCAGAGCGCGGGAAGGGCGTGCGGGATCCCCGACCCGTCCTCGGCGTGGCCGAACCGATCGATGAGCCGGCGCAACGTGTCGACGGCCTGGTGGCGCTCCCCGAGGCGAATCAGCGTGCGCGCGACGCCCGACAGGGCCGCGACCTCGACCTCGGGCTCCGCGCCCTCCAGCAGCCGCCGGTACGCCGCGAGCGCCGCCTCGTGGTCGCCCTCGCGGAACTCGAGAGCCCAGGCTCTCGAGAGGTCGACGTGGTCGATCGACGGCTCGAGTCGCACGAACGGCGATTCGGGCTCGATGCGACGGAAGTCGCCGTCCTCGTGGAGCACGACGTCGCGCACGTAGGGATCGAACGCGGCGAGGTCACGGAGGTGGCGGTGCAGGTCCCCCTCCGCCGCCAGTCTCCCTGCGTATCGCACCAGCCGATCGTTCCACTCGCGCGCGAGCTCCTTCTGCAGCTGGAAGAGCACGTCCTTGATCGGTCGCTCCATCCAGGCGCGCACGCTGGGCTCCGCACGCGTCACGGCGACGACGGCGAGGACGGCGATGAGGACGGTGGGCACGAACACCGTCAGCAGGACGATGGCGATCGTCTTCAGCGAGACGATGGAGTCGTCGATGCGACGGTAGCGCTCGGAGAACTTCTGGAACGGTTTGCGGAGGAGCAGGTTTCGCCGTTTCACGGCACGACCGTGGCCGGTTGGATACTCTCGAAAGTCATCCTACCACGGGCGGACGGCCGGCGCGACCGGTCGAGCTCCGCCAAGCGGCCGGGCTGCCGGGCTCAGTTGAACGTCAGCCGCACCGATTCGAGCGCGTCCTCGAACAGCGCATCGATCTTCGAGAAGGGCGCCTCGAGGCCGGCGAGAGCGACGAGGTAGAGCTTGTCCGGCGTCGTGATCAGCGCGACGCGGACCCGCAGCAGCGAGTTCGGATCGATCGCCGCACCGGCGGACTTCGTTTCCTCCTCACCGGCCGATTTCTTCTCCTCGCCCTCCTCGCCCCTCGCGGTGTTGACGTTGAAGGTCGACTGCTCCTGGCGGCGGGCCAGCCGCCCCTTGAAGCTGGCGATGGTCATGCCGATGCCGTGGTGCTTCACGGACCTGAACTCCATCTCCTCGTCGGTGCCGACCGGTCTGAAGAAACCGTTGAGGTACGCCTTGAGGAGCTTCTCATCGGGCGACGCCTGGCGGACCCAGTTGTAGTCGACCGTGACCCACATGCGCACGTCGGCCTCGCGAGTCTCGGCCGCGGCCGCCTCCCGGAATTGCTGCCGCAGGTTCTTCTCCTCGACCGGCCGCAGTCCCTTCGGGAAGCGGAGGCTGATCCCGACCATCTCCGAACCGTCCCACTTCAGCCCCTTCCACTCGCCGAGCGGGTCGAGCTTGAGCTCGCTGATGAACTTCTTGTATCCCTCCTCCCACTCCTCGATGCTCGCGGCGCCGGTCTCCTTGAGAATGAGGTCCTCGAACAGCTTGGCCTCCTTCTCCATGTGCTCGGGATAGGACTGCAGCACCTCGGTGAGCTTCGGCGACTCCTTGCAGACGTGCGCGAGATACGTGTCCCAGACGCGCCGCCCCTCGCCGCTGTGAGCCCCGTACTTCTCGCCCTGGAGGCACCAGTAGATGACGCCCCACGCATGATCGTAGAACTGCCCGCCGAACGCGCGCTGCGGGATTCGGATCAGCTTCCTGAGCTCGGTGTAGCGACCGGTCTCGATCGCCTGCTGCAGCGTGTGCAGGCGGTCGCGCGGGATCTTGTGCAGCTCGACCTTGTCGCGCGAGATCTCCGTGCCGTCCCCGTAGTAGACCGCCATCCCCTCGATCAGCCAGGTCGGCACCGTCCGCATGTCGTTCATGATGCGGTACTGGAACTGGTGCGTCGCCTCGTGGGCGAGGACCATGTCGGTGCTGCCCGTGATGCCGAAGCTGCCGTGGTACGCGCGCACGGCGCGGTCGGAGAAGCTGAAGAACCCGCCGATGCCCTGCCCCATCAGCGTGAAGTCGTTGAACTCGGTGTTGTTCCGGAAGATGTAGATGATCCCCTTCTCCTGCGTGTACCGCGGGAACTTCGACTCCGGGAAGATCTCGTTGTAGGCGCGATACAGGGCGTCCATGACGTCCGCGTAGCGCTTCGCGACGTCCTCGGTGGAGTTGCACTTGACCTTGTAGTAGTCCGTCTCGACGGTCTTCGCGGTCGTCCAGGGAATGCCGAGCCGCTCCTCCTCCTGCCTGAGCAGCCCGCGCAGGTACTTGTTGTTCTTGCGGAGCTCCTTGCGGCGCTTGACGCGCTCGGCCTCCTCCGGCGTGTACCACTCACCGTCGACCTTGACCTTGCCGAGGAGCTTGTTGCCCTCCTCCTCGGGATACCAGCGCCCCCTGACCTTGACGTTGCCGAGCTCGAGGTTGGCGCCCTCGTGGTCGGGATCGAGCGCGAGCGCCTCGTCGAGGCACCGGCGTCGCTTCTCGGGAAGGCGCACGTCGCCGAGCCCGCACCACCTGGCGAGCTCGACCCAGTCGGCGGCCGTCTTGCACTTGGCGGCGCGCTCCGCGAACTCCTCCTCCGGCGGCTTCTGCGCGACGATCCTGACGATCCGCGACGGCTTCAGCCAGACCCGTCCGTGGGAGACCTGGAGCTGCATCGAGCCGTCGACCTTCTCGTCGACGACGATGCCGGTGATCTTGCTGCCGCCCTTGAGGTGAACGACGACCCGCTTGTGGAGGTAGGACGCCGCGAAGAGCTGCGGCAGCCAGAGGCAGAGGATCAGGAACGGGAGGAGACGTTTGAGCGAGAGTGATCGGCGGCTCATCGGTCCTCGACGCTGGCTTGAGGCGGTGGCTCCAGACGATGACTCTAAACGGTAGCTCCGGACGGTAGCTCCGGACGGTAGCTCCGGACGACGGGCTCGGTCCCGGAGCGCGGACCCCGGGCCCGCGCTCCCCATCATAGGTGCGCCGGACGGGCAGGACAAGCTCGCTTCACATCAACGCGCGAAGAGCCCCGGAAAGCGGCGCTCGAGGAGTTGCGTGGCGTTGCGGCGGGCCTCGACGGCCAGCAGCGAGCGGTCGATGGTGCCCTCGATCTCGATCTCCTCGATCTCGACGGTCGAGCCGAAGCTCTGCAGCGCCACCGTGCCGGAACGGCCCGACAGCGGCGCGAGCGCCGTGGCGAGGGCCGCAACGTCCGCGGTCGGCACCACCGGCAGGTCGCCGATCAGCCACACGATCGCCTCGCGGTTCCACTCCAGCGTCACCACCGCGTCGTCCACCGGTGGCAGCGCGCTCTCGACGGCCCACAGGACCGGCCAGGTCGCGGGGTCGGAACCGGTCCCGGCCCGTGGTCTCGAGACGAGAAACGCCGGCAGCAGGATGTCGTCGCTCCCCTCGCGCCTCAGGAGGCCGTCGCCGAAGTACGTCCCGAGCCCGAAGAGCACCTCCTGCGAGACGCCATCGGCCGCCTTCCCCGACCAGAGCACGACGTTGACGTTCGGCCGCTGCGGGTGGCGGCCCGCCGCCGGCACGACCAGCCGGCACGCGATGCGATCGCGGAAGAAGCGACCAGCCCGGAGGTGTGCCTCGCCGTGAACGACGAGGCGTCCGCCGGCGATCGACACGCGGCTCGATGCTCCGGCCGGCGTCCAGTCCCGGAGCTGGGTCCGCGATGCGAAGTCGTATCGAGCGGAGGCCGTGTCGCCGTCGATCTCGAAGTTGGTGGCGAAGAGAGACTCGCGCAGCGAGAGCTCCTCGAGCCGCGTGCGCACGCGCAGGAGCGCGTCGGCGAACGCGCGCATCTCGCTCCGCGACGGGCCGCCGCCCTCCGCGGTCACCAGCCCGCGCGCCAGCGCGCTGCCCTCCGACCAGAGGCGCTCCCAGTGCGCGGCCGGAGACTCGTCGTCGCCGCCCTCCGCGCGCGGAAACTCGACGTGCGTGACGAAGAGCTCGATGTCGCTCGGCGGCTTCTCGGGAACGAGGAGCTCGATCGGCTCGGTGTCGCCCGGCTCGGTCGCGGTGCCGGGAGCCGCTCCCGGGACCGGCTCGACGACCTCCGACGGAGGTGACGGATCCGCGGACGTCCCGCTCGTCCCGCCGGTCCCTCCGGGCTCGGAGACGACAACCGTCTTCGTGTCGCCTGTCGGACCCGCCGCGGTCGAGTCCGTCTTCCCGGGCGCGTCGGCGCCGCCGGAACCGCCGGGCGCGCCCCCGACGGTGTCCGCCTCGCGGCCCGGACCGGACCCGCCGGCGTTCGGTGACGGCTCCGTGTCGTCACGCCACCCGTCGAGGACCGCCATCCCGATCGCGGCCACCGCGACGGTGAACAGCGCGGCGACCCCGATGCGCGCGAGGCGACGCCCCAGCGGTGGCGGCTCCGCCCGCGGAGCGCTCGCGCCGCCCGAGGCGAGACCGCGAAGAGCCTCGAGCGCCCTCGCCGCGTCCGAGCCACGTTCCGCGGCATCGAAGAGCTGTCGCAGGACGGCGAGCGTGGCGCGCCCGGTCGCCTCGCGGGCGAGAGCCCGTGACGCCATGTCGAGCCAGCGACCCGGAGACTGCCGCACGGAACGCGCCACCGGCGCCTTGCCGGTCACCAGGAAGAAGAGGAGCAGCCCGAGGAGGAACACGTCGCAGCGCGTCCCCTCCTCGTCCCCCGCGAACCAGTGCGGATCGGCGTCCGCGGAGCCGCCGCCCGAGTGCGCGCCCTCGAGCGTGGTCAGCCGGATACGTCCGTTGGCGTCGAGAAAGAGGTCGTCCGGGGCGAGCCGCCGTAGGCGCAGTCCGGCCGCGTCGAGCGCCTCGACCAGCTCGGCGACCTGCGCGCACAGCACCGCGGCGCGTCGGGCCCCGATCGTGCCGCCGCACGCGGCGACCTCCTCGACGAGACTCCGCCCCTCGGGAAGCTCGTACACCGCGCACGGTCGCTGCAGGTCCGCGTGGTAGTCGATCAGGGTGAGCAGCGATTCGTGCCGCATGCGACCGAGGACGCGGACCTCGCGCGCGAGCTCGGCGGCGGTCGCGTCGGTGGCGGACGGCGCCACCTTGATGAGCACGTCGCGATCGATGCGCACCTGCCGGGCGCGCAGCCACCAGCCGACGCGCGAGCGGCGGACCACCGCCACCGGCTCGTAGCCGGGCAGGTCGATCCTCGGCGGCGTCGAGCGTGTGCCCGCTTCGGCCATGCGATCAGCTCCGCCTCCCTCGAGCCTTCCTGGCGCGCCCTTTCCCGCCACGTCCGCCACGTCCGCCGCGCTGCGCGGTCTCCATGCGCCCGGCGGCCCGACGTCCACCACCGCGCTCCTCGAGCTCCCGGATGGCGTCCCGCAGCGCCGCGGCGCGCTCGAAATCGAGCGCCTGCGCCGCCTCGTGCATCTCCGCCTCGTAGCGGGCGATCACCTCGCGCACCTCGAACTCGTCCTCGCTCTCGTGCACGGTCTCGCGGACGACCTTTTGCGCGCGCACCGCGTCGTCGATGCCGGGGAGGATCTCCTTGCGCACCGACACGGGCGTGATGCCGTGCTCCCGGTTGAACTCCTGCTGGAGCGCGCGCCGACGGCGGGTCTCGTCGATCGCCCGCTGCATCGAGCCCGTGATCACGTCGGCGTAGAGAATCACCCGCGCGTTCTCGTTCCTCGCGGCGCGTCCGATGGTCTGGATCAGCGACGTGTCGGAGCGCAGAAACCCCTCCTTGTCGGCGTCGAGGATCGCGACCAGCGAGACCTCGGGAAGATCCAGCCCCTCGCGCAGCAGGTTGACGCCGACGACCACGTCGTACTTGCCTCGTCGCAGGTCCTGCAGGATCTCCACGCGTTCGAAAGTCTGCACCTCGGAGTGGAGGTAGCGGCAGCGGATGTCGCCCTCCTGGAAGTACTCGTCGAGGTCCTCCGCCATGCGCTTCGTCAGCGTGGTGACGAGGACGCGCTCTCCGCGCCCGCTCGTCTCGCGGATCTCGCCCATCAGGTCCTGGATCTGGCCGGTCGCGCGGCGCACCTCGACGACCGGATCGAGGAGCCCGGTCGGACGGTTAATCAGCTCGACCACCTCGCCGTCGCAGCGCTCGAGCTCGTACGGACCCGGCGTCGCCGACACGAATATGGCAGTGTCGACGAGCTCCTCCCACTCGTCGAACCGCATCGGGCGGTTGTCGAGGGCCGAGGGCAGGCGGAAGCCGTAGTCGACGAGCGTCTGCTTGCGCGAGCGGTCGCCCTCGTACATGCCGCGGATCTGGGGCACGGTGACGTGCGACTCGTCGACGACGACGAGGTACTCGTCGGGAAAGTAGTCGAAGAGGTTGTACGGCCTGAGCCCCGGCTCGCGGCCGCTGAAGTGACGGGCGTAGTTCTCGATCCCGGGACAGTAGCCGATCTCGAGCAGCAGCTCGATGTCGTACCTCGTCCTCGACCGCAGCCGCTCCGCCTCGAGGAGCTTGCCCTGCGACTCGAGAACCTCGAGCCGCTCGGCGAGCTCCGCGCGGATCGTTCCCACGGCGCGCTCGATCTTCTCGCGCGAGGCGACGAAGTGCTTCGCCGGGTAGATGGTCAGGAGGTCGAGCTCGGCGCGCACCTCGCCGGTGAGCGGGTCGACCTCGAAGATGCCCTCGATCTCGTCACCGAAGAGCTCGATGCGGTAGGCGACCTCCTCGTACGACGGCAGGATCTCGAGCACGTCGCCGCGGACGCGGATCGTTCCGCGCGTCAGCTCGCCGTCGTTGCGCTCGTACTGGATGTCGACCAGCGAGCGCAGCAGCTCGTCGCGTTCGATGCTCTTGCCGCGCTCGACGGTGACGAGCATGCCGCGATACTCCTCGGGGCTGCCGAGACCGTAGAGGCAGGACACGCTCGAGACCACCACGACGTCGTTCCGCTGCATCAGCGCGCTCGTCGCCGCCAGCCGCAGCCGGTCGAGGTCGTTGTTGATCGAGGCGTCCTTCTCTATATAGATGTCGCGCTGCGGGATGTAGGCCTCGGGCTGGTAGTAGTCGTAATAGCTGACGAAGTACTCGACGGCGTTCTGCGGCAGGAACTCCCTGAGCTCGGAGTAGAGCTGCGCCGCGAGCGTCTTGTTGTGCGACATGACGAGCGCCGGCCGCCCCCATCTGGCAATGACGTTCGCCATCGTGAAGGTCTTGCCCGAGCCGGTGACGCCGAGCAGCGTCTGGCAGTCGCGCCCCTCGCGGAGCCCCTGGACGAGGGCGTCGATCGCCTGCGGCTGGTCACCGCGAGGGTCGAACTTGCTGACCACGCGAAAGGGGGATTCGAGCTGTTCCATCTCCGTGATGCGCCTTCCGTGATGCGACCTCCGTGGTGCGACTCAGCGCCCGAGCTCCAGGAAGGGACGGGCGCGCTCGAGCCAGTCGCCGGGCAGGCCGGGGACCTCCCGGAGGTCGTCGATCGATGCGAAACCGCCGCGCGCCTCCCGGAACTCGACGATGCGTCGCGCGCGCGCCTCGCCGACGCCCTCGAGCAGTGTCCATTCGTACCACGGGGCGCGCTGGATGTCGATCCGGGGCGCCTCGAGGCGGGAGGACTCGACCTGCAGCTCGCGCGGCGGCACCTCGCCGAGCCAGGTCGGGATGACGACGAGGGCCAGCGCGCCGGCGAGGAAGAGCCAGTCGGCCGCGATGGCGCGTTTCCCGGGGTGGCGACCGGCCCCGGCGGCCTCCTGCGGCTCATCCGGCGCCGGGTCGCCGACGGGACCCGATGGCGACTCAGTCGGCGGCGTCTCCCGCGCCGGGGTTGCCGTGGTGCGGGAGCGAGTCGCGGCTCGCGGGCCGCGTGTGAAGGGCGCGTCTTCTCGTCGTGGCTCGTCGACGGTTCACTCTCCGCGGTTCGAAGGTCTGCTCCTCGAGGACGATCTCCGGCGCCCGCGATGATCGTAACACCAGGGTGACGCCCCGGACAGGAACTCCGCGCAGCGACTTCTCCACGAGCTCGCGGCCGACCTCGAACAGCTCGTCGACCTGCTCCTGGTCGGGCGGCGTCGCCTCGGGCCCCCACGCGTCCTCGACCACCTCGATCACCGCGCTGCCGCCCTCGAGCACCCTCGCGGAGGCGATGCGCAGGCCGGTGTCCTCGTCGCGCGTGTCGACGATCCGCTTGAGCCCCTCCTCGACGCGGATCTCGAGCGTCAGCTGCGGGATGACGAACTCCCGCTCGCTGACGAGCTGCGGGCCGCCGCAGCCCCAGCCGCGGCCCTGGAAGAGCGAGACCTTGACGTGGTACCGCTTCCTGCCGTCGTACTCCGCGACGAACGACTTTCCGATGTCGCGCATCAGATCGCCCACCTCCTCGCCGGGCGCCTCCCGGACGACGACCCGCACCTCGTGGCCGCGCTTCTGCGGCAGGGTGCGGATGCTGACCTCGTCGATGCCGCGGTCGGAGTAGCGCTCCAGCAGCGCCTGCTTCATGCGGCCCTGCGCGACCAGAGAGGGGTTCGACTCGAGCGCGAACTTCATCATGAAGCCCATGACGCCGAACCCGAAGATGCCGATGACGACGATCGCGAACTGAGTGCGGCCTCTTGCCATGACGAACCTCTTCGAACGCCAGCTCCGGTGAGGGCCCGTCCCGTCAACGGGCCTCCAGGTCCCGCACGCTGTTCTCGAAGTCCTCGAATTGGTCGCCGACCTCGATGCCGTTGCGACGGAACCAGCCCCGATTGACCTCCAGGGCGTATCGCACCTTCATCTTCGACCGTGTCTGCCGCTCGTCATGAGCCTTCATGTGCTCGATCTGCAGGATTTTGCCGGTGTCGTCGATGAAGGCGATCGAGAGGTCGAAGGGAACGTTCCGCATCCAGAATCCCTGCAGCTGGGGCGACCGGTAAGCGAAGAGCATGCCGCGATCCTCGTCGAGGGATTCACGGAACATCAGACCGGTGCTGCGGGCCTGGTCGTCGAGGGCGAGCTCGACGGTGAGGGTCTTGCCGGCGATGGTCAGCGTCCGGGTGGAGCCGGCGCCGGTGCGCTTCTCGTACTCGATGCCGCCGCCGCAGCCGGCGAGGAGCAGGGCGAGGGCCAGGGTCACGGTCCGACTCGGGAACGCGGGGGTCGTTCGGTGTCGGTTCATGGTGTTCCGGGTTGGGGTTGGGGTTGGGACTCACGGAGGACGCCACGATTCGGAGTGGCGTCCGCCGCTTTCGTTGCCGTTCTCCCGCGCGTTCCGGTGCCTCCCGTGCCCGAGTGCGACGATCCGGGCACGGGCACGGGCACGGGAACGGGAACGGGAACGGGGACGGGACGGATTCCTCATGCGCACACGCTTCTTCACTGGCCGATTTCCAGGACGTCCAGGCCGAGGTCGAGGGCGGGGGCGGAGTGCGTGATCGCGCCGAGGGCCATGCGGTCGACGCCGGTGGCGGCGACCTCGGCCGCGTTCGCCGCGGTGATGCCCCCGGAGGCCTCGAGCAGGGGCTTGCGAGCCATGCCGCGGGTGAGCTCGACGGCGCGCCGCAGCTCCTCGACGCCGAAGTTGTCCAGCAGCACGATGTCGGCGCCCGCCC
>JBFFXF010000214.1:0-12982 GCA_041569895.1 Planctomycetota bacterium | reverse complement strand
TGCCGGCGCCCGCCGCGATCTCCGGCTGTCCGACGATCAGGTTGTCGGTGATGAAGTTTCCAAGCTCACCGGTCCCGGTGACGATCAGGGGCGTCGACCGCGCGTCCGGCCGGTCGTTCCGGATGACGCAGCCAGTAACGCGGCTCGCGGCCACCTCGTCGAGTCGCACTCCCGCGTCGTCGCAGTCGAGGATGCTGCACCCGGTGATGGCGACGCGCCGCGACCGTGACACATGGAGCCCGGGCCCCGGGCTGACTCCCGAGAGGTGGAGCCCGGTGATTGTGCAGTCCTCGCTGTCCCGGATGACGACGGCGTTCCGTGGACGGGCGCGGCCGACGCGCTCGTACCTCGGATTGCGATCGAGCACGTTGGCGCCGACGACCACCGCGGTGCAGCTCTCGATCAGGATGTTCTGCTCGTAGCCCTGCCACATGGTGTTGCCCGCGAGCACCGCGCCGCGGCAGCCGCGCAGGTGGACGTTGACCTTGACGTCGCTGAGCACGTTGCCGGTGATGGTCACGTGTCCCTCGCGCGTCGGCCACGGCCCACGAACGCCGCCGCTCTGTCCGAGGACGCGGATGTTCGCCGAGCCGGGCGAGTTGTCGTTGTGCTGGATGGTGCAGCCCGTGATGGCGACCTCGCCGGTGCCGAATCGGCTGAAGCGGCTGTCGATCAGCACGTTGGCCGTGGGAGCGGTGTCGGGCGACATGTTGCTCTCGATGTCGCAGCCGGTGATGTGGATGTTGCGGACGTTGCCGGCGCGCGACACGACGCCACCGCCGGCGTTGTAGCTGATGTGGCAGCCGGTGATGTTCGACTGGTGCAGGTTGACGTCGTCGTAGTAGATCCCGACACCGCGATTCTCGTAGATGTGGCAGTCGGTGATGACGACGTTGCGATTGTTGCCCGCCAGCCGGATGCCGTGCAGCGCGCCGCGCACGTGCGTGCGCGTGATCGTCAACTGCATGGTGCCGATCGCCTCGATGCCCACCGCCTCGGCGTGCGCGCCCACGATCGCCAGCCCGTCGACCAGCGGCATCCGCTGCCGATCCCATACCGCGTCGGTGAACCCGCCGGGATCCGCCGACCTGAAGTGCGTGCCGACGAACCGGAACGCCGGACCCGCGCCCGCCATCACCACCCGCGCCACCCCGCCGCCCTCGATCGACGTGTACCCGACGGCATCGAGATCGACGACAACCGGCCTGGTGAGCCGATACACCCCCCGCGGCAGGACGATGCGACCGGCCTTCGAGTCGACAGCCCGCTGGATCGCGGCGGTGTCGTCGGCCGTCCCATCGCCCACCGCGCCGAAGCGGTGCACGTCGCCGGACACGGCCGGCTGGCCGGCGCCGAGGAGGAACACTGTCACGAGTGCGACTCGACTGATCATATTTTGACTCCCGTCCCGGTCCCGGTCCCGGACCCGGTCCCGGACCCGAAAGCCTGCGGTGTCGCGCTCACGGCCGCCGTCGGTGCCGGGACTGGCGGGGTCGGAGACCGAGACCGAGACCGATGTCCGACTCCGATACCGACTCCGACTCCGATTCCGATGACCGATTCCGACTTCCGATTCCGATACCGATGACCGAGTCCGATGGCCGACTCGGGTGATCGAGGACGAGGACGAGGACGATGTGGGGCTCTGTCTCTGATCTCTGACCTCTGATCTCTGTCTCTGATCTCTGCCTCAGTCCTCTGCCTCTGCCTCTGCCTCGGTCTCCCGCCTTGGCCATTGATCTCCCCGCCCCGACCGTTACACTATCCGCCAGCATGTCGCTCTCGATCAACCCGACCGACAAGACCCTCGCGGGGGTCAACCACTCCTTCACGCTCGACTCCGACGAGGGTCCGCCGGCGGGCGAGGTGCTCGTCGATGGCGAGCCGGTGCCGCACCGCGTCGTGTTCCTGCGCGAGCCGAAGTGGAAAGTGTCGTTCCTCGTTCCAGCCGGCGCCGCCGGCAAGCAGCTGACGCTGCGGTTCAGGGCCGGCTCGAGCGCCGCCGAGCAGTCCTACGAGATCGCCGCCGAGTAGATCCTGCCGAGTAGATCCCGCCGAGGTCAGCTGTTGGCGACCTGGATGACGAGTGCCTTGGCGCGGCTGAAGATGCTGTTGAGCCGGCGGTCCCGCTCGTCCCGGATCTCTCGATACCCCTGCACCGGCTGGAGGAACACCGTCTGCCGTCCCTCCGCCTGCACGCGGATCCACGCGCGGTCCGTGGGAGGCTCCTCCTCCAGAGAGCGCGGCAGCTCGGTGACGCCGACGTCGAGCAGTGCGTCCCAGAGCGTCTGGAACTGATCCGGACTCACCACCTTTCGGTGCTTCCTCGCCGCCTGTCGCAGCACATCGGCCAGCGAGCGGTCCCCCAGCCGACCGGCCGTCGCGGTGTACTCGGCGGGGCGATCGACCGTTTCCCCGCTCTCCGTCCGGGTTGCGACCACGACCGTCGACGGGCCGGAGGCGATCTGCCGGACGCCCCGAACTCTCGTGTCCCTCGGCGCCCGCGGCTCGAAGTACGTGATAATCCCCTCGCGCATCGAGACCGGATCTCCGGCGCGCGATCCGCCGCCGGTGCTCCCGCAGCCGGCGCAGAAGAGGATCGACACGGCAAGCGTCCCGCCGTTCGTCAGGAGGAGTGTGAGCGCGCGACACGAGCGGGTGTTCACCCGGGCAATTATCGTGTCGCCGCCGCCGGAAGGGAAGGGCTCAGTGGTGGATCTGAGCCTTGATGATGTACTTGAGGATCTCGTCCTGCTGGGGCTTGCCGATCTCCTTGAAGCGGATCCCGAGCGCGCAGCGGTCGGATCCCTTCTGGAACGCCTCGATCCACGCCACCCGGCCGAGCGCCTTGATCGGGTGATCGAGCGCCGGCAGGAGCAGGTTGAGACCGATGATGATGTCCTCCATGAGGAGCGCCGGAATCCACGTCACGCTCGGCAGCTTGCCGAGCAGGAGCAGCCCGCTGCCGCTCAGGTTCGTGGTGATGCCCTCATAGATCTGCGTGTCGTCGATCTCGACGGACTTGCTGAGGAACTTGTACCGGATCGGAATGTCGGTCTGGATCCGGACGAACTCGCGTTTTTCTGTCAGGTACTCGTAACTCATCGAGCTTTCCCGCCTCCGGTTTGACCCGAATTCCCCGATGCGTTTTCAAGTGATCGGGCTTTCGGGGGGGCTTTCTTTAGCGGTCGGGGGGTTCTCGTATACTCGGAGGTTGGCCCATTGATTCCGCGGATACAGTAGGGGCGTGCGCAGCGTCTCGGAGACGGAATCGGAGTCGGAACTCCGCATCGGAACTCCGAATCGGAACTCCGAATCGGAATCGGCGTCGGTGTCGGTGTCGGAATCGGCGTCGGTGTCGGACCTCGGACTCGGATCTCTGTCCTCCGATCTCTGTCTCTGTCTCTGTCTCTGTTTCTCGAGGACGAGGACGAGGACGACCGAGTCCGGGAACGGGGACGGGGACGGGGACGGGAACGGGGACGGGAACGGGGACGGGGACGGGAACGGGGACGGGAACGTTACCGGCGACGGATCAAGATGTCATCCGCCACCCCCATCCGCCGTCGCAGGGCGGCGGTCTCGCGCAGGAAGCGGCGGGCGTCGGTGGGGTAGCCGGCGGTGGGGCGGAGCGATTCGGCGTGCTCGTGCCAGAAGCGATTGAACAGCGTCATGTGGAGCTCGCGGATGTACTTCGACGTCATCGACGCGAGCGCCACGGCGAACGACTTCGAGTCTCCCTCGCGCGTGAAGGTCACGTGCATGGCGCGGCGGCGTCCGCGGAGGACGTAGCGCGAGAGCTCGCCGGACTGTGTCTCGATGCCGATGCTCCTCGGCTTGACGTGCTCGAAGAGGAGTCGCGCGTAGTTGATGCGACCGCCCTGGCGGTCGACGACGACGTGCACGTCCTCGTCGCGGAAGGTCCTCGCGACGCGCCGCAGGATCATCGAGATGGCGCTGAACGGCACCATCGCCTTGTTCCGCGAGGCGTCGAGGATCTCGTTGAAACGGATCACCTCGACCGGCGCGCTCGCCAGGCCGAGGAACTCGACGCCGCCGCGCTCGAGGTCGCCGCGCAGCCGCTCGGCGAGGACGCGGAGGAGGTTGCCGTAGGAGTCGGCGGGGAGGTCGAGGTTGCGGCCGCGGTACCAGGGATAGCTCTCGAGGTACCCCGCCGCCCCGGTCGAGCGGCCGAGGTAACAGAGGAGCGACCGCAGGTCGGCCGGCGGCGGGTCGAGGCAACACCGCACGAACGGGATCACCCCCTCCTCGAGCGGTCCGAGCCCCTTGCCGGGCCGGTGGATCTTCTTGGAGTCGTTGACCGGCACCCGCGCGCCGTCCGGCTTGCGGGTCACCGACTCCCGCAGGACCTCCCAGAGATCGGTCTCGGGCTCCGCGATCCGGAACGCCGACGCGGAGACGACGAGCGGTCCGAGGGTCGGGCCGTATCCCGCTTCATCGATTCCGACGAGAATCACGGTGGGTGAACGTTCTCTTGTCTTCTTCCGATTGTCGAGATCCGACGGTGGAGAACGAACCACGAATCACGGGGGAAATCCAGCCCGAAATCGCTGCGACGGTTTTAGAATACCGCGCTCGGGGGCACGGCCTATAATACCCGGGTGTTTCTGGATCGAATCGAGAGGAGTGCCCGGGCGCGCACCCGGGACACGCGGGACCATGAGGAGACCGAGATGCCCGTACGCGTTCCTCGCACCGTCGCCCAACGCCGAATCCTGACCCTCCGCGAGGGGCTGCGACACTGGCCGATCGCCTCCCTCGCGTGGCTTCTCGCGCTCTCTCCCGTCGCCGCCTTCGCGCAACGCTCGTCGGAGGAGTCCTCGGCGCGGGAGTCGAGGGAGACCGACGTCCAGATCGGTCTCGAGCACCTCGAGGTCGGCGACTACGAGGACGCCATCGAGAGCTTCGAGAAGGCGGTCGAGGCCGGGCAGGACGTGGTCCGCGCCCTGCGCGGCTGGGCGGACGCGCTGGTCGCGACCGGCAAGTACGAGGAGGCCGTCGCGCTCCTCGAGAAGCGCGAGGACTTCGATCGCAGCGGCCCGCTCGTGGCGCGCGCCGGACGCATCGCCCTGCGCGTCGGCGACCTCGATCGGGCGCGCGAGCTGCTCTCGAGGGCCGCCGAGCGCATGCCCCGCTCCGCCGAGGCGCTCTATCACCTCGGCGAGACCCACCGGCGCGCCGGTCGTCTCGAGGAGGCGACGAAGGTCTTCGACCGGGCGATCGACGCCTACCGCTTTCTCGATCCCGACGACGCCGAGAAGCTGGCGCCGGAGGACTTCGTCTACTGGGGACTGACGCTCGTGCGCCTGAACCGCTATCGCGACGCGGACGACATCATGTTCTCGCAGGCCGAGGAGCTCGACAAGGACAACCCGACCCTCCTCCTCGAGCGCGGCCGGATCTTCCACGACAAGTTCAACTACCCCGACTCGCGGAAGTTCTATCGCGAGGCGCTCGACCTCAACCGCGACTTCGCAGACGCCAACGCGGAGCTCGCCGCCAACTACCTCTCGGACTTCCTGGTCGGCACCAAGCGGTACGACCAGGCCGAGAAGTACCTCGAGCGCGCCCTGCGCACGAATCCGCGTCACGCCAAGGCGCACGAGGTGCGCGGCAAGCTCTGGCTCTCGGACGGCCGCCTGTCGCGCGCGCTCGAGGACCTCGAGGAGGCGGTGCGCCTCGACCGCGCCAGCATGAGCGCTCGCGGGCTGGTCGCCGCCGCGCACTACCTGATGGGCAACCGGCCCGCCTTCGAGAAGGCGCAGGCCGAGGCCCTGGCGATCAATCCGAAGGGCGCCGAGTTCTTCCACGCCATCGCCGGCGCGATCGAGCAGAAGTTCCGCTACCCGGACACGGTGCGCATGTGCGACCGGGCCCTCGAGCTCGACGAGCAGTTCTGGCCGGCCTACGTCACGCTCGGCATCAACTGCCTGCGGACCGGCGATCGCGAGCGCGGCCGGGCGTTCATCGACAAGTCGTGGGAGCACGACAGGTTCAATCCCTTCGTCTTCAACACCCGGGTGCTGCTCAGGCACATGGACCGCGAGTTCGTCTCCTTCGAGAACGAGCGCTTCAAGTACTTCCTGCCGCGCGCCGACGCCCCCTTCATGCGCCCGTACCTCGAGCCGCTCCTCGACGAGGCGCACCGGCGGCTGTCGGAGCGCTACAAGCTCGAGATCGACGGTCCGATCGAGATCGAGGCGTTCTCGCAGCACAAGTGGTTCTCGGCGCGCACGGTGGGGCTCGAGGGTTTCGCCGCCAGCGGCGCGTGTTTCGGCAAGCTGGTGACCCTGACGACGCCGAAGGCGCTGCCGCAGAACTGGGGCGCCGTCGCGTGGCACGAGTTCGCGCACGTGGTGACCATCCAGCTCACCGACTTCCGCGTGCCCCGCTGGCTCACCGAGGGGATCTCGGTCTACGAGGAGGGCCACGACCGACCTCACTGGACGCGCAACTTCCAGCGCGACATCGCGGACGCGTGGGGATCCGGCCGGCTGCTGCCGATCGGCGAGCTCGACTTCGGCTTCACCAAGCCGCGGTTCCCGAACCAGATCCTCCTCTCCTACTATCAGGGGTGCCTGATCGTCGAGTACATCACGTCGAAGTGGGGCTTCGGCGCCGTGCTCGAGATCCTCGATGGTTACAAGAAGTACCAGAGCACCGAGAAGATCTTCCGCGACGTCCTCGGGCAGGAGCTCGAGGAGTTCGACCGCGGCTTCGGCGAGCACATCGCGGCCTGGGTGAAGAAGAACGGCTACGCCCCGGTCATCGCCGAGGACGCGATCGTGCCGCTCGAGCTCAGGAAGGAGAAGGACCCCGAGAACGTCGCCGTCCTGAACGACCTCGCCTGGGCGTACATGTGGAGCGGCAACGACCTCGACGCGTCCCTGACGATCAGCAAGGCGCTGGAGCTCGATCCGGACTCCGGCGACGCCAACGCCATCCGCGGCATGCTGCTTCACGGGGAGAACAAGCTCGCGCCGGCGCTCGAGCGTCTCGAGCGCGCCGTCGAGCTCGGCACGCGGTTCGGCTACCGCGCCCACGCGCTGATGGGTGAGATCCTCGCCCGCCAGCGGGAGTATCCGAAGGCGATCGAGCGCTGGGAGGAGGCGAAGCGAATCTCGCCGGTCGGCGGCTCGGCGAGCCGCGCGCCGGACGTGCCCGTGCACCTGCGGCAGCGGGGGCGGATGAACGTCTACTACAACCTCGCCAAGTACTACGAGGAGATCGGCGAGCCGGAGAAGGCGATCCTCCAGATGGAGGAGCTCGCCCGGCACGCGGTCGAGGACATGGAGTGCCGGTACCGTCTCGTCAAGTACGCCCTCGAGAGGAACGAGCTCGAGCGGGCGGCGAAGTACCTCGACGAGCTCTTCTTCATCAATCCGTTCGAGTCCACTTTCCACAAGCACCGCGCGCGCATCGCGGAGGAGCTCGGCGACCACCGGACGGTGATCCGCGAGATCGGCGTCCTGCTCCTCGACCCGGCGACGGACACGCTGACGGCGCACCTCTCGCTCGCCCGGGCCCATCTCGGGCTCGACGACCGGGCCGAGGCGGCGCGGGAGGCGAGGATCGTGCTCGACATCGACCCCGAGAACGCCGACGCCAGGGAGATCCTCGAGAAGGCCGTGCGGTAGAGCGGCGGGCCGCGGGACCGCCCCGCTCCGGATACGGCGCAGTGTATCGGCCCCATACACTCGCTCCGACACGGATCGGGGGAGATCGTGAAGCGCAGCCGCAAGTTGCGAAATTTACGAAAGATCCGCCCTCCGCGGTACCCCCGGGGATGATGGGAATGGCCTTTGCTCACAGCGAGCGGGGGGGTCGGTTGTCCCCCCTGGCGCCGTCACCGCGCCTCGAGGCGGTGGGGGGCGCGCCACACCCGCCGCCCGGCCGGGTCGCGCAGTCGGGATAGGGATCTCCGGGGCGTCGCGCGACGCCGAGACACGCGAAGGAATCATTCGAACCATGAGCAGCTCGAAACCGGTCGTCGTCGCCCTCGGGGCGAGCGTCGTGATCGTCGCCCTCGTCTTCGTCGGGGCGTTCTACTTCTTCGGCGGCGGCCCCGAGCCGCGCGATTTCGGCGACGAGCCAGCCGATCCGGTGCTCGACGCTGGCCCGTCGGCGGTGACGGACGGTTCCACCGCCACGACGCGGGTCCGGCCGCCGATTCCGGACGACGAGCGAAAGCGAGAGGCCCTCACCGTCCGGGTCCTCGACGAGGGGAGCAGCCGGCCGATCGCCGACGCCCAGATCGTCGTTCGCAAGCGCGCGGACGGCGATCAGATCGGCGAGGTGGTCTTCCCCACCGACACGAGATCGAGAAGCTCGCGCGGCGAGTTCCAGGTCGAGCTCGTCGCCGGCGCGTACGACGTCCGCGCCTGGGCGCCCGGTTATACCTCGAAGACCGAGAAGCTGACGATGATCGAGGGGCAGGCGAAGTCGCTCGACATCGCGCTCGATCGCGGGCTGTCGATCAGCGGCCGCGTGATGGATTCCGGCGGGCGCGGCATCGGCGGAGCGCGCGTCATGGCCGGCTGGGAGCTCGGCTCGCCCAACGACGACATCATCACCAAGCTCCTCGAGATGACCACCATCGCCGACAAGTCGCAGGAGTACCTGCCGCCGGTGTTCTCCAACCCGGACGGCACCTACCAGATCGACGGCCTCAAGCCGGAGTACTACGAGGTGGTCGCGACCGCCGACGGCCATGCCCCGATGAGCCGCAAGCACGTGCGGCCGACGGCGCGCAACGTCGACTTCCGGCTGCCGGTCGGATCGGAGCTCCCCGGGCGGGTCACCGACGAGCAGGGGAGGCCGGTGCCCGGGGCGGTGGTGCGCGTCTATCCCGAGGTGGACTCGCAGGACATCTTCTACGTCATCGCCGTCAAGGCGCGCCCGCCGCTGGCGGAGGAGACGACCGATGACAAGGGGCGGTACACGATCTCGTCGCTCGGAAGCGGGTTCTACAACTTCGAGATCACGGCCCCGTCCTTCCAGCCGGGCCGCTTCACCAAGATCCCGATTCGCGAGGGCGTCAACGAGGAACGCACGTTCACGCTCAAGCCGGGTCTGCTCCTCGCGGGCGAGGTGATCGGTCCCGAGGGCGAGCCGATCCCGGGGGCGTGGGTGCGGCCGATCCGCTCGGGCGGCGATGTCCGCGAGCAGAACATGAAAATCGACTTCACGAACGACGGACGGATCCCGACCGGGGACGACGGGGCGTTCAAGTTCGACACGCTCGAGCCTGGCAAGTACACCCTGATCGCGTGGCACGAGGACTACGCCGCGGAGCAACTCCGCAGCGTCGAGCTCGGCAACATGTCGCTGCGGATCCAGCTGTCGCGCGGGGGCGCGATCTCCGGCCGCGTCATCGAGGCGTCGACCGGCAATCCGATCCCCGGCGCGCGCGTCACCGTCACCGACCTCCTCGACGTTAAGAAGGACGCCATCACCGACGAGAACGGCGAGTACTACGTCAGCGGCCTGAGCCCCTCGCCGCGTGGCAAGCGCTTCATGAACGTCCAGGCCGAGGGCTACGCGCGCATCAACAACTACTCGGTCAAGGTCAACGAGGGCCAGGTCACCGAGAGCCAGGACTTCGAGCTCTTCGCCACCGCGACCGTGCTCGGCCGCGTGGTGAACTCCGCCGGCAATCCCGTCGAGCGCGCCCGCGTCATGGCGCGGCGCCGGAGCTCGGGACAGAGCCCGGTGCCGCTCACCGTCGGCTCGGCGGTCAGCCGCACCGACGGCACGTTCACCATCGAGCTCGAGGCGGGCGAGGAGACCTGGTTCCAGGTGCTCCACCCCGAGTACCTCGAGGCCGAGACCGATCCGTTCGACATCGCGCCGGGCCAGCAGCGGGACGCGAGTGACCTCATGCTGACGCTCGGCGGCTCCATCGCCGGCACGGCGGTCGACACCGACGGCCGGCCGATCGCCGGCGCGCAGATTTCCGTCCGTCCCGAGGGCGACACCACCTTCAGCGCCGTCAAGACCCACACCACGGACGACCGCGGGCGCTTCCGCATCCAGGGGCTGGAGGCCGGATCCCTCGATCTCAAGGCGGTGCACTCGCGCTACCTCGAGGAAATCCTCCAGGGAGTGGAGGTCCGCGAGGGGCTCGAGACCAGGGACGTGCGGATCAGCCTGCGACAGGGCACGCAGCTCGCCGGGCTGGTCGTCGACGCGAACGACCGCCCGGTGCGTTCGGCACGCGTCACCGTGCGCGAGTTCGCCGGCGGCGTCAAGGAGGTCCGCGAGTCGACCGACGGCGAGGGACGCTTCGTCTTCACCAACCTCGCGGGCACCGAGCCAGTGGACCTCGAGGTCGAGCACCCCGACTACTCGCCGTACGCGGCGCAGGGGGTCGAGGTCGGAACGGAGCAGATCGTCGTCAGGCTCGCGCCGCTCGGCGGCGTGCTCGGTGTCGTCGTCGACGCGAGCGGCGAGCCGATGACCTCGTTCAGCGTCCAGCCTCAAGCCGATGGCGAGGGCGAGGGAGGGAAGCGCATCCACTCGCGGACCTTCCAGGATCCCGAGGGCCGCTACCAGTACACCGGCATCCCCGCTGGCAAATACACCATCGCCATCAACGCGCCGGGCTACTCGGCGGTGTCGATCCCGGACGTCGTCATCCAGGACGGCGAACTGCTCGATCTCGGCCGCTCGGTGCTGCAGGAGGGCGGCATCGTCGACGGGCGCGTCATCGACGCCAGGACGCGCCAGGCGGTCCCCGGCGCCCAGGTGCGCGTCCAGGGCGGGCGCATCAAGTTCCTGCCGAGCGCGAAGGACGTCGCCGGCGGCGACACGACGGCGATGTCGACGCGCTACACCGACTCCAACGGCTACTTCCGCTTCACCAATCTGCGCAGCGGGCGGATCACGCTGCTCGTCAGCCACGACGCCTACGTCACCGAGCGCGTCACCGACGTCGACGCCAACGACGCCACCCGCTCGCGCAACGTGGTCGTCGAGCTCAGCCAGGGTGGCGAGATCTACGGCGTGGTCGTCAACTCCCAGGGCCAGGCGGTGGGGGGCATGAACGTCTACCTCACGGGTTTGCGGGAGCTCAGCAAGGACTCCTCGGTCAACCAGCGCACCAAGACCGACCCGTCGGGAGCCTTCGCCTTCGCGGGCCTCCGCCCCGGCGGCTACCGCGTCACGGCGCACGACTTCAAGGTCAGGGAACGCCCCTCGATCGACATCGAGGTCACCGCCGGCGCCCCGATCGAAGTCCAGCTGGGCTTCCAGGGGGAGTGATCTCTGCGGGGCAACAGCGCGGCCGACGATCGACGAGGACGGGAACGCAGATTACGCAGATTGACGCAGATTAAAGACGGGGATCGGAGTCGGGTCTCGGAATCGGAGTCGGAATCGGTCATCGGGATCGGAATCGGCCTCGGAGTCGGCCCTCTGTCTCTGACCTCTGTTTCTGACCTCCGTTCTCTGATCTCTGATCTCTGATCTCTGATCTCTGTTCTCTGTCTCCGTCTCGGACTCCGACCCCGTGGGTCCCGGCCCCGACGGTGGCCGTGGGCTCGACGCCCCGTGCTTTCGGGCACGGGTACGGGACCGGGACCGGGGACGGGAACGCGGCTCGAGAAAATCCCGGATTCTCTCAAGTCGGCGGCCTCGGAATGCCGATATGTGGGCCAGCAAGAGTTGGTTCTCCGCAAGGACCAGGGAGATCCGGCCGCTGGCGAAAGCGCGGGAGCGGGCGCTTCCGGGCGATCGAGGCGACCGGGAATCGCCGGGACGGAGCTGCTGTCGAGGCCGTCCTCTCTGCGGAGACGATCCGCGCGTGAACGGCATGATCGGCGTGACGCGCGGCGGCGACTTGGCGTCCTCGAGGCGAACGAGCACACGAGCACGCAAACCTCAGGGAGGGGAACATGGAGATCAACGGACCTGGAAGCGTCCAGGGACCCGATCCGATACGGCCGGACCGAACCTCCCCATCTCGGTTCAGCAAGGCCGTCAATGAATCCGCGCCGGACAGCGCCGAGATCAGCGAGATCGCCAAGCTCAAGGCGATGCTGCGCGACGTCCCCGACATCCGCATCGACCGCATCGAGCGCATCCGGGCCGAGATCGAGGCGGGCACCTACGAGACACCGGAGAAGATCCGGTCGGTGATCGAACGGCTTCTCGAGGAGCTCTGACCCCCGGCGAAACACGGCAGCGAGTCACCGTCAGGCGAGTTGCACACTCCCGGGACGCGTGTTACAGTTGCTCTCGTTGAGCAAACCCGGTCGCGCGTCTTCCGCCTTCCGTCCCATGAGCCCTCAGAGCAACCGCCAGGGCCGCTTCTCCGTCGCCGTGACGCCTCGGGCCGCCCTCGTGAAGGTCGACGGGCTCGCCACGCTCAATAGCTGCGCCCCCCTCCAGTCATTCCTCGCCGAGGTGCGTTCGAGCGACGTGTCGGAGGTCATCTTCGACCTCTCCGACTGCCGCGGTTTCGACAGCACCTTCATGGGAACTCTCGTCAGCATCGTCTCGCCGGGTGGCGAGGGGGAGACCGGCGCGCGCGTCGTGCTCGTCAACGCCAGCCCCGAACAGCGCGAGCTCCTCGGGTCGGTGGGCGTCGATCGCATCATCGACGTCTGCCGCGAGCCGGTGCCGGCCCCGCCCGTGCGGCTGCGCCCCCTGGAGGACGCGCGCGCGGTGGACCCGGACACGCACCTCCGCAAGGTGGTCCGGGCCCACGAGCACCTCGTCGAGCTCGACCCCAAGAACGAGGAACGATTCGGCGCCTTCCTGGCCCTCGTCCGCCGCGAGCTCTCCCGCGGGTGACCTTGCCCCGAGCGGAAGCCCGATCCCGGAACGGGGACGAGAGGGCGACCACGGAGCTGCGGAGCTATATAGGCCGACACGATTCTGAGAGGGCGTCTGGCCGGCGCTTCTCCGCCCTGGCTTTGTCGCTCGGCCTCGACGATACTCTCCGCTGTATCGCCTCGGC
>JBFFXF010000213.1:0-13023 GCA_041569895.1 Planctomycetota bacterium | reverse complement strand
TCCGACTCCGACTCCGATACCGATTCCGATACCAATGCCGAGGACACGGAGTCCCCCGTCTGCGTAATCTGCGTCATCTGCGTTCCCGTCCCCGTCGAACGTCATCCGCCCCCTCGACGTGTTCGATGCCGAGGACGGCCGGGAAGGGCCAAGTTCCCGGAAAACAGGTTCCTGCTCTTCAGGCCGTCCGCTTTCGATCCGATGCCATCCGTTGCAGGGAGCTCGGCACTCCGAAACCCGAACGTCCGGAAATCCGGCGGCCTCGACCGCCGTGTGTGTGAGTGACGCCTGGCATGGCGATCGAGCGTGATTCTCAGGGACTGCGTGGACTGCTCACGTGTTGCGGCCTGATCGTGGTCGCGATCGTGGCCGGCGGTCTGGTTGTCCATCACCGCAGCGGTCGAGCGCTTCGCCAGCAGGCGGACGCGCGGCTCGACCGCGAGTGCGGGCTCGCCGCCGAGCGTGTCGAGCGGACGCTCGGCTCCGTCGCGGGAGCGGTCGCGCGACTGGCGTCAGACGGCGAGCTCGTGCAGGCCGTCACCGACGGCGGGGCGCGGCGACGCGCTTCCGCCATCCTCGTCGCGGCCGCCGAGGTGACCCCGGCCGTCGTCGCGATCGATCTGGTCGATGCCGGCGGTCGCGTCGTTCTCTCGAGCGACGACCGCCGTGTCGGGGGCGAGGTGTCGCGGCAATCCCGCGACCTCGCGACCGGATCCGTGTCGATCTCGATCGAGGACGCTCACCCGGGTGATGAGATCGTCCTCGTCGCCGGCGATCCCCGATCACAGGGCTCGGTCTGCGCCGTCGTGTCGCTCGCCGGCATGTTCGGCGAGGGGGCGCACTGGTGGGGGGGGATCACCAGCGCGTCGGGAAAGGTGCTCCGGCAGAACGGGGCGGTCGTGCTGGCGTCGCTTCCGTCCGCGGAGACCGGTTCGGTGGTGGCGAGCAGCCGCGCCCTCCGGCTACCGCCGCCGATTGAGGGGTCGACGTGGCGCCTGGCGATCGCCCATCACCGCGATGAGGCGTACGCCGCCACGCGTCCGGTCGGCTGGTCGATCCTGGGGACGACCGCCGTGGTCGTCCTCGTCGTGCTGCTCGTCTTTGCGGGCGCGCTGGGAGGCCAGGCCGACACCATGCTCTCACTCGAGGAGCGTGAGCGCGAGCTCGAGAAGGCGAAGCTCGAGCTCGAGGTCACGCGCGAGCGACTCGGCGATCGGGCGCGCAGGGAGCTCGTCGCCAGCGAGGCCAGGAGCGATGTCCTCGCATCGCTCGCTCGCGAGTTCGACCGGGAGATCGCCGAGATCGTCGCGCGCGCACAGGCCCTCTCGACATCGGAGGACACGCGCGCCACCGAGACCGCGCGAGCGATCGTCGCCCATGGTCGCTTCCTGCTCGAGCTGATCAGCGACATAGCCGAGTACGCGAAGATCAGCGCCGGCGATCTCGCGCTCCGGAACGTGCCGTGCGCGACCGCCAGGATCCTGCGTGACAGCCACGACCTGGTGCGGGAGCAGGTGGTGTCCAAGGGGCTCGAGCTCAGGATCGAGTACGTCACGCCCGTGCCCGCGAGCATCCGGACGGATCCGAAGAAGCTCGCCTATGTGCTCAAGAATCTCTTCTCCAACGCCATCCGATTCACCGCCACGGGAACCGTCCTCGTCCTCATCAACACGCTCGAGGGAGAGGACGCTCCGGACGGCGAGGGTGGGCTCGAGATCCACGTCATGGACATGGGCGCCGGTCTCTCGAGCGACGAGCGCGAGCAGGTGTTCCAGCCGTTCGCCACCGCGGAGAAGTCCGCCGGTCGCGACGCGGGCGTCGCCCTCGGCCTGACGATCAGCAAGCGCATCGCCGGTCTCCTCGGGGGCGACATCACGGTCAACAGCGCGCCCGGCAAGGGGAGCATCTTCAATCTCGTCGTGCCGACCGGGCCACTCGAGGGGATCGAGCTCGTCGACGAGCCGCCGGCGCTCGAGGAGGGGCACGCGCCGGAAAAGAAAGGGAGCCCTTCGTCGGACGCGGTGACCTTCTCGGCGTCCGTCATCGTCGCGCTCGACGACGTGCGCGTCGCGCAGCGGATCCAGGCGGAGCTCGCCGCCATCGGCGCGACCGTCGAGCTCGCTCGCGGGGGACCGGGGCTGGTCGCACGTGTCAAGGAGATGGACGCGAAGCGGCGGCCTGACGTCATCGTCCTCGACTTCCTGACGGAAAAATCGAGCGGCGATGAAACCGCGAGATCCCTGCGGAGCGAGCTCCCGTCGACGCCGCTGATCGCCCTGGTGCCCGAAAGGACCGACGAGATGACGCGACGCTGCTTCGGCGCGGGCGCCGATGACCTCGCTCCGGCGGGGAATCCGGACGCCGTCGTAGGTGCGGTCAGGAACGTTATCTGGAACACCGTCGCGCAGGGCTGAGCCGCGACGGGGACCCCCGGCGCCGATCAAAGGCGCGCACGAGCGTCGCCGCACCGCGAAAAAAGTCACGCTCGCCAGCGCGTGCTCCGACCCCTCGATCAACCCGCTCCGGACGAGTTTCGCAAGCGTTTTACAGGGTTTTCTGCACCATCCGGGTCCCCGAATTGCATGGATTATCACGCCGTCCGCCGGCCACCGCCCGATCCCCGAATACGTTCCGCCGCCCATGACAACCGCCGCCTCGCTCGAGTACCCGGATCTCGGAGCGCCTGACCTGTTCGACACCTGTCGGCCAGAGCCGGCACGGGTGCGCGATCGCGTCGCGGAGACCGTCCGCGTGCTCGTCGATCAGCTCCGCACCGGGCGCTTCTCGGATCGCTGGTCCGCCGCGTCCGCCCTGGGACGACTCGGCGCGTCCGCGCTCCCGCCCCTTCGAGAGCTCCTCTCCCACGACGATCGTGACGTGCGATGGCTCGCGGCGTTCGCGCTGGGGCGGCAGGGAGCATCCGCTGCCCCCGCGCTGGCCGAGCTGCGCGAGGCCCTCGTCGACGACGACGCCTGGGTGCGCTGGGCGGCTGCCGAGGCGATCGGGGAGATCGGGCCGCCGGCGGCCGAGGTCGCGGTGTCGCTGGTCGAGCGTCTCAACGACGAGGATCGGGATGTCGCCCGCGCCGCGGTGGGCGCGCTCGAGAAGATCGGCGAAGCGGCAGTGAACGCCGTCGACGCGCTCGTGCGACGACTCTCCGACGGCGACGAGTGGGTGCGCTGGATCGCGATCTCCGTGCTCGAGCGCATCGGCCCGCCGGCGATCGAGGCGGTCCCGGCGCTGTCGCGTCGCCTCCTCGACCGGGACGCCGGAGTCCGTTGCCGGGCGATCCGTGCGCTCGAGCGCGTCGGGGCGCCGGCGGCGCCGGCGATCGAGAGGCTGCTGCAGCGGAGCAACGACGCCGGGACGCGCCGCGCCGCAGCCGAGATGCTCGGCTCCATGGGAGACGCCGCGTACCCCGTCACGCGAAGCCTCATCGCGGCGATCTCCGATCCGGCGCCGATGGTCCGCGTCGAGGCGGCGCGGGCGCTCGGACGCATTCCGGCGGCGTCCGCGCACTCTGTCGGTCCGCTCGCGGCGGCGGTCCTGAAACGCGACGAGATGCTGCAGGTCGCCGCAGCGGAGGCCCTCGCCGCCGTCGGCCGAGCGACCGACGACGTCGTGCTCGCTCTGCTCGACGCTCTCGGCGACGACTCTCCGCGGGTTCGTATCGCGGCCGCGCACGCGCTCACCGTCCTGCGCCCGGTCAGTCGCGAGCTCGTCGACGCGATCCTGAGCAATCTCGACGACGCGGATCGCGACGTGCGGCTTGCCGCGATTCGCGCCGCCGCGACGCTCGGCTCGGATCCGCGTATCGTGAAACACCTGGTCGACCTGGTGAGCGACTTCGACGCGGAGGTGGCCCGTTCGGCCGGGATCGCGCTCGGTGACCTCGGCCCCGCGGCGCGGGCGGCTGTCCCGACTCTGCGTGACATGCTCGATGACGAGGACGAGAAGCGCCGGAATATCGCCTCGGACGCGCTGGCGCACATCTGCGCTGAGGACGAGAGCCTCTGGGCGCACCCGCCGGTGCTCCTGCGCACGGCGATCCTGGCCGTGGAGCAGGGCGCGCTCGGACGACTCGAGCGCTGCCTCGGGTCGCTCGACATCATGACGCGTGACCGGGCGGGCGACACGCTGTTGCACCACGCGTGCTGGGCCGGACAGGAGCACTGCGTGCGCCTCCTGATCGAGCACGGGGCCGACGTCAACGCCACGAATCTGCGCGACGAGACACCGCTGATCGTGGCATGCCGTGAGAACGACGCGTGCTCGACCATCATCCGTCTCCTCCTCGGCCGCGGCGCAAACGTCGATCACCGCGACCGTCGCGGCTCGACGGCGCTGATCGAGGCGGTCAGCCGGAACTCGGCGGCGAACGTTCAGGATCTGCTCGACTGGGAGCCCGACGCGGACGCCGTCACCCAGGATCAGCAGAGCGCGCTCTCGCTCGCGATCGCGTGGAATCGGGTCGACCTCGTGAAGACCCTCGTCCGGGCCGGCGCCGACGTCAACCTGAGGATCGTCACCGGCGCGACGCCCCTCGCGTACGCACTCGGTGTCGGTGTCGACCGCCGCATCCTCCGCATCCTGCTCGAGAACGGCGCCGATCCCGATCGCGGCACCATCTGGGGCACGTCCTACGCGATGTACGCGCTCCGTCTCGAGGACGAGAGCCTCGCGACCGAGTTCCTCACGCGGACGCGTGACCTCAACTACCGCGACCAGTACGGCTACACGCTGCTCGGGTTCGCTCGCATGGCGGGACTGGCGAAAGTCGCGAGGCTCCTCGAGCGACTCGGCGCGCAGGAGTGATCCGGACCGGCGCGGCCGGCAGCGCCCCTCACCTCACTGGCACGTCGCGGTGGCGCACACCGTCGACGGAGCCTCATCGCACTGCGGGAACGGCGCCGCCGGTGACTCGCCGGCGAGGAAGAGGTAGTTGAGGCTGAAGATCGGGTCGGTGAGGTTGAAGCGTCCGTCGGAGTTGCAGTCGGTCGCTGCCGCGCACCTCGGCGACGTGCCGCCCCCGAAGAGCGCGAGCAGCGAGAAGATCGAGTCCGAGATCGAGATCTCCCCGTCGCTGTTGGAGTCGCACAGCAGGTAGGAGTTGAACGTGACCGGCGGTCCCGTGACGGTGATTGTCGCCTCGGACGCTGCGGTGTCGCCGTCGGGTCGCGTCACGGTCAGGCGGAAGACGAACTCTCCCGGCTCGAGGAACTCGACCTCGACGCTCGGCGCGTCGATCGCGTCGCGAAACACGCTTCCCTCCGGACCGGAGACCTTCTCCCAGAGATACGCCAGGCCATCGGTGCCGCACGAGCCGTCATGGGACGTGACGCCGTCGAGGGTCGCCCTCGCCAGACCGAGCACGAGGTCGATCTCCGTCGCGGGCTCGACCGTGATCCGCGCTCGCGGCGGGATCGGATCGTCGACGGTCGAGGTGACGATGGCGTCGAGCGTTGCCGGGTCGAGCGTCCCTCCACCTCCCTGATCGACGCTCAGGACGATGGCGTCGATCTCCAGCCGCGGCTCGCGAACACCGACGCGAAACTCGAAAAGGCGTTCGCCGGCGACGTCGTCGTCGGTGACGACGTAGGCGCCCTCGTCGAACCATGCGAATGCGCCGCTGCGGTTGGCCGGCTGGCGCTCCGCCGGCTCGGTGTCGAACTCGGCGGGTCGCCAGAAGGTATTGCTCGAGCCGTCGAAGCCGCGAGCGCGGAAGTAGGCGCGGTAGGTTCCCGCGCGCCGGAAGAGCAGCCGGTAGATCGCCGTCGACTGGCCGGTCTCGCCCGGACGCCCGCCGTCGGGGGCGCGCAACACGCGCCCGCGGGCGCCCAGGGCGCTCGCGACGCCGGTCCGGACGAGCCACACGGCGCCGTCCTCGTCGGGGTCGGTGACGGCCTGGAAGTCGGCCGCCTTCATCGCCAGGTGGGGACTGGCCTCGGCCTGCTCGTGCCGCTCCGGTCCCGCGATCGCATCCGGGGTCTCGAGCTCGAGCTCGAGCCGATCGACCTCCGCCCCGTCGCGATCGATCGCCAGGACCGTGAGCGCGGTCGTCGCGTCGACGTCCATCCTGGCCGACCAGGTGGTCGAGACCGGATCCCACGATGCCGGCGCGCCGTTGACGGTGACCGCGACGGTGCCGCAGCCGGGCGCGCGTCCGATGAGCGACATGGTCGGTCCGGCGGGCACCACGACGCCGGCGCAGATGGAGCCGCCGGTGATCTGCTCGATCTCGACCTCGCCGACGAGGCGCGCCTCGATGAACGCCCGGCGGGCGGAAGCGTACGAGCGGAGTCCGCCGACGAAGCCCGGCGGAAACAGCGGCACCAGGTGGTCGATTCGCGAGTTGATCAGCTCCGGCGCGAACGCGCTGTCGATGAGCTCCCTCAGGTCGCACCAGTAACTCGACGCGTAGAAGGGATGGCGGAGAAAACGCTGGATCGCGTCGACGGTCGGCCGGAAGAGGCGCTGGCCCTCGTCGTCGAAGCAGCTGTCGAGATCCCACGGGAGCAGGACCCACCGGTTATCCGAGAACCGGTGGTAGAGGAAATAGTCGTCGCCGTTGTTGAGCAGGATGCTGTTCTCGGTGGAGCCGAGGAGGGCGAACGCCGCGAAGTACCGCGCCCACTGGTCGGCGTCGACGCGCTCCTCGATCGCCGCCACGAACTCCCCGTCGCCCGTCGTGTCGGAGTCGAACCGGAAGCAGAGGTCGACCACGTCGCTGTAGTCGTCGAGCAGCTCGTTGGTCACTTTCGAGTAGTGGGGGCGATAGGGCCCGAACTCCTCGCCGCGGTAGTCGAGGTTCGCCTGGCTGCGCCCGCGATAGAGATTGCCGCTGTCGTCTCCCGGCATCGTGTGCTCGAGAAACGCATCGTCGATGGTCTCGACGCGCAGGAACCACCCACTTTGGAGATCGCCGTTGATCGACAGGCGCCGGAACCACGCCCGCGGCGTCGGGATCCCCGTGCGGCGCAGCAGATCGAGGCCGATCCACTGGCGCCCCGTGGCGCAGCCGTTCAGATTGAGGCGCTTGATGCCGTGGAAGTCGACGTCGTGATCGAACTGCACACGGTAGCTCAGCGGGTTGCAGCTGCGGGCGGAGCTGCCGCGGTAACGCAGCCCGCGGTTGTAGTACGCCGCGTCGTCGGAAATGAACGTCGCATCGAGGAGGACGTCACTTCCGTTGCCGCGCGATCGCAGCTCGCGGAAGTCATCGGCGCGCATGACGATGCGGTAGAGCGGACGCAGGTCGGCGTGCGGCTCGTCGTCGATCTCGTACAGGAACGACGGACGCGGCGCGTCGGGTGGCGCGATCACCGACTGGCCGCCCGCCGCGTCGGCCGTGATCCAGAAGGCGACGATCGAACCGTCCGGCAACGGGGGGATGTCGCCGCCCCACACGCCGTTGCTGGCGACGCCGTCGTCGCCGATTCCGTCGTCGACCATCGGAACCTCGACCGGTCCGCCGCGGGACTCGTCGACCTCGTAGAAGAGGCTGACCGCGGTGACCTCGCGTTCGTCGGCGACCAGCGCCTCGACGCGCACGGGCTCCGCGGAGGTCGGCACCGGCGGGCGATGCCGTACGAGCGCGACATACGGCTGCGGGTCGTCGGTGAGTCGCGAGTTCGGCGCGCCGGGCGTGCCCTCGCCCTCGCTCGCCGCCCACGCGGCCCCGCCGCGGTTCTCGATTCCGGGGTGGACCAGCTCGACCGACGGTCCGAGGCCGTCCGCCGATTCCGGCCAGCTGCCCTCGTCGGCGTACCGGACGCGGTCGCGTGGGTTGCCGAGCGCGTCGCGCAGGAGCAGCGTCTCGGCGTCGTTCTTCAGCCGGCCCTCGTACGGTCCGAGCACATCGCCGATCGCGTAGTGCGCAGCCGCAGCGGCGGGGTCGCGCGCGAGGACGACGAATCCGGACGGCTGCACGACCAGCCCGGCCGGGAAGGTGAACGCGACGCCGCGCGTGAAGGACCAGCCGGAGAGGTCGACCGGCTCCGCCGAGCGATTGAACAGCTCGATGAACTCGCCTCCGGCGTTCTCCTCCGCCGGGTGGTACATGATCTCGTTGATCACCACCGGTGACTCGAGGTCGATCGCGTTCGGCGCGCCCCGCGTCGGCGACGTGAACACCACGCGGTTCCCGCCGCCGTCTGGGTAGCGTCCCGTCGAGTGCTGTGGTCCCGTCACGCGGGGGTTGAGCCCATCGACGAAGCGCCCGTCATCGGTGGCGAGGATCAGCGCATGGATGCCGTCGAGCGCGAAGCCGAGCTGCGACTCGCCGAGCACGAGATGCCCCGGCGGGGGCACGACCGTGCCAGCCGGGATCGCCGCATCGCCGCCCGCGGGCCCGAGCGCCAGGACGCGGAACCCCGAGGCGTCCTCCGGCTCGTCCGCGGTGTTGAAGATCTCCACCCAGCCGTCGCCCTCGCCCGCCGGGTGCAGCTCGTTCAGCTTCAGCCGTCGCGGAGCGGGCTCCCACGTCGGGGGCGGCGCGGGGGGGAGATCCGGCGGCAGCAGCTCGACCTCGAGCGCCGGCGAGAGCGTCAGGTCGGAGCTCACCAGGTCGCCGTTGTGTCCCGAGAGCGCGATGACGTTCGTGCCGGGGCGCAGGAGGCCGTCGAGCTCCCTCACCGTGAAGCGCTCGAAGAACCCGGCCTCGTGGTCCTGCGTCGCCGGCGCGTCGAAGCTCGTGTTGTCGACGTTCTGCCTGGCGATCTCCTGTCCGTTGATCCAGGCGGCGAAGCCGTCGTCGAAGTCGACGAGCAGCGTCAGCAGCGCGACGCGTCCGGGGTCCTCGATTTCGAAGGTGCGCCGGATGAACACTGTCAGGTAGGTGTCACGCATGTCGTCGAGCACCGTCGCGTCGTCGTCGTCGCCGTAGCCGAAGCCGGCGTCGCCGAACTCCCAGCCGGAGTCGTCGAAGCCGAGGTCGTTCCACCCGGGAGGCGGCGCCTCCCTGCCGCGGAAGAAGGCCCACCGCGCCCCGGCGGGCACGACCTCGATGATCTCGCCCCGCGGGCGCGGATCGGCGTCGACCCGGACGGAGTTCGGTCGACCGGGCGTGCCGCCGACCGGGATCGAGGCGGCCCAGGCGCGCGCGTCGACCTCCTCGCGCAGCGGCGACAGGCGCTCGAGAGACGGCCCGAGGCCATCGGGCTCCTCGGGCCAGGCGTCGGAGTCCTGGTACTCCACGAACGAGACGAGGTAGCCGGAGGTGTTCCACAGACGGAGGCGCTCGCCCTGGTTGTCGAGCGTTCCCTCGTACGGGCCGACGATGACCGCCGGGTCGATCTCGTGACGATCGAGAAGGGCGCCGGGGTCGGCCGCGACGACCAGGTGGGAGCCGGGCGCGATCACCGTGCCGAGGGGGAACGTGTAGCGCGCGCCATCGAGCAGCCAGCCGCCGATGTCGACGGCATCCGGCCCGAAGTTGTAGAGCTCGACGAACTCGCCGCCGCGCGAGTCATCGGCCGGATGGTAGTGCACCTCGTTGATGACGACCGTCGGTCCCGCTGCACGCACGGCCGGCGCGATCATCGCGGGGAGCGCGAGCATCGCGGCGGCGAGGAGGGCGCGCGCCCCGATCCGTCGACCTGCCTGCTTCATCTCTCGGTTCTAAAATCGGATCCACCCGGTCGGGCCCGTTGACCGCATAATTTTAATGTAAACAGAGACGGCGTTCTCAGTAAAAAGCGGGGCTGACGACATCGACTCTCCCCACGGACGTGAGGCGCTGCTCGACTTCGCCGGCGAGACCCTACGACGGATCTATAAGGAAGGCAGGAAACGCAGGAAGGCAGGAAACGGCAGGAGTTGATGGGGTTGGGCTTCGTGAGCTTCGCCCGAGCTCTCGAACGCGGTCGAGAGGCGAGGTTGCTGCGGTCGAGGTAGTCTTTCCGTTCCCCCCTTCTCTCTTCCTTTCTTTTCCTGCCTTCCTCTTCTTCCTGCCTTCCTTATGAATCGACTGACAGCAAGCCCCCGAAGTCGAGCCTCCCTGCCGGAGCCGTGTGTCCCCAATCTGCGTAATCTGTGGACCGTCTCCCCTTTCCCAATCTGCGGAATCTGCGTACTCTGTGGATGTCTCTCTGCGCCATCTGCGGACTCGAAGGAAGAAAAGCAATGCCCCTCGACATACTCCTCGCCGGCCCCACGAGAACCCCCATCGGCTCACTCTCCGGCACGCTGAGCGGCGTGCCGGCGCCCGAGCTCGGCAGCATCGCCGTGCGTGCGGCGCTCGAGCGTGCCGGAGTCGGCGCGGCGGACGTCGACGAGGTGATCTTCGGCAACGTCATCGGCGCCGGGCTCGGGCAGAACGTCGCCCGACAGGTGGGCATCGGCGCGGGGATTCCGAAGAGCATCGGCGCGACCACGGTGAATCGGGTGTGCGGCTCGGGCCTGAAGGCGGTGATGCTGGCGGCGCAGGCGATTCGCTGCGGCGATGCCTCGGCCATCGTCGCGGGCGGCACCGAGAGCATGTCGCGGGCGCCCTACCTGCTTCCGAAGGCGCGAACCGGGTACCGTCTCGGGCACGGCGAGCTGATCGATTCGATGATCCACGACGGTCTCTGGGACGTGTACAACGAGGTCGTCATGGGGACGTGCGGTGACCGCTGCGCCGAGAAGTTCGGTTTCTCGCGCGAGGACCAGGACGAGTTCGCCATCGCCAGCTACCGGCGCGCAAACGAGGCCCGCGAGAGCGGCGTCACGGCGCGCGAGATCGTGCCGGTCGACGTCGTCGAGCGCAAGAAGAAGGTCACCGTCACCGATGACGAGGAGCCGCTCCGGTTCGACGAGAAGAAGCTGCGCGCCCTGGCGCCGGCCTTCGGCAAGGGGGGCACGGTCACGGCGGGCAACGCGTCGAGCATCAACGACGGCGCCGCCGCGGTCGTCGTCCTGGCGCCGCAGCGCGCCGGGGAGCTCGGCGTCACGCCGCGCGCCAGGATCCTCGGCTACGCGACCGCCTCCCGTGAGCCGGAGTGGTTCACGATCGCGCCGATCGACGCGCTGCGGAAGCTGCTCGAGCAACTGTCGCTGGCCGTGGCCGACGTCGACCTCTTCGAGATCAACGAGGCGTTCTCGAATGTCCCGATGGCCGCGATGCGCGAGCTCGACATTCCACACGATCGCGTCAACGTCCACGGCGGCGCGGTGGCGCTCGGCCACCCGATCGGCGCCAGCGGCGCGCGCACCCTGGTGACGCTCATCCACGCCCTCGAGCATCGCGACGCGCGCATCGGTGTCGATGTCCTCTGCGTCGGCGGCGGCGAGGCGGTGGCGATGGCGATCGAGAGGGTGTGAGGGCGTCCTGGGCTCGGGGTCCGGTCCCGGTCATCAAGCTCGTCCTCGTCCTCGATGGCTGACGCAGGGGTTGCAAACGGCGGACCGAGACAGAGACCGAGTCAGAGGACAGAGACAGAGGACAGAGATCCGACTCCGACTCCGATTCCGATACCGATTCCGACTCCGATACCGATCCCGACTTTCGTTCAGCATCCCGACCTTCGCGTCCGAGATGGAGAACAGGCGACGTGATTTCCAGGAGGTGAGCCGTGCTGACGCGAGACGAGCTCGAGGCGATGTGGCGAGATGGGGCGAACTGGAAACTGGGCGTTGTCTACGTCTGCAAGCGCGACCCGCGCCTCGTCGTGAGGAAGCGTCTCGGCTGGACCGGCTGGACGTTCAACTTCGCCCACGCCCGATCCTTCGGATTGCTGGTTGTCGTCCTCGCCGCGGCGATGGGACCGACGCTCGCGCTCCTCGCGTCAGGCGAGAGAAGCGGATGGTGGATCGCGGGGTCCCTCATCGCGTCGGCGACGATCGCCATCCTCCTCGTCCTCGCCGCAGCGCGGATCGGCAGACCGCCGGCCACCCCCGTTTGATCGCCATCGCGTCTCGGTCTCGGGCCTCGACCCCGATCGTTCCGGCACCGACGTCGGCCACCTCGACGACTGCGAGGGTCTTCGGGCACGGGACCGGGGACGGGGACGGGGACGGGGACGGGGACGGGGACGACGGGGCCAGCTACCCCCCCGCCACCCGCACCAACCTCGCTCCCGCCTCCCGCAAGGTCTCCTCCGGCGCCGCGAAGTGAAAGCGGATCAGGTGGCGGCCGAGGGCCGGGTCGGAGTAGAAGCTCGAGCCGGGGACGCCGGCGACACCGTGCTCTCGCACGAGGTGCTCGGCGAACGCGACGTCATCCCCGATGCCGAGCCGCCTGGCGAGGTCGCCGATGTCGCAGAGGACGAAATAGCTGCCCCGGGGGCGGGTCGGGTTGAAGCCGGCGCGCTCGAGCGCGTCGAGGAGGATCGAGCGCCGCCGGTCGTAGGCGTCGCGCAGGTCGGTGTAGTAGCTGTCGGGGAGCGCCAGGGCCCGGATGCCGGCGATCTGCAGCGGATGGGGCGCGCCGACGGTGAGGAAGTCGTGCATCTTGCGGACGCCGTCGGTGAGCTCCGGCGCGGCGACGGCGTAGGCGAGGCGCCAGCCGGTCATGCTGTAGGTCTTCGAGAGACCGCCGATGGTGATCGTCCGCCGCGACATCCCCGGGAGTGTCGCGATGCTGACGTGCTCGCGCCCGTCGTACGTGATGTGCTCGTAGATCTCGTCGGTGATCGCGATGCAGTCGTTCTCGACGCACAGCTCGGCGATGCGCTCGAGCTCCTGGCGCGAGAAGACCTTGCCGCTCGGGTTGTGCGGCGTGTTGACGATCACCGCGCGCGTCTTCGGCGTGAACGCTCGGCGCAGCTCGTCGTCCTCCCAGAGGAACTCCCGTCCGCGCAGCGGCACGAAGCGCGGCACGCCGCCCGAGATCACCGAGTCCGGCCCGTAGTTCTCGTAGAACGGCTCGAAGATCACCACCTCGTCACCCGCGTCGATCACCGCGAGCAGCGAGGCGATCATCGCCTCGGTCGCGCCGCACGTGATGGTGATCATCGTTTCCGGGTCGGCCTCGACGCCGTTGAAGCGTCCGACCTTCTCGGCGACGGCGTTCCGGAAAGCCGGCGCGCCCCCGGTGATCGAGTA
>JBFFXF010000212.1:0-13067 GCA_041569895.1 Planctomycetota bacterium | reverse complement strand
TGGCGGCCTGCCGGGCGATCCGATCGACGCGGTGCTCGTGCGCACCGACGAGAACGGCGAGAAAGTCTGGGAGAAGCGGTTCCGCGACAAGAAGTTGACCTTCGGCCGCGCCGTATGCGAGACGTTCGACGGCGGCTTCGTCATCGCCGGCGACACCTTCGAGCCCGGTTCGACGCTGTCGATCTTCGCGCTGCGGACCGATCGTGACGGCGGCGAGATCTGGCGTCTTCCGCGCGACTTCTCCTCGGCGACCGCCAACGCGGTCGTCCAGACCGAGGAACTCGGCTTCGCGATCGCGGGAACGGAGGGTGGCCTCGGGTACCTCCTGAAGGTCGACACCTCGGGCAACCGGCTCTGGAAGAAGACGTTCGGCTCGGTTTCGAAAAGCTTGCGCGACGGGTTCACGACGTTGCGCGAGACGTCGGATGGCGGCCTCATCCTCGGCGGCTGGACCGACGCTCTCGGAGACAACGAGTCCGGCGACATCTTCGTGCTCAGGACCGACGCGAACGGCGTCCGCGAGTGGGAGCGGACGCTCGGGGCGCTCGGACTGAGCCAGGCGAGCGCCGTCCTCGAGGTCGACGGGGGCGACATCCTCGTCGCCGGCCTCACCGGCTTCAGCCAGCGGGGCGGCACCGGCGATGCGTTCGCCCTGCGTTTCGATCGCGAGGGCGTGCCACTCTGGTCGAGGACCTACGACACCGGCGTCGTCGAGCATGCCAGGTCGATCGCGCCGATCGGCGACGGTCGGTTCCTCCTCGCCGGACACGCCAGCGAATCGACCGGATCGCTCCGGCTCGGCTCGGACGTGCTCCTGCTCGAGATCGATGGGGACGGTGGCGTGGTCTGGGAGTCGGTGGTCGCGCGTCCCGAGGCGGTCTATCCGCTCGACATGGCCGTCGCCGGCGATGGCGGCTTCGTGCTCGCCGGCGGCATCGTGCCCGTCGATGCGGAGAACGCCGACTTCGCGCTGCTGAAGTTCGAGCCAGAGCGCGAGCTCGCCGCGTTCCGTCGTGGTGACACCAATGCGGACGGCCGGGTCAACCTCAGCGACGCGGTCGCGACCCTGAACTTCCTCTTCGTCGCGGGCGCGGCGCCTCCGTGCGGGGACGCCGCGGATGCCGACGACACCGGGGAGCTGAACCTCACCGACGGTGTCTACTCGCTCAACTTCCTGTTCCTCGCGGGCCCGTCGCCGCCCGCGCCGGGACCGGAGTCGTGCGGCGCCGACGAGACCGACGACGCGATCGAGTGCGGGAGCTTCCCGCCGTGCGAGTGAGCGAACAGCTCCCCGGCGTCGATCACGGCACGGCGAGCGCGCTGACGGCGAGCGCTCCGGCCTGGCTGGCCTCGATGGTGTAGTTGCCTTCCGTGAGGCCCGTGAAGCAGGCGCGCCACCGGCCGTCGAAGACGCCGACCGTGACCATCTGCGATGAGGTTGCGCCCGTGGGATCGGTGATGGTCACCGTGACCTGACCCGCGCCGTCATCGGCGACGCCGCCCACGCAGAGCGTGCCGTCATCGGTCACCGTGGCGTCGCTCGAGGCGATGCGGGTGTTGATCACCAGAGTCCTCGTGGGCGCCGCCGGCACGAGCTGGTTCGGCCGCGGCGGAAGGACCGGAGCAAAGCTCACGTGATAGTTGATGCGGACGTCCGGGTCGAGCCGCCTCGCGATCTTGGTCAACTTCCGGAGGAACTTGACGAGGATCTTCTCGACCTTGAACTGTCCCCGCGCGATCCTCGTCATGAACTTGTCGAGGAGACCGGCGCCGCCGACCTGAAAGTGCTGGGGCGCGGTGGCGCCGAGGGTGGCGAGGTATCCGGAGGCGATCGCCTCCAGGGCGCGCAGCTCGGCATCGCCGATTTCCTGGACCTCGGCGATGTAGTCGCCGGCGGCGCTCTCGATGTCGTCGGCCATCCCGGGGCCGACGAAGGCGAGCGTCAGCGCGAGGTCGATGGCGGCGTCGTCGCCGGCCGCCTTCACCTGGTTTTCGAGCGAGGCGAGCGTCGACTTCCAGGCGATGACGAACAGCTTGATCGCTTCCTTCTCGGTGGTCTGCGCGAGCGCCGGGCCGGCGCCCAGACCGATGAGGGTGACGGCAACGGCGATCTTGACGGTGACGGCGGACGCGCCGGGGCGACGGTTTCGAAACATGGCGACTCCACTCCTTTCCGGAGCTCTGCAGTGTCCTCGATCCCTCCGTAGCAGAGTTCGGCCAGGTCGTCCCGGTTTCTTCAGGGGAGTCGATTCCGATATGCCGTCCCCGTCCCCGTTCCCGTCCCCGTTCCCGTTCCCGTCCCCGTTCCCGTTCCCGATTCCGACTCCGACACCGATGTCCGACACCGATTCCGATTCCGATCATTCCGATCCCGAGTCCGAGTCCGAGTCCGAGTCGGAGCCCGAGTCCGAGTCCGAGTCCGAGTCCGAGCCAGGGTTTCTGGACCTCGGGGCGCCGGTCGATGACAATGGGCCGCCTGAGGCCGGGCCCGGACGAGCCGGGCTCCGGAGCCAGGGAGAGCGCGCGTGATCTCGACGATCGTGATCGTCGGCTGGATGGCGGTTGGAGCGCCCGATCCGCCCGAGCGCCTGGAGGCCGCGGAGACTTTCTGGGCCTTCGAGGCGCCTCGCCCGCAGCTCCTGCCCGCGGTCGCCGATCGTGGGTGGCCGCGCGGGCGAGTCGATGCCTTCGTGCTGGGCGCGCTCGAGGACGCGGATCTCCGCCCGGCGCCCGGGGCGGAACGGCGAGCGTTGATCCGGCGGGTGACGCTCGACCTCATCGGCCTGCCGCCCGATCCCGACGATGTCGAGGAGTTCGTCGCCGATCGGTCGCCAACGGCCTACGAGGACCTCGTCGCCCGGCTGCTGGCGTCACCGCACCGCGGGGAGCGCCGCGCTCGAATGTGGCTCGATCTCGCGCGGTACGCCGAGGATCAGGCGCACATCGTCGGCGACAACAAGTCGCTCTTCTATCCGAACGCGTTCCGATACCGCGACTGGGTGATCGACGCGCTCAACGCCGACCTCCCGTACGACGACTTCATCCGGCTGCAGCTCGCCGCGGACCTGCTGGAGTCCGACGATCGCGAGGACGACGTCGCGCTGGGCTTCATCGGGCTCGGGCCGAAGTACTACGACCGCGGCAACCCGATGGTCAAGGCGGACGAGTGGGAGGACCGCGTCGACACCGTGACGCGCGGGCTGCTCGGTCTCACGGTTGCGTGCGCGAGATGTCACGATCACAAGTACGATCCGATCTCGACCGCGGACTACTACGCGCTCGCCGGCGTCTTCGCCAGCACGGAGATGTTCAACCGGCCGCTCGACGGGAAGAGCGAGGAGAAGAAGGACGGCCAGGCGAAGAACCCGCAGGACTCGATCCACATCGTGCGGGAGGGAAAGCCGGTCGACCTCAACGTCCTCGTCCGCGGCGACGTCAACCAGAAGGGCCCGGTCGTCGAGCGACGCTTCCTGACAGTTCTCGGTCGCGACGAGCCGAGCAAGTTCGAGGAGGGCAGCGGGCGGCGCGAGCTCGCCGAGGCGATCGTCGACTGCGACAACCCGCTGACGGCGCGCGTCCTCGTCAACCGTATCTGGACGGCGCTCGTCGGGACGCCCCTGGTCGGCACGCCGAGCAACTTCGGCAGCCTCGGGGATCGTCCGACCAACCAGGCGCTGCTCGATGACCTCGCGGTGCGGTTCATGGACTCGGGGTGGTCGATCAAGTGGCTCGAGCGCGAGATCGTCCTCTCCGCGGCGTACCGGCAGAGCAGCCGCGCCGAGGAGCGCACGGTGACCGCCGATCCCGACAACCGTCTCCTCGGACGCATGAACCGCAAGCGGCTCGACATCGAGGCCTGGCGGGACACGCTGCTCGCCGTCTCCGGCCACCTCGAGACCACCATCGGCGGCCGATCGATCGATGTCCGCGATCCGGATTGCGGCCGCCGTACGGTCTACAGCGAGGTCAGCCGCTTCCGGCTCGATCCGATGCTGGCGCTCTTCGACTTCCCGGACCCGAACGTCCACGCCGCGAAGCGAGTCGAGACGACCACGCCGCTCCAGAAGCTGTTCGTGCTCAACAGTCCGCTCGTCGCGAGGCATACCGAGTTGCTCGCGGGCCGCCTGGTCGGGGTCGAGACGGCGCCCGGCGAGGATGTCGTCGTCGCTCGCATCGAGCTCGCCTACTCGTTGCTCTACTCGCGTCCACCGTCCGCCGCGGAGCTCGAGCTCGGGCGGGAGTTCGTCACCGCGGCGGGAACGCCCGGCGACGCGATCGTCTGGCGGCAGTACGCGCAGGTTCTGCTCGCCTCCAACGAGCTGTTCTTCATCGATTGATCGCCGGAGCTGACCACGCCGGAGCTGACCACGCCGGAGCTGACCGAGAGACCGCCATGGCCCGTAAACGCAACGAACGCCGCCAACAGTCGCCGCTGATCACCCGCCGTCAGATGCTGGGGCGCGCCGGCGCTGGCTTCGGGCTCCTGGGGCTGGCGGGCGCGCTCGCCGGATCGCGCGCCGCATCCGCCGCGGTCCCGGATGGGCTGCCGCACATCGCGCCGCGTGCGAAGCGCGTCATCTTTCTCTTCATGAACGGCGCCCCGTCGCACGTCGACACCTTCGATCCGAAACCCGCGCTCGCGAAGCACGAGGGCGAGCAGCCGACCGGCCGCCACAAGAACCGCAAGGGCGGATACATGCCGTCGCCGTTCGAGTTCCGGCCGCGTGGCGCGAGCGGCGTGGTGATGAGCGAGCTCTTCTCCGAGCTGCCGGCCTGCGCCGACGACCTCTGTGTCATCCGCTCGATGCACACGGACGTGCCGAACCACGAGCCCGGCCTCCTGATGATGCACTCGGGGAACCAGCAGCCGATCCGGCCGAGTCTCGGCTCGTGGGTCTCCTACGGCCTCGGCACCGAAAACGAGAACCTGCCCTCGTACGTCGTGCTCTGCCCGGGACGACCGGTGGTCGGGCCGCAGCTCTGGTCGAACAGTTTTTTGCCCGGCGAGTTCCAGGGCACCGCCGTCGACACCAGCGACCTGCGCGTCGACAGGCTGATCGCGAACCTCACTCACCCGAGCTTCTCACGCCAGGACCAGCGCCGGCAGCTCGACCTCCTGGCGCGGCTCAACGACCTGCACCGGCGCGGGCGTCCCGGCGATGCGGCGCTCGACGCGCAGATCCGGGCGATGGAGCTCGCGTTCAAGATGCAGATCGAGGCGAGCGACGCGTTCGACGTCACGCCGGAGCCCCGTCGCATCCGCGACATGTACGGCGAGTCGGTCTTCGGGCAGAGCTGCCTGCTCGCCCGCCGGCTCGCCGAGCGCGGCGTGCGGTTCATCCAGGTCTACTACGTCACGAGCAAGTCGAAGCAGCCCTGGGACACGCATCAGGACAACAACGGGGGACACCGCCGGCTGTGCGCGGACAGCGACCGTGCCACCGCCGCGCTGCTCGTGGACCTCAAGCGCCGCGGACTGCTCGACGAGACGCTGGTCGTCTGGGGCGGCGAGTTCGGCCGCACGCCGTACGCGCAGCTCGGCAAGAAGAACACCAGGCCGGGGCGCGATCACCACCACACCGGCTTCTCGATGTTCCTCGCCGGCGGCGGCGTCCGCGGCGGCCTGACGTACGGCGAGACCGACGAGCTCGGCATGCACGCCGTGAAGGACACGGTGCACGTGCACGACCTGCACGCCACCATCCTCCACCTCCTCGGCATCGACCACGAGCGCCTGACGTACCGCTACTCGGGACGCGACTTCCGCCTCACCGACGTTCACGGACGGGTGGTCGAGGGCATCATCGCATAACGCTTCGCGGCCCCGGCCGCCTCGTAGATCGCCCGCGACTTGTCGAACGCCGCGTCCACTTTCCCCGCGACGATCACCGGCCGCGGGGCGAGCATGCCCAGCGCATCCGGAACGTCGCACACCCTGAGCACGTTGAGGAGCTGCGGCGCGCTCGAGTCGAGGTGGGTGGGAAGCGGATCGACGAGCATCGCGCCGGCGATCTCCGGCTCGAGGAGCGCGGCGTGAATCGCGAGCACCGCGCCGCCGCGCCGGCCCGCGACGTGCACCGCGATGGGGTGGTCTCGATGCGCTGAACGCAGATGGCGCGCGACGGCGATGACGTCCCGCACGCGTCCGGTGTCGACGGTCTCGCCGAGGAGGACGTGCGAGCGCTCGACGTAGTTCGGGGGGTTCTTGCGGGTCCACCGCGTCCCGGCGGTGCCCCGCGGCTCGAGGAAGAAGACCATCCCGGCGAACGAACCGACGCGCTCGATCCACGCGTCGTCCCCCGCGGCTGCGTTCTCGTCTGCGGGATCGTCGACGACGAGGACCAGCCGTGCGGCCGCATCGCCCTTCTCCGCCGTCCGCCCGTGATGCGGGCCGCGGAGGCGCACGCGGATGCCGGGCTCGGTCTCGAGGACTCGCCCCGACACGTCGCTCGCCGGATTGACGCGCGCGGGAAGCGAGCCGAAAGTGACCCGGCGCAGCTCGCGCAGCAGGCGCTCCTTCCACGGCGCGAACTCGCCCGCAGCCGGCGGCGCGACCTCGGCGATCGGCACGAAGTGCTGGTCGATCGTCGTGTTGAGCTCGTCTCGGGGGATGTCGGCGTCGGTCGGGAAGGCGCGCAGCCGCTCGGGCGCGATCGGGTAATGCGAGTCCTCCCGCGAGCGCCGCACCAGGTCGACCTCGCTGTCGGACACCGGTCGCGGATCGCCCTGGAGGTGCGTCCGGATGAACCGGAACGCGGCGCGACGGATGTCCTCCCGGTACGCATGCCCGCCGATGCTGACGACGCTGTCGACGAGGTGTCCCGAGCCGAACTGGCTGTAGAGCCGCTCGAGCCGGTTGATGATGCGCTCGTTGGCATCCATCGGGAAGATCGGATCCCTGTCGCTGTTGACGAAGAGCATCGGCCGCGGCGCGATGAGTCCGGCGATGCGCGCCCACGGCCAGCGAAACGTGTTGTACAGGAACATGCAGTCGCAGTGGCCGTTGATGACGCGGTTCGAGACATAGGACGGCAGGTCCGCCATGCCGCTCACCGGCACGGCGACCTTGACGCGCTCGTCCGCCGCGCTCACCCAGAACGTCGCCGCGCCGCCGCCGCTGATCCCGGTGACGGCGATGCGCTCGGGGTCGACGTCGTCACGGCTGACCAGGTAGTCGATGCCGCGCACGCCGTTCCAGCACTCGACGCCCGCCGACGTGTACCCGCGCGAGTGCCACCACCAGCGCTGCTCGCGATACGTCCCGTGGTGGATCGCAGCGATCTCCCCGAGCTGCAGCGTGTCGACGACGAGGCAGACGAATCCATGGCGCGCGAACCAGATGCCGTGCGACTGGAACGCCGTCTTGTTGCCGTTGCGGCCCATGCCGGAATGCCCGCAGACGTAGAGCACGGCGGGCAGCCGCTCCCCCTCGCGGGCTCCGGCCGGACGGTAGAGGTTCGCCGTCACGTACAGCCGCGGCCGGCTCTGGTAGTGCAGCATGTCGACGACGAACCCGTCGCCCTCGATGGTCCCCGTCACCGTCGCGTGCAACGGCGTTCGCTCGGGAAGCGGCGACAGGCCGAGCATGTGGAGATACTCCTCCCGGTACCGGTCCCGGGTCTCGGCCCACGCGTTCGGCGAGCGCAGATCATCCGCGAACGTCTCGTGAATCTCGGCGGCACGGGCGGCCAGGTAGGCCTGGATCATTGCATCGCCGGGAGACCCGGTATCGGCCTCGCCGTAGGCCTGGGCGGGATGGAGGGTGGAGATCAGCAGGGCGAGGGTTGGGGTTGTCATTGTGCGTGATGTCCTGTCAGTGAAACGTTGCCGTCGGGCCGAACCGAATCGTCCTCGTCGTCGTCCTCGTCGTCGTGCTCGAGCGCTCCGATTCCGAGTCGGAGTCCGATTCCGATACCGACACCGATACCGATACCGATTCCGACTCCGATGACCGAGTCCGATTCCGATTCCGATTCCGATGACCGATTCCGATGACCGATTCCGACTCCGATTCCGAGCCTCCGCTCGAAGACTCTTTCCTCAATCTGCGTAATCTGCGGATGTCTTCTTCGACGGCAGCCGATCGAGGACGAGGACGAGGACGACGACGAGAACGAGGACGAGGGCCTCTGCGTCATCCGCGGATTGGTTGGTCGAGCCAACCCGCGCCCGAAATCAAACGAGCATCTGATCCAAGACGACCCCACCCACGTCCGTCAACCGGAACTCGCGGCCCTGAAAACGAAACGTCAGACGTTCGTGGTCGATGCCGAGGAGGTGGAGGATGGTCGCGTGGAGGTCGTTGAAGTGGACGGCGTGCTCGACCGGATAGTAGCCGAGGTCGTCCGTCGTGCCGACGATCGTACCGCCGCGGACACCGGCTCCCGCGAGCCAGGTGCAGAATGAATCCTTGTGATGGTCGCGGCCGGGTTTCTTCGATGGCTGGCCCTGGAGCATCGGCGTGCGGCCGAACTCGCTCGACCACACCACGAGGGTCTCGTCGAGGAGGCCGCGCCGCTTGAGGTCGGTGATCAGGGCGGCGATTGGCCGATCGGTCGCCTGGCACTTCTTCGGCAGGTTGCCGAAGACGTCGCCGTGGTGGTCCCATCCGCTGTCGTAGAGCTGCACGAACCGCACGCCGCGCTCGACGAGGCGTCGCGCCAGCAGACAGTGGTTTGCGAAGCTCTCCCGGCCCGGCTTCGTTCCGTAGAGCTCGTGGACGTCGGGCGGCTCGGTCGATATGTCCATCAGCTCGGGCACCGACGACTGCATGCGAAAGGCGAGCTCGTACTGGGCGATGCGCGTGGCGATCTCGGGGTCGCCGACGTCGGCGAGCTGCACGCGATTGAGGGCGGTGACGTCCTCGATGGCGCGCCGGCGGTCGTCGCGTTCGACGCCGCGCGGGTTCGACAGGAAGAGCACCGGATCGCCCTTGCTGCGGAACCGGATTCCCTGATACACGGTCGGCAGGAACGCGCTTCCCCAGAGGCTGTTGCCGGCGCCCGCGGTCGCGCCGGTGACGAGGACGACGAACCCCGGCAGGCCGGCGTTCTCCGAGCCGAGCCCGTAGGTGACCCACGATCCGACCGACGGCCGACCGAAGCGCGAGAAGCCGGTCTGCATGAAGAGCTGCGCCGGAGCGTGGTTGAACTCCTCGGTGTGCATCGTCTTGATCAGCGCGATCTCGTCCGCGACCGCGCCGAGGTGCGGCAGGAGCTCGGACATCGGCATGCCGCACCGGCCGCGCCGCTCGAACTGGAACCGCGTTCCGAGGAGACGGGGGTGCCCGCGCAGAAACGCGAACCGCTGGCCCTCGATCATTCGCGCCGGCACCGGCTCGCCGTCGTGCTTGCGAAGCGCGGGCTTGTCCTCGAAGAGGTCGAGGTGGGAAGGCGCGCCGACCATGTGGATGTGGATGACGCTCTTCGCTCGCGCGGGGCGATGCGGTGGCCGCGGCGCGAGCGGGTTGCGCGGATCGCGCGGCGACGCCGAGAGACCGTCGCCGTCGAGGAGCGCGGCGAGCGCGATGGCGCCGATCCCGACGCCGGCCGACTGGAAGAGCTCACGCCGTGTGGCGGTGAGCCTCGCCGCGGTCAGGTCCCGGGTATCGATGCGCGTGGCCATCAACCCCTCGTGATCGTCTCGTCGAGGTTCAGGAGGACGGTCGCGATGTGTATCCACGCCACGAGCTCCTCGCGCGTGACGCCTTCCGGCGCGCGACGATCGCCGAGTGTCGCACGGACTCGTTTCGGGTCCTCGCGGGCGCGTTCGATCTCGCGCTCGAGCGCGCGACCGAGGAGCGCGAGCTCGCTCGCCGTCGGACGCCGCGTCACCGCGAGACGGAAAGCCAGCGTCAGCCGGACGTCGAGCGGCGCCCCGCGGGTCTCCGAGAGCACGCGTTTCGCGAATGCCGACGCGGCCTCGACGTAGACCGGATCGTTCAACAGCGTCAGCGCCTGGAGCGGCGTGTTGGTGCGCGGTCGCTCGACGACGCACGCCGTGCGGTCCGGGGCGTCGAAGTTGACGAAGCTCGGGTACGGGCTGCTGCGCCGCCAGACGACGTACACGCCACGACGGTAGCGGTCCTCGCCCTCCGACGCGCGGTAGGTGTTGTCGACGACGCCGGTGACGCGCCAGACGTCCGGCGGCTGAGGTGGACGCACCGGCGGACCGCCCATCGCGCGGCAGAGCTGTCCGCTGATTGCGAGGGCGTTGTCCCGGATGCGCTCGGCGTCGAGGCGGAAGCGCGCGCCGCGGGAGAGCAGCCGGTTCTCCGGATCCCGCTGCAGCTTCTCCGGCGAGACGCGCGAGGACTGTCGATAGGTCGCCGAGGTGACCAGCCGCCGTATGGCGCGCTTGCGCGACCAGCGATCGCGCACGAGCTCGGTCGCCAGCCAGTCGAGCAGCATGGGGTGCGACGGCCTCGGCGCGCGCGTGCCGAAGTCCTCGAGGCTCGGCACGAGGCCGCGCCCGAAGAGCTCGCCCCACCAGCGATTGACGGTGACGCGCGCCATGAGCGGATTCGCGGGATCGACCAGCCAGCGGGCGAGTCCGAGGCGATTGCGCGGCGCATCGCCGGGCAACGGGTGCAGCGCCGCGGGCGTCGCGGCGTCGACCGGCTCGCCGGGCGTCAGGAAACTGCCACGCGTGAAGACGTTCGTCGGTCTCGGATCGTCCAGCTCGACCATGACCAGCGACGAGTCGGGACGCGTCTGCGCGAGTCGCTTCTCGAGCTCCTTGAGCTCTCCCTTCGTCGACTCGAGATCGTCACCCGCGGCCTGCTGTTTCTCGAGCTCGCCGATGCGCTTCTCGAGCGCCTTCTTCTCCTCGCGCAGACGGTCGCGCATGGCGCGCTCCTCCGCGGTCTGCGGCAGCGTAATCCTCGGGCCGGTGAACTCCCGCCGCGCGCCGTCGTGCCCGCTGGTCTCGAGGGGCGTGTTGTTGAAGAAGGCGAAGAGCTGGTAGTACTCCCGCTGCGTGAACGGATCGTACTTGTGATCGTGACACTGGGCGCATTCAAGCGTCGTTCCGAGCCACACCGTGCCGGTGGTGTTGACCCTGTCGAGCACGGCGTTGACGCGGTCCTGCTCCTGATCGACGCCGGCCTCGACGTTGACCGTGGTCGCGCGGTGGAAACCGGTGGCGATGCGCTGCGCATTCCCCGCGTCCGGCAGCAGGTCGCCGGCGATCTGCTCGACGGTGAAGTGGTCGAACGGCATGTCGGCGTTGAGCGCGTCGATCACCCAGTCGCGGAACGCCCAGAGCTGGCGGTGCCCGTCGCGCTGAAAACCATTGGAATCGGCGTACCGCGCCGCGTCGAGCCACGGCCGCGCCCAGCGCTCGCCGAAGGCCGGCGACGCGAGCAGCTCGTCGACCACCCGCTCGAACGCATCGGGCCGATCGTCGGCGAGGAACGCGTCGATCGCCTCGATCGACGGCGGCAGCCCGACGAGGTCGAGGAAGACGCGACGCAGAAGCCGCTCCCGGTCCGCCTCGACGGCCGGCGCGAGGCCGGCGTCGTCGAGCCGCGCGAGGACGAACGCATCGACGGCGTTCCGCGCCCACGCGCCCCCGTGATCGAGGGCGGGCAGGTCAGGACGAGCCGGCGCGGCGTAGGCCCAGTGCGACGGATCGCCGGCGCGGAGGGCGGCACCGGGGGCCGAGACGAGGAACGCCAGGAGAAGCAGTGTCGGTCGATGCATGCGATGGTTCCCGCGATTGTGTGATGCGGTTGAGACTAATTGGAATGGGGGTTGGGGGCAAGCCCCGGATCCGATCGTCCTCGTCCTCGTCCTCGATCACTCGGCCAGAGACAGAGACAAGAGACAGAGGACAGAGACCGATTCCGATTCCGACGCCGATTCCGAGTTCCGACTCCGAGTTCCGACACCGATGTCCGATTCCGATGACCGAGTCGGAGGCGGTTCTTCGAGAACCGTTTTCTCCAATCTGCGTCCATCTGCGTAATCTGCGTAATCTGCGTTCCCTTTCTCTCGGGCACGGGGACGGGCACGGGGACGGGGACGGGGACGGGCACGGGACCGGGACCGGGGACGGGAATGGAAGGCTGTGGTTCAATAGCGCGCGTGATTCACGAATTCATCGGCCGGCACCGTCGTCTTCTCGATCTCGAGCGTCGGGCCGAGATCGAGGAGACTCGGCGGTTGCGCGAGACGCTGTCCGTGCGGGAGCTCGAGAGCGAGGGGGTCTCGCTCGGGCGGCTCGGCGTGGTCGACTCGCGCGCCGGGCTCGGCGGCCGGCTGCTCCTCGAGCTCGCCCCGACGCGCGGGGAGGAGCTCGGGGCGCACCGCTTTCAACCGGGAGACATCGTCGCCGTCGAGGGGGAACGGGCCGCGCGGCGTCCCGGGAAGGAGATCACGGGCGTGGTGTATCGGCTCTCTCGCGGGTCGATCACCATCGCTCTCGACGACACGGACGAGGAGGACCTCGCCGCGCCGCTTCGCATCGAGCGCGTCGCGAACGACGTCACCTACCGGCGGCTCCGCGATGCGCTGGTCTCCCTCGGCAACGTGAGCCGCGGCCCGAGTGCGCGCCTGCGGGATGTGCTCTTCGGCATCCGCGACGCCGCGCCCGTCGAGCCCACCGGCTCGATCGAGCCGCTCGACACCTCGCTCGACGCGTCGCAGCGCGAGGCCGTCGCCTTCGCGCTCGAGGCGCGTGACGTGGCGCTGATCCACGGACCGCCGGGCACGGGCAAGACGACGGCGGTGGTCGAGCTCATCCGGCAGGCGGTGGGGCGCCGGCAGCGCGTTCTGGCGTGCGCGCCCTCGAACGTCGCCGTCGACACCATCGCGGAGAAGCTCGCGGTACACGGCGTCCGCATCGTGCGTGTCGGGCACCCGGCGCGGATGCTTCCGAGTGTCGCCGAGCACGGCCTCGACGAGCTCGTCGAGCGTTCCGAGGGGACGAAGCTCGCCGCCGGCGCGCGGCGCGACCTCGAGGATGCCCGTCGCCGTCTTCACAAGACGCGTGACCGCGCCAGGAGGCGCGAGCTGCGCGACGACGTGCGACGACTGCGCGACGAGCTGCGCTACCTCGAGCGCACG
>JBFFXF010000211.1:0-13087 GCA_041569895.1 Planctomycetota bacterium | reverse complement strand
CCGGGACCCGGGTCCGGGCCCGAAGGCCCCCCCGGTTGCGACCACCCCCCCCTGCGGTTACAGTGACCCTCCACGGGCCCATAGCTCAATCGGTGAGAGCAGCTGGCTCATAACCAGCGGGTTCCAGGTTCGAGTCCTGGTGGGCCCATTGACCTCGAAAACTTGATTCCCGGGGCGGTTCCTGGGATCATCAGGTTCGTATCGCCCGGGACGCGGCTCCCCCTCCCGCGGGGACGTCTCCGCGCCGCGGCTCCGGTCTCGTTACCAATTCTGGAGAAAGGACTTCGATGCGGCCGAAGGCTCTCGGCGGCGGTGCCGTCGTGGTGCTCGTCGCGGCGCTCCTCGTGGTGCTCGTCGCCTGCGAATCGTCGGGTGCGCGGCGCAGTCCGAAGGAGATCCTCGATTACAAGGTGGGGCTCGTCGAGGAGCACGCGGACGAGCTGACCCAGGAGCAGCAGGGCTACATCCTGTTTCACCCCGGCCGCACCTACGGGGAGATCGACCAGGCCCTCGAGACCGCGCGAACGGACCTGGCGCGGCGTGACGAGGCGGAGGCGCGCGCCAGGAACGAGGGGATCGAGATCGGCGAGCGGCGCAGGACGTCCAGTCGCGCGTGGATGCGCGACGAGAACGGTCGCTACGTGCTCCAGCACACGCCGTTCGATCCGCTCAACCCGACCGATCCCGACGGCGAGCAGTGACCATGCGGGAGCGTCGGGCGCGGTGCGCGACGCTCCCTGTGTGACGTGAAGAGAAGAGAGACGGAGAGGAGACCATGGCGAAGATGCGAACCGGCTCGGCACAGGCAACGGTGACCAAGGAGACGAAGACGACGCGGCGGTCGTCATCGTCCGCACCCGGTGCGGGGAACGGCAAGGCCGGCGCGCCCGCCGAGGAGGCGTCCCGCAAGGCGCGCGCCCAGGCGCTCGACTTCGCCATCAACCAGATTCACAAGAAGTGCGGCAGCGAGTCGCTGATGCTGCTCGGCTCGGACCGCACGGCCGACGTCGCGGTGATCTCGACCGGTTCGCTCTCGCTCGATCAGGCGCTCGGCGTCGGCGGCGTGCCGCGCGGGCGCATCATCGAGATCTACGGTCCCGAGTCCTCGGGAAAGACGACGCTGACGCTGCACATCGTGGCGAACGCGCAGAAGTCCGGAGGCACCGCGGCGTTCATCGACGCGGAGCACGCGCTCGACCCCTCGTACGCGCGCTCGCTCGGCGTCGACCTCGACACGCTCCTCGTGTCGCAGCCGGACTCCGGCGAGCAGGCGCTCGAGATAGCCGAGATGCTCGTGTCGTCGAACGCGGTCGACGTGATCGTCATCGATTCGGTCGCCGCGCTCGTCCCGAAGGCCGAGCTCGAGGGGGAGATGACGGACAACTTCGTCGGGCTGCAGGCGCGGTTGATGTCGAAGGCGCTGCGAAAGCTCACGGCGGTGGTGAACAAGTCGCGCACGTGCCTCGTCTTCATCAACCAGATTCGCGAGAAGATCGGCGTCATGTTCGGCAGCCCCGAGACGACGTCCGGCGGGCGCGCGCTCAAGTTCTACTCGACGGTGCGGCTCGACATCCGAAAGATCGCCACGATCAAGGACGGGGACCTCGCCCGCGGGTCGCGCACCCGCGTCAAGGTCGTCAAGAACAAGGTGGCGCCGCCGTTCCGGGTCGCGGAGTTCGATATCATTTACAACAAGGGAATCTCGCTCGCCGGCGACGTGCTCGACCTCGCCGTCGAGCGCTCCGTGGTGAAGAAGGCCGGGACGTGGTTCTCGTTCGAGGACACCCGCCTCGGCCAGGGGCGCGAGCGGGCGATCCAGTTTCTCGAGGAAAACAGGGACATCTTCGACAAGATCCTGAAGCAGTACAGGGAGTCCGCCGCGGGCTGAGCCCTCGCGGATGCAACGCCGCGCCCCCTGGCCACGTCCTGAACTGGAGGGGGCGCCCGAAGCGGGGCGAGATCCCGGAGAGCGTTCCGGACTACGGCGTTCCGGACCACGACACGGCACCGGACAGCGCGGCACGAAGGAGCCACCCAATGGACCATCGACGGATCGATCGGACGGTGGAGAGACGAGAACGGGGTTCACCGCACCTCGCGGGCGCGTTCGCGCGCGAGCGGGGCTCGATGCTCATCATCGCGATCGGCGTGCTGACGCTCCTCGCGGTCCTCGGGACGACGTTCGTGTCGCTGATGAAGCTCGAGCGGCAGGCGACGAGGAACTACATCGAGGCGCAGGAGATCGACCTGGTGACCGACTCCGCGCTCGATCGCGTGATCAGCGACCTGCGCGGCATCACGAACCACTTCTCCTACACGCAGGTCAACTCGCCGTGGCTCCACGAGCTGCGCGACAGGAAGGGGAACCGGTTCCTCGCGCACGGACGCCTCGACATCGAGGACCCGCGGATCGGGGAATGGAGCGTTCTCTCCGACGACTCGAAGCGCATCTTCCGCTACAAGACGAAGGTCATCGACTGCGCAGCGCAGATCAACATCAACGGCCGCCAGGACAGTCTGCCGCGCATCCTGGAGAACCTCGCCGAGGCGATCGTCAGGAGCCCCTGGCTGAAGAAGCACCGGGACCACCCGCTCTACACCGGACCGCATCAGAGCGGACAGAAGCTCACCGGGCTCCAGATCATCGAGTTCCGCAACAAGCTCGAGGGGCACCAATTCCGCACCAAGACGCAGCTCCGCGATCTGATCGGGCGGGAGAACTACGAGACCATCAAGGACTTCATCACGGTCCACTCGTGGGAGGATCCGTACACGTACAGGCCGGTCGGCGGTCTCGCCGAGATCCAGCTCTTCAATATCGCCCGCGGCGGCGGTGGTGGCCGCGCGGTCGGCGGCGGCAACCGCACCGATCAGCACGACGACGTGCATCAGCCGGCGCCGAACGTCGAGCTCGAGGCGCGTTCGCCGGTCAATATCAACACCGCGCCCGAGGAGGTCATCATCGCGTGCCTGATGGGCGTCGGCGGCCGCCGGGCGTTCCCGTACGCGCGGCTCAACTACACCGGCATCGACGAGGGCGCCGCGATTCTCGGCCAGAAGGTCATCGGCCAGGAGGAGCAACGCGACATGCTGCCCCGCGGCGTGTGGGTCTTCATGCAGCCGCTCCAGTACGAGCACGCGAGCAAGATCGCGCGCAAGATCGACGAGCGGCGCAAGAACCCGAACTCGCAGTTCCGCGCGTGGTCGACGGGCACCGGGGCGACCCCCGGATTTCACGAGTTCATCTACAGCCTCGACGAGAGCTTCTTCCCGACGCCGGGAACCGCCCGGGTGATCGATCCGGCGAACCCCGACGACCGGCGGGTCCAGGGGGAGATCCTTCAGGGCGGCAACGAGATCAACCGGCTCTGGGTCAAGGGGCACGACGTCAAGGAGCGCACCGTCCGTCGCGAGGCGGGCCTGCCGTATCACCGCCAGAACGCCTTTTACTGGGAGCTCTGCAAGGACGCGCTGATCGCCAACTTCAACCCGAACACCAGGCTCAACCGCTTCAACCCGAACGCGCCGGCCTACACGTCGGTCGACAAGTCGGAGCTGGTGGTCCTCGACCAGGAGGACCAGCGAACGCCGCGGAAGGGATACACCACCGAGTTCTGCTTCGACGCCATGGGCGTCTTCGAGGTCACCGCTCTCGGCGATCTCTCCCAGCGGATCCCCGGCAGGCCCCAGCCGGAGTCGATCTACAGCCGAAAGGTGCAGACGGTCGTCCAGGTCTATGACGTCCTGCGCCACACGTCGCAGCTGCATTTCGAGCAGACCTTCTCCAATCGCTTCGGCCTCTCGAGCCGCAACAACCGGCGCAACGTGGTGACGTGGCCGGAGCCGGTCGAGGCCCTCACCGAGGTGGTCACCGCCGGATCGCGTGTCGATGGCCGCATCGAGCTCGCCGGTCTGAAGGACGCGCTGCGGCTCCAGATGCCCGCCGCGTCGCGGCAGGCGACCTACCGCTCGCCCGAGGCGATCGCCATGGCGCTCGGGTTCATGGACCGCGACGACACCTCGTTCGCCCAGCTGAAGCGCCTGACGCGAACGGGCGCGCTGGCGACGGAGGAATACGGCCGCCAGCTCTCCGAGGTCCTCGACGCGAACTTCTCTCGCGTCAGCCCGATCCTCAGGAAGCGGTACACGCGCACGGAGCTGCTGCAGCTCGGCGGGGCGCAGGCCAAGTCGGCGATCAATCAGGACCCGCTGGTCAACGTCGCCACGCGCGGCACCGACCTGCGGCCCGACGGCCTTCACACGAGCCTCCTGACGACCAGCTACCTCGGCGGCAAGTTCCTCCTCCTGCCGTCGCACACGCGCATCGGTTCCGGCAGCGGCAAGGGCGGACGGGGCACGCAGGTCGGCGCCGGCTTCCGCCAGAACCTGACCGGCAACGTGCCGTACTACTCGGGCGGACTGGCGTTCTGGGTGAAGTTCGAGTTCGACGGCGACGCGCCGGTGTTCAGTGGCCTCATCGGGTGCACATCGGTGATCGAGGCCGTCGGTCCGACCCCGCCGAGGGACACCGAGGGCACCCAGTTCTATATCTTCAAGAACACCAAGGGCCAGCTGCGCGTCGTTCGCATGTACTACCACCAGGCGTTTCCGCCCGGCGGCGACAGCGACGACGGCGGCGGCGGTGGTGGCGAGGGCATCACGCTCTGGCCCGAGGTTGTCATGGGCGAGGGTGGGGGCGGCGGTGACGACGAGGACGTCCTCAATCTCGATCAGCGCAAGCCGATCGCCCGGGCCGACGTCATCGTCGATGTGGCGCACTTCCGCGCCCACGAGTGGCACCACATCGCGGTCGACTGGAACGACGAGAGCCCGAGTCAGGCGATCCAGGTGTGGATCGACTTCGAGAAGGTTCAGGGCGGCGGCCCGTTCATCCCGCAGGCGGAGATCACCGACGAGCCGACCGCCTGGGTGCGCCTCAATGCACGCGATCCGCGCGACGGACTCTTCATCGGCGGTTTCATACGCCACCAGGGCGTCAGCGACGCCGGCGTCTTCAAGTGGTTCACCAACTCGCTCGGCGGCGGCGAATCGGGCGGGCAGCGCGGCCTCCGCATGGTCGAGCCGACGGTGAAGAAGATCCTCGCCAACGCGACCATCGACGAGCTCATCACCTACACCGGGACCTTCGCCGGCGTGCGGAACTACTTCGTGCCGCGTGGCGCGCCGGGGTACTTCTCGCACCGTTCCGGCGACTACGCCAACCTGATGGAGGTGCCGCTGCCGCCGGGCGTCGACCACGTCGTCCTGCGGTCGTTCGACTGGACCGCCTACTGGCCGTCCTCGTACACCGGCAACAACCGTCAGCCGCAGAAGCTCACTGTCGAGCCGATCCAGTGCCAGGTGCTGGTCAACAGCGCCCGCGTTCCGGGGCGGTTCCGCGACCCGTGGCGCGACATGGGAACGGTGCCGAACAAGGTCGCCGGGTACACGGCCGGGCGCGCGACCGGCGACGCCCGTCTCGGAAGCAACGCGCCGCTCGTCTACCGCTTCACGATCCCGCCGGCGAGGGCCGTCGCGGGGAGCATGGCAGGCGGGTCCGTGCAGACTCCGGTCATCGACGATGTGACACTGACGTATTACCTCGCCGACCCCAAGATTCTTCACCAGGAGGAGGTGGATTGATGTTCGCCTCGACGTCGCGCACCTCGCGCCTCTGCCCGCTGTTCGCCCCGCTTGCCGCCGTCGCTCTGCTCTCCGGCTCGCCAGTGGTCCGCGCGGACGACGTCAATTACGAGAAGATCGTCGACGTCCTGCGGATCGACCTCGTCGCGCCGAAGAAGAAGACCGACAATCCGACGATCGCGATGAGCTTCAACCTCCATCCCCGGCTGCCGAAGGGCGCCAAGATCGAGTTCCAGCTCTACTACCAGTTCCAGCAGTTCGAGAGCGAGTTCTACACGCTGAGCTCGGAGAACCGCAAGAACCTCAAGTTCGAGTGGACGCCGAAGAAGCACCTGCCGGTCGACGACGCCTACCAGATTCGCACGCAGCTGCCACTGGCGAGCCAGACGGCGAGCGTCGCCAAGGAGATCGGCGAGCGCAAGGAGTCGTTCCCGCCCGAGTCCGAGCCGTGGTCCTGGAACTACCCCAACTTCGCGATCAAGGTCGGCACGGAGGATGACAAGAAGGCCCAGGAGCTTTCGGTCAAGAAGTACTTCGCCGAGACCATCGGCAAGCTCCTCGACCTCAACAACGAGTTCATCGACGAACTCACGCTCCTCGAGGGCGGCGAGAAGTACGTCGACGGGACGAAGCTCGACACCGAGGCCTTCTCGACTTTCGTCGACGGCTGGATGAAGAAGTTCGGCGAGCTCCAGCTGGCGATCTCCGAGTACGAGTCGAAGGAGCCGGGGCTCTTCCGCAAGCACCAGGCGGCGCACTACCAGCTCCAGCGCCTGTCGCGCCTGGTCGCCAAGCGCTGCTACGCGGCCCTGCGGGACGGGCTCGAGAAGAAGGGCGCCACGATCGCCCAGCTCAAGCTCAAGGGCCACAAGGGTTTCAATCGGAACGAGCGCGGCCGCGTGACGCCGACCGTCCTCGGCAACGTCTACGACGCGATCAACGCGCTGATCGGCTTCGAGGACGTTCTCGAGCCGCCGCCCGAGGAGAAGGACGACGAGGCGGCGAAGGCGGAGTAGCCGAGGGAAGTCGGGCTTGATCCGGAGCTGGGCGGGCGCGCGAGGAGAGCCGTCCCCGAGGGTGCCGCTGCCGGTCCATCCGTCCCCCATCCCGCGACCCTGCCATCGGTCGTACATCCCACTCGTTTGAGTCTTGACAACCGTTCCCGGGAATGGACAATCCGGCGATTCGTGCCCGGCGAAAGGATTTCTTACGCCTGGACGTTCCGGATATGTTGTCAGCCCGGAATTCGTTTCATGTTTTTGTGTCCGGCCCGATATGCTTTGTGTGGTCGACGCGCCGGAGAGCGGGAACTGTCGCGCGCCGACCCGGGACACGCGATCCCGGAGGATCGATCAGCAAAGGAGCTCGGCGCCCGGCAAAAACACGAACACGATTCCAAACGGACTACGGCATCCGGCCGCGAGACGGCCGGCGGACGATCGGGCGCGCCCGATCGCTCCGGTTGCAACTCTCGACAGGAGGTTGGGAACCTTTGATCACCGCAACCGAGCACGGTCTGGAAACTCCCCAGCGAGTTCGACAGTACTTCGTTGACCACCGGTTCGAAGAATTCACCCCTTCCCCTGCGGGCGCCGACATAAACGGGTCCAGCTCGCTCGATACCGACAGCTCCGAAAACGAAAGCGACCCAACGGAAGACCTTCCCACGTTCCTGAGGAACCGATCCCTGCGGCGGCGGCTCGACGACGCGTTCGACGCGTGCTATCAGAGCACCCTGGGCGAGTGGCTCCGGATGCTCTTCCGCAGGGCGTAAGAAAAGGATACGCCGAGCCCCTCTCGGCGCGCCCTCAACTGCCGACTCGGATCGGTACGCCGATGTCGTCTCGGGCGTGCATCCCGTCGAAGCCCACCTTCCGGAGATGGCGGTAGGCGCATTCGCGAGCGCCGTCCAGCGTATCCCCGAGAGCCGTCACCCCGAGGACTCGCCCTCCCGACGTCACCAGGCGTCCCTCCGCGTCGGCGCCGGCGCCGGCGAAGAAGACCTTGACCCGGTCGCCCCGCGCCTCGGCCTCGCGCGCCGACTCCTCGAGCCCCTCGATCACTCGGCCCTTCTCGTAGCGCCCCGGATAGCCCGGCGAGGCGCCGATCACGCAGATCGCCGTTCCCGGGTTCCAGCGCGGCGTCACTTCGTCGAGGCGCCCGTCGACGCATGCCTCGATCACATCGAGGAGATCGGTCTCGAGGCGGAAGAGGATCGACTGCACTTCCGGATCGCCGAAGCGGACGTTGTACTCGAGCAGGCTCGGCCCCTTCGACGTGATCATCAGCCCCGCGTAGAGCGCCCCCCGGTACTCGATGCCGTCGCGCTCGAGACCGGCGAGCGTCGGCTGGATGATGCGCTCGAGCGCCTGCGAGATGAGCCCGTCATCGAGCGGCACGTGCGGCGAGTAGGACCCCATGCCGCCCGTGTTCGGGCCGGTGTTGCCGTTGAAGACGGGCTTGTAGTCCTGCGCCGTCTCGAGCGGCACCGCCGTCTTGCCGTCGGTGAGGACGATGAGGGTGAGCTCGAAACCGGGCAGGAAGTCCTCGACGATGAGGCGGTCGCCCGCCGCGCCGAACTTGCGCTCGACCATGATCGTCTCGACCGCGGCGAGCGCCTCGTCGGTGGTCCGCGCCACGAAGACGCCCTTGCCGGCGGCGAGACCTTCGGCCTTGACGACGACCGGCACGCCACGGGTCGCGACGTGGCGACGCGCTGCCTCGACCTCGTCGAAGACGTGGAACGAGGCCGTCGGGATGCCGTGCCGCGCGAGGAACTCCTTGGTGAAGCACTTGCTTCCCTCGAGCTGCGCCGCCGCGCGATTCGGACCGAAGATGCGCAGGCCGGCCTCCTCGAAGCGATCGACGACGCCGAGGACGAGAGGCGCCTCCGGCCCGACGACGGTGAGGTCGATCCCCCGGTCCCTCGCGAAGCGGATCGCCTCGGCGATGCCGTCCTCGGAGTCCGCGTTGATCGGCGTCGTGCGGACGTCGCGCGCGATGCCCGCGTTGCCCGGCGCGCACCACACCTCGTCGACGCGAGGCGAGAGGGAGAGCTTCCATGCGAGCACATGCTCGCGACCGCCGCCACCGAGCACCAGGACCTTCATGATTGCCCGGATTGTACCCACCACCTCATCCAATACCACCCCAATCCGAACAGCGCATAGACGGCGGCCGCCGGCACCGCGAGGTCGTGCCACCAGAGGAGCCCGGCGTCGACGAAGTAGAGCGCGCCGAGGCCGCGACGCACGACGAGCGCCGCCGGATGCGTTTCGCCAGAGGCGCGTGTCGACTCGGCCTCCGCCATGCGCACGGAGCCCCACAGGTACGCCATGAAGACGCCGCCGTTGAGCCACGCGCCGAGGGACCGCCACCCGGGAACCAGGACGCCGATCGGAAAGATCAGCAGCAGGCCCGCCAGTCGCAGCAGTCGCCGGCTGTCGTGCGCTCGATCCTCGAGCACGCTGATCGCGGTGACCGCCGCGATGTAGAGACCGAGCACCGCGGCCGCGGCGACCAGTTGCGGCGATCGCAGGACGTCGAGGATCGAGACGCCCGCCACCGCCGAGGCGCCGAGCAGCAGGTTGGCGGCGCGGCACGATCCCATCAGCAGGTTGCCGAGCACCGGGACGCGCTTGCCGCCCGCGTTGTACACGAGGATCAGCACGACGAGCGCCCAGAGCGCGGGGAGCACGCGGGCGAACGCCGCGACGACGTACGCGCCCGACAGCAGCACGGCGGCGACGATCATCGCGGCGCGCAGCCCGAGCGCGCCGCTCGGCAGCGGACGGCCGGGCGCCAGCTCGCGGTCCTTGCGGAAGTCGAGCACGTCGTTCGTCGCCATGCCGAACCAGTACGCGAGGACGGACACACCGCATGCCAGAGTCAGGCCGAGCGCGTCGGTGGCGTTCCACTCGCCGGTGGTCAGGAGGGAGGTCGCGAGCGCGTATCCGACGAGGCTGTCCGCCACGGCCGTCGGCGTCAACGGCACGCGAACGAGCGCCAGAAGGGGTCGGATCGTCGACGTCGCGGAGCTCAGAAGCCGATCAGCCTGCGCAGGTCGTGGTAGGTGACGAACAGGGCGAGCCCGATGATCAGGAAGAACGCGACCGCGGTCGCGGCTTCCTGGATGCGGATGTCGACCGGGGAGCCCTTGATCTTCTCGATCAGCAAGAAGAGGAGATGGCCGCCGTCGAGGATGGGGATCGGCAGCAGGTTGAGGATCCCCAGGTTGACGCTGATCAGCGCCATGAAATAGATCAGCGTCCCGATGCCGTACTCCGAGATGCGGTGCATGATGTGCACGATCCCCACCGGCCCCGAGAGGTTCTTCGCCTCCACCTGGCGCTTGAGAAGCCCCTTGAGTGTCAGGAACACCTGCTGCGAGATGATCTTGACGCGCTGCACGCCGAGAACGGTCGACTCGAGGAGGCCCGCCTGGACGATCGCCTGTCTCGGCTGCAGCTCGAGCCCGAGAGGTATGTAGGTCTCCTTCTCGAGCGTGGCGGTCGCGGCTCGCTCGCTCCCCTCCGGCGTCACCCACGCGACGGTGATCTCGCTCCCCTTCTTCGTCGACGACACCACCTCGAGGACGTCGGTCCACGAGGCGATCGGCCTCTCACCGATGCGTGTCACTCGAGAGCCGGTGACCAGGCCAGCGCGCGCCGCCGGACTCGCGGTGGCGACGCGCACGAGGGGTGTCCGCTGCCAGGGCGACCCGTCGCCGTCGGGCTTCGCGGCGAGCTCGCGGAGCGTCTGACGCGGCACCTCGAGCGGCTTCTCGAGTCGCGCACCGTCGCGGATGATCCCGACCGCGACCATCTCCCCCGGCGTGGCCGCCAGGGCATCCGAGATCCGATCGACCGAGCCGACGATGCGGTCGCCGACGCGCCAGACGATGTCGCCCTCGCGAAACCCGGCGGCGGCGAGCGCCGATCCGGCCTCGATCGGGCCGATCTCGCCCGGGCGGGCGAAGTCGAGATCCCCGACGGCGAGGGCGTTGATCACGTCGGCGCGAGGGAGGGTGATCTCCTCCTCCGAGCGGTTCTGACGCTCGACGGTGATCGTCCAGTCGGCGCGTCCCGCCGAGGCGAGGTCGGCCAGCGTGACGATGTCGAACGAGAGTATCGCGTCGCCGTTGACGCGCAGGATCCGGTCTCCGGCGCCGAGGCGCCCGGCGAGCGGGCTCGAGCCGCGAACCGCCTCGACGATGCACGCCGGGTGCATCGCCGCGATGCCGAGCTTGTTCTCGGTCTCCTCGCGCGCGTCGAACTCGAGAGTCCGCCACGCCTCGTTCCCGTCGGCGGACTTCACCCGCAGCTCGATCGGGGCGCCCTGATGGACGACCTTGTATTCCCTCAGCGCCTGGAGCATGGCGTCGAAGGACGGCGTGCTCGTCAGCTCGATCGCCCCGAGCCGGGCCCCGGTGAGGAGGTCGCCGCTCTGGACGCCCGCCTTCTCGGCCGCGCTCTTCCTGGTGACCGCGACGACTTTCGGATCGAGTCCGTGCTGGACGCCAATCGTCTGGATGCCGCGGACCTCATTCCATTCCGGCGTCACGACCGTGGTGCGGTTCTCGCCGGTTCCGGACTCGTACTCGATCTCGAGCTGCTTGCCTCGGTCGGCGAACGCGACCGCCATCATCAGCTCCATGTACTCCGACGTGGGCTCCCCGTCGATGGCGGTGATCCGGTCGCCCGGACGGAAACCCGCCTCCCACGCGGGCGAGTCCTGCTCCACCCAGCCGATGTCGGTGGTGAAGAAGCTGACGCCGATGTTGAAGGCGAGCGCGAAGAAGAAGAACGCCGAGACGATGTTGAACGCGGCTCCGGCGGCGAAGACGAGCGCGCGCGCGCCCGGGCTCTTGGAGACCAGCCAGTCCGGCTGCGGCTCGGTCTTGCCGGTCTCGGCATCGAGCTGCGTCTCTCCCGCGAGCTTGACGTAACCCCCGAACGGGATCATCCCGACGATGTACTCCGTTTCGCCGCGCCTGAACGCGAAGAATCGCAGGCGGACGCCGAAGACGGTCGGGTCGAAGCCCACGCTGAACCGCTCGACGCGCACGCCGACCTTCTTGGCGGCGAGGAAGTGGCCGAGCTCGTGAATGAAGATGATGACGCTGATGCCGAGGATGGCGTAGATGACGTAGATGACGCTCATGTGGTCGTGCGAGTGCTTCTCGGGTCGATGGCTGTCAGTCAGACCAGAGCGAGGGCGCGCTCGCGCGCCCAGCGGTCGGCCTCGAAGATCTCTTCCAGTGTCGGGTCCGTGATGATGTTATGGGATCCGAGCACATCCTCCAGCATCTCAAAGATTCGGAGAAACTCCAGTTCGCCTTTCAGGAATAGTTGCACCGCAACCTCGTTGGCGCCATTGAGAACCGCGGGCGCCGTGCCGCCGGCCTCGAGCGCCTCGTATGCGAGCCGGAGGGAGGGGAACCGCTCGGGATCGGGCGCCTCGAAGGTCAGGCTGCCGATCTCCGCGAGGCCGAGCTGCGGACCGCCCAGCGGGCGCCGTCGCGGGTAGGTGAGAGCGTACTGGATCGGGACTTTCATGTCCGGGTGCCCGAGCTGGCAGATGGTCGAGCCATCGATGAACTCGACGAAGGAGTGGATGATCGACTGCGGGTGGACGACGACGTCGATCGCGGACGGCGGCAGATCGAAGAGCCAGCGCGCCTCGATGATCTCCAGCGCCTTGTTCATCAGTGTCGCCGAATCGATGGTGATCTTGGCGCCCATGTCCCAGGTCGGGTGACGCAGCGCCTGCTCGGGCGTGACGGAGGCGAGTTCCTCGCGCGGGGTGGCGCGAAACGGGCCGCCCGACGCCGTGAGGATGACGCGCTTGACCTCCTCGCGCCGGCCCGATTGCAGCGACTGGAAGATCGCCGAGTGCTCGCTGTCGACCGGGAGGATGCGGCGGCCGAGTTCGCGCGCCCGTCGCGTCAGCACGTTACCGGCCATGACGAGCGCCTCCTTGTTGGCGAGCGCGACGTCCTTGCCGGTCTCGACGGCCGCCACGGTCGCGGGGAGGCCCGCCGCGCCCGAGATCGCCCCGACGACCATGTCCGCGTCGGTCTCCTCCACCAGGCGCACCAGCCCCTCCGCCCCGACGTGCACACGAGGCCGCCGCTCGAGCTTCGCGGCGGCACAGGCACGCTCGAACTCCTCGCCGGCGCTCTCGTCACCGAGGGCGACCGCCACCGGACCGAACTCGCGCGCCTGCTCGAGCAGCAGCTTCCAGTTCCCCCCCGCCGCGAGCGCGACGATCTCCAGCTCCCCCGGGAGGTTGCGCACCACCTCGAGCGTGTTGGTGCCGATCGATCCCGTCGATCCGAGAAGGATGAGCCTCTTGGCCACACCGGTGCCGGTCTCCATCGGCGACGAGTGTACATGAAGATGGCGGCGGTTACAGGGGCGATTCCCCGGGGGCGGGTCGGGTG
>JBFFXF010000210.1:0-13108 GCA_041569895.1 Planctomycetota bacterium | reverse complement strand
GTGTTTTTCTCGCCCGGGCGAGAAAAACACCGCCTGGCTCTGAAAAAAGAGGTCCTGGCCAGAACCCGAATTTCGAGCCTTGCGAGAAGAATACAGTGAGCGGTACTTACCTGAGAGGTCCTCGGGATCGGGTTTCGCGGGCGCGCCGAGTTTTTTTTTGCGAAGCCGCCCGGAGGGCGTTCGAATACCGGTCCTGTCCGCCTCCCCTCCCCGGGTCTCGTTCTCTTCTTTGCACCGCCGCGAGTGAGACGCCGCCCCTGTTGAGCCACCGCCCCTGTTGAGAAGAATGCCGACGTTCCTGCTGGAGCACCTCGAGAAGGGAAAACAGAAACGCGTCGATATCGACCGGCCGACGATCCTCGTCGGTCGGCGACCGGACGCCGAGATCGCGCTCGTCGACACCGGCGTCTCGAAGAGCCACCTGGTCATCGAGCGCACCGCCGATGGGTACGTCTTCCGCGACCTCGGAAGCCAGAACGGCACGTTTCTGAACGACGCGCGCGTCTCGGAGGGACGTCTCGCGCACGGCGACACGCTGCGCGTCGGGCGGGTGCGCATCACCTTCTTCCTCGAGGGCGAGGGCGCCGCGGCAAGCCCCGATGCGCCGCCGAGACCGCCACCCTCGAGCGCGTTCCCACCACCGGCGGAGCCGGAGCCCGCGCCCGTGTCCCCCTCACCCGAGGTGACCTCGTCGACGGAGGAGTGGCCCGCGCCGCCGCCGCCGACACCGCCATCGCCATCGACGCCATCCACATCGACGCCATCTCCCGGTACGCCAGCTCCCGGTACGCCAGCTCCCGGTACGCCAGCTCCCGGTACGCCATCACTCGCGTCAGCTCCCACGACGCCATCGAAGTCGACAACGACATCGACGTCGACAACGACATCGACGCCCGCGCCCACGTCCGGTCGCGCGCGCCGGATCCTGACGCTCGTGGCGTGCGCTGTGCTGGTGATCGCGGGTGTCGGGGTCGGTGTCCTCCTCGGGCACCTCGGGTCGTTCCTGGACGAGCGCCCCCGCGATGCCTCGTCCGGGGCCGATCCGGCGATCGCGATCCCGGCGGCGGCAGATCCCGAGGCGCAGCCGAAAGATTCCGGCGGAGAGGCCCCCGCGGGAGACGAGTCGCAGGTCGCCGTCACGGTGGACGCGGAGCCCGTGGACGCGGGGCCGAGGGACGCGGAGCCGGTGGACGCTAGCTCAACGGGCGGCGCGGGGAACGAGGCGTCCCTCGACGGCGCCGAGGCCGCCGTGCGCTCCGTGGTCATCGACGCCATGAAGGACTTCCCGGGCCTGGTGCCCGATCCGCTGGGGGCGTACCCGGCGCGTGATGAGGCGTTGCGCGTCCAATTCAGGATGTTCATCGACTTCCTCGATCGCCCGCCGACGCGCGCGGAGCTGCGAAACGCCGCCGATCTCACTCACGAGGAGCTCTGGCGCTCGCTGCGCTGGCGATCCGCCACCGATCTGTCGGTGCTGCTGCCGAGCGACATCTTCCGCAAGTTCCTCGATCGCGAGCCGACGAGCGACGAGGCCGAGTTCGTCTCGCAGGCGCCGTACGAGGCGATCGAGCAACTCAGCCTGTGGCTGACCGCGACGCGACAGTATCGCTCGAGCGCGTACCGCCGCGATCGCGACCTCAGGCAACTCGCGAAGTCGCTCATCGTGGACTTCCACGATGCCATCCCGAGCGTCGTCGACCACCTCAACGCGCTCGAGGATGCCGTGCTCGCGCTTCCGGATCTCGCTGACGTCACGCGCGTGCTGGTCGCCTCGGCGCCCGCGCAGGCCGCCCCGGAAGGGGAGATCACCGAGCGCGACGTCGCCGACGAGGTGTTCCGCTTCTTGCAACGCCTGCCGGACGAAACCGAGCTCGCGCGGCTCACCCAGGAGGTGCGCGAGCATCCGGCGCGTCTCCACTGGCTGCGCATGACGCTCGCGCGCGAGGAGCTCTACTGGAGGTACTGACGTGAGATCACCGTCGAGGACGGGAAGCGGGATTCTCCTGCTGGCGCGGCCGTCGCTGATCGCCATCGTGGCGCTCGTCGTCGCCACGCCGGATCGCACGCGTTCCGCCGAGGTCGTGCTGCACGTCCGCGCCGGGAACCTCGATCCCGTCGAGCGCAGCCCAACCGGGGCCGCGACGCCGAACCTCCGCTCGCTGCTCCAGCGCAGCGCCGTCCTGCCGCGCGTCGACTTCGCCGCCGCGCTGCGCGCCGCCGCGGAGAGCGGCGAGCGCGCCACCGCCACCGCGGTCGCCGATGCGCTCGTGCCGGAGACCGTTCTGGCGCACCTGCGCGAGCAGGGAGTCTCGCGTCTTGTCATCGAGGGCGGCCCCGAGGAGGAGCGACCCGAGGCGCCGGCGCCGACCGAGGAGGAGCAGGAGAGCGAGGGCGACGAGGCGCTGGCGCGCCTCCACGAGCTCTTCGGAGAGCCGCCGCCGATCTCCGAGGCCGAACGCGGCGCGGTGAAGACGTTCCGCGAGATCCTCGGGCTGGCGCCGCGCGATGATCTCGGCGAGGCCGAGAGCGCCGCCCAGGAGCCGCCCGCGCCGCGTCTCAGCCCGGCCGAGCGCGTCACGGAGGCGCTCAGGAAGGGCGCGGGCCTCATCGTCGTCGTCGAGCAAGTGGACACGCCCTCCGGGAGCATCGATAATGAGCCAAGCAGCGGTGAACAGCCGCGAGGCGCGCCGGATCGTCGTGATCTTTTCCTCGGCACGCTGCTCTCCGCGGTCGCGAAGCGCGAGGGATCGGTGTTCGTCCTCGTCTCGCTCGTCGACAGGACCGGCGAGGACGGATACGTGCTCGCATCCGGCCCGGGGGTGCGAGCCGGCTGGATCGTGCCACGACGCGTCTCCATGAAAGAGCTCACCGCGACGCTGTTGCGACTTCTCGACAGCAAGCCGCTCGCCTCGGACGAAAGGACGGAGGCCGTTGATGAGATCCTCGGGGACTGAATCGCGACGTCGCGGCCCTCGCCCGCGCGGGCGAGCGAGCCGGACGAATCGGATGACGCTGACAGCGCTGGCGGCGCTCCTCGCGGTGGCGTGCTTCTCGTCCACCGCACCCGCCCAGGACGACTTCGTCGAGCGCGTCGATCGCGCCGTCGAGCGAGGGCGGAAGCATCTCGAGCCGCGCCTGCGGTCGCTGCTGGCCTCACCGCCGAACGACCACAAGATGGGACGCATCGCGCTCCCGCTCACCGCGCTCCTCAAGGCCGGCACGCCCGTGCGCAGCAGCCTGGTCGCCGGCGCGTTCACGTACCTGAACGACCTGCCGCCGAACCAGACGTACGACGTGGCCTGCTACCTCTTCGCGCTCGACATCTTCTGGCAGCGGATGGAGCGGGAGACGCGGGCCGCGCGCCAGGAGGGCACGACCTTCGTCGCCGACCGTTCGTCCCGCCGCGCGAAGGGACCGGTGCTCAAGAAGATGGTCGAGCTCATCGAGTGGCTCGTCAACGCGCGCGTCAGGGGAAGGGGCAGCTGGGACTACGGCGTCGGGAGGTTCCGCTACGATTACTCCAACTCACAGTTCGCCATCCTCGGTCTGCAGGTCGGCATCGAGCACGGTATCCGCATCCCCTCGGACGTCTTTCTCGAGATCGCCAACGAGTACATGAAGACGCAGATCACCGATGGACCCGCCGGCGAGATCCGCCTGACATTCAATCCGCCGCTCGACAGGGCGTTCACGAAGACGTACGCGCCGAGAAGAATCCGCTTCCAGGGGCGGCCCGGCGGCTGGAACTACCGCGGCAACACCGACAAGCCGTACGCCGCGATGACCGCGGCCGGCACGTCGAACCTCATCGTCGCGAGAAGCGCGCTCGAGAAGCTCGGGGCGCTGAGCTCGTCCCTCAGGAGGCAGCTCGACAGCGCGATCTACACCGGCATGGGCTGGATGGCGCACCGCTTCGGGGACTACATCCGCGGCGCGTACTACGGCCTCTACAGCCTCGAGAAGGTCGGCGACCTCGGCGACGTGCAGCGCTTCGGCGATCACGACTGGTACCGCGAGGGAGCCGAGGAGCTGCTGCGCCGCCAGCAGAAGAACGGCAGCTGGGGGAACTACGTCGACACGTCGTTCGCGCTGCTCTTCCTGACCCGCGCCACGCGCATCCACATGCGCGGCGTGCCGCCGCCGACGATCTACACCGTGGCCGGCGACGAGAAGGGCAAGAGCCAGATCGGCGACGTCGTCTTCGTCGACGACCTCGAGGCGTTCATCTCGGCGCGCGAGTTCTTCTACTACCTGCGGGAGACGCGCAACAAGGCGCTGATCCCGATCGCCGAGCAGATCGTCCGCAACTACGCGCTCGACCGGCAGCCGGAGCTGATCCCTCACCTCGTATCGCTCTGGGGAAAGCGGTCGGACGCCATCACCAAGTTCGCCAGGACCGCGCTCGCCGAGCTCACCGGAGCAAAGGAGAACGACCCGGAGTTCTACACGCAGTGGCACGCGCAGTACCTCGAGGTCGTCGGGCTTCTCGAGAAGGACGAGACCGACCCCGAGGCCGTCGGCAAGCTGCTCGGGTCGATCGAGGGCGTGCCGCTGAAGCACAGGCTGCTCGATTTCATCGAGCGCGAGAACATGGTCGTCGCCGTCGCCTTTCTCGCCGACGAGCTCCAGGTAGCGGACGACGAGTACCGGCGGCGCGTCCACGATGTCCTCGTGCGCTTCACGGGCGAGAACCGGCCGCTGGACACGTCACGCCGCGACGCGATCACCAGCGAGGCGGCGCGGTGGCGCCAGTGGTGGGCGGCGAACGGCGAGCGCCTCGCCCGCGAGCACCGCCTCCGCCGGTGGATCGACCTGATCAACCGCGACCCGCGATCGGTCGGGAAGAAATCGACGCTGCCGGACCGATCGAGGCTCCTGGAGTCGCTGATCGCCGAGGGGACGGCCGCCGTTCCCTTCATCCTCGAGGCGATGGGAGCCCCGAGCTACCGCATCGAGCTCGTGCTCGCGCTCGAGCGCATCAGCGGCGAGCAGCACGGCGTGCTCCCCGATCGGTGGCGCGCCTGGTGGCGCGAGGAACTGCGGCGGTGATCTCCCGGGACGAGGCGTGGGAGCTGATGTGCGAGTGGACGGAGAGCGAAAACCTCCGCAAGCACATGCTCGCCGTCGAGAGCGCCATGCGCCACTACGCGCGCCGCTTCGGCGAGGACGAGGAGAAATGGGCGGTCGTCGGGCTTCTCCACGACATGGACTACGAGAAGCACCCGACGCAGGAGGAGCATCCCTACCAGACCGTCGAGCTGCTCCGAGAGCGCGGCGAGCCGGAGGAGCTCTGCCGCGCCATCCTGGCGCACGCCGAGTACACCGGCGTCAAGCCGGAGACGCCGATGGAACGAGCGCTCTTCGCCGTCGACGAGCTCTGCGGCTTCATCACCGCGGTCACCCTCGTCCGACCGACCAAGGACGTGCGCGACGTCCAGGTCAAGTCGGTCAAGAAGAAGCTCAAGGACAAGGCATTCGCCCGCCAGGTGAGCCGCGAGGACATCCGCCACGGCGCGGAGCTGCTCGACATGCCGCTCGAGGAGCACATCGGGAATGTGCTGCGGGCGTTGCAGGAGGATGCCGCGAAGCTCGGGCTGGATGGCGGGTAATCGCCTCGCGAAAAACTTCTCGGCGAGGATCACGCCCCATTCGTCCTCGTCCTCGTACCCGGACCCGGACCCGGTCCCGGTCCCGGTCCCGAAAAGCGATCGCAGTCACACCAGCGGCCGCCGTCGGGGCCGGGTGATCGGAAGTCCGAATCCGAGACCGAGATCCGACTCCGAGGTCCGACTCTGATTCCGACACCGACACCGACTCCGAGTCCGAGGTCCGAGTCAGAGATCAGAGACGGCCTGCTCGCCAATCTGCGTCATCTGCGCAATCTGCGCAATCTGCGTAATCTGCGTAATCTGCGTTCCCGTCCTCGTCGGTCGTCGACCGCGCTGGCGCGCTCTGTTCCGTTCTCTCATCCTCTTTTCCTGCCTTCCTGCCTTCCTGCTTTCCTGCCTTCCTTGCCGATCTCTGCCGTCGGAACTCGCCAGCGGCGTCGAGCAGCCTCGCCGGGGACGGGCACGGGGACGGGACCGGGCACGGGGACGGGGACGGGGACGGAGGGGATCAGTACTTCGTGTCGCCGAAGAGGAGATCGAGCACTCCCGGCATCGGGCCCGGGTCGAGGATCTCGACCTCGCCCTGGTCTCGCATCGTCTGCAGCGTCGAGTAGAGATGCCAGACGGGCTTCTCCTCGAGGTCGAAGAGGATCTGCATGTCGATGAACGAGCCCGTGCGTGACTTGCGGATCTGCTGCACCGTGCCCTCGCGATAGCCGACGCGGATGCGTCCACCGGGGCGCACCTTGAGGCTCGGTCGCGACTCGAAGCGCGCGGCGCGCTCGACCTTCTCTCCGGCCGCCTCCTTCGCCGCGCCCGGAGGCGGGGGTGGCGGGGGCGCGGCCTCGGTGGCCGTCGCCGCGCCGCCCGACTCGCCGGCGGGAGCCGCGTCGCTCACCGCCGAGGGCTCGCGCACGTCCCAGCCCTTGGCCTTCTCCCGCGCCTGGATCTCCTCGAGCGGGATCGCGCCCGGCAGCGGATCGGTCTGCGCGGTGATGTTCGTCCCCTTGGAGAACAGGTCGGCGTTCTTCTTGATCCACTCCTGGTACGGCTCGGGGACCTCCGACTCGGGGTAGATCGCGTAGATCGGACATTCCGGGATGCACATGGCGCAGTCGATGCAGGTGACGGGATCGATCACCAGCATCGCGGGGTCCGTGACCTCCCAGAAGCACTCGACCGGACAGACCGCGCAGCAGTCGGTGTAGCGGCAATCCACGCAGCGCCCTGTGACGATGTGCGCCATGACCTCCCTCCAGCGAACTCTCTCTATTCGAGGAATCGATCGCCAGGGCCGTCGGGCTCCGCACCGGCGGCCGGAAGCGAACGGCAAAAGATACCCGGTTCGCGGGCGGAGATCCAGCCCCGCGCCGCCCCGGTTTTTCGAATCGGCTACTGCAGCGCCCCGCCGCAGCTCGACCCGGCGCCGGCCGTGCAGCCGAGGCAGTGGTCGGCGGTGCGGATCCGCGTCCCCTCGAGGACGCCGAATTCGTCGATCTCCCAGATCGTCGGCGCGCATCCGGGGCTCCGCTCCGTGCGACCGGACGCCGGACGCGGGTCCTCGATCGGCAGGTCGAGCATCTGATTGAAGTCGCAGTCGTAGAGCTTGCCGTCCCAGCTGACGCTGATCAGCGACCGGCACATCAGGCCGGGGAGCGTCTCCGCGTTGAAGCTGTTGACGAGGAGCGTCATGTACTCCTCGGTCTTCCCCTCGCGCCGCAGTTGCTCCGCGAAGCGCGAGATCGGCATGTTCGTGATGGTGAAAAGCTGGTTGAACTCGATGCCGTAGCGGGCGCGCAGCTCGCGCTTGTAGGCCTTCTCGAGCTCGGCCTGACTCGGCGGCAGCGACGCGCCGAGCGGGTTGTAGACGAGGTGGAGCGACAGCGGAGACTCCGGCATCCCGTAGCCGAGCCCGTTGAGCAGGCGCAGCGCGTCGATGCTCTTCTGGAAGACGCCGACGCCGCGCTGGCTGTCGACATTCTCGGAGAGATAGCAGGGAAGCGACGCGATCACCTCGACCTCGCTGTCGACGTAGATCTCGGGCAGCCGCTCCATTCCGGACTCGAAGAGCACCGTCAGGTTGCACCGCACGATCACCTTCTTGTCGAGGGCGTGCGACTCGACCGCGAAGCGCTCGAAGTTCTCGTTGAGCTCCGGCGCGCCCCCGGTGACGTCGACGGTGTCGATCGACGGGCTGGCGCGGAGGAGCTCGAGGATGCGGTCGGCGGTCGACCGTGTCATGATCTCGCTGCGCTTCGGCCCCGCGTCGACGTGGCAGTGGTGACACGCCTGATTACAGAGCTTGCCGACGTTGATCTGCAGCGTCGTCACCGGCTCCCGCTCGAGGCCATTGTGGCCATGTCGCGACAGGAGCTGCGCGAAGCGAACGTTCGAGAGGGGCTCCGCCGGCCGCCCCTCCGGAGTGCCGGTGGCGATCGGAATGAACTCGAGCGGTTTCATGCCCAAAAGAGCCTTGGTTTTCCTCGCCGTGGCCGAGAAAAACCCGGGTCAGATGCGCCGGTGCGTGCCGTCGCACAGGGGCGCCTGCCCGGTGTGCTTGCACTGACAGAGAGCGACCTTCTTCTTCTCCTCGAGCGTGTACTCGATCGGATTGAACTCGGTGCCGGCGTGCGATCCGTCGCAGAACGGCTGGTTCTTCGACCGTCCGCACGCGCACCACCAGTAAGTCCCGGGCTCGAGCTCGAGGACGGCTGGCGCCTTGAACGGGACCTGTGGATCCGCCATCGCGTTCTCCTGCGTCAGTACGGCCAACCCGGCTGAAAACGCTTCTCCCCCCGTGATGGTTCCCGGACTTTATTGAATCGGAACATCCTTATAAAGGAAAAAATCGCCCCAGCGCCTCGCCCTCGAGCGGCCGGCCGTACTCGCTGATTTCGAACGCCTCGACGTTCTTGACGCGCCGGCCGCGAGTCTCGCCGTACCGCTCGACGAGCTCTCTCCGGTAGCGGTCTCCGGGCGCCAGCAGCCACGGACCGACCCACTCGCGGAGGAAGCGATCCTGCCCCGCGGGGTCGTCGTCCGGCGGGACGCGGTCGAGGATCCCCTGGTTGAACGGCAGCCACTCGAAGAACTGCGAGCGGTGCGCGCGGATCGCGTCCCACTTCTTCTCGATGACCGAATCGATGTCGACGACCACGTCCGCCCGGAACGGCGACGGTCGCGTGAAGCGGTCCTCCATGTACGCGAAGACCGGGTTCGAGGCGAGGTGCGGCACGTCGGGGCACACGTGCGGCACGGTGACCATGTAGGCGGCGTCCTGAACGAGGACCGAGGTGTAGCGGTGGTCCGGGTGGTAGTCTACGGGCCGGTGCGTGATGACCAGGTCGGGACGCGCACGCCGGATCATCGCGATGACCTCGAGTCGGCGCTCGAGCGACGGCTCGAGGTGCCCGTCACGGTTGCCGAGCACGCGGGACTCGACGCCGAGGGCGCGCGCTGCCGCCGCAGCCTCGCGGCGTCGGATGTCGATCAGCTCCTCGGGCCGGCGCTCGTGATGGCCGCCCGAGCCGTCGGTCATCGAGACGAGCGTCACCGAGGCGCCCGCCTCCGCCCAGAGGGCCGCCGTGCCGCCCACGCCGGCCTCGCAGTCGTCGGGATGGGCGCCGATGACGAGGACGCGAGGACTGTCGAACGCTTGCTCCGCCATCCCTTCGTCCGCCATCGCTTCGTCCGCCATCCCTTCGTCCGCCATCGCTCCAGATCAGGGCTTCTCCCAGCGCCCGCTCTCCGCCGATCGGACCACCGCCTCGATGACGCGCATGTTGAGGACGGCGTCCTCGAGCGGCGTCGCGGGCGGTGACTTCTCGCGCACGCACTTCGAGAACACGTCTCCCTGGATGGTGTACTGGTTGCACGTCGGGATCTCGATGGTGCGGATGCCGGCGCCGCCGAAGTCCGAGCCGTCGTCGACGTACACCAGACACGGCCGATCGGGCGGCGCGTTGAACGGGATGTGGATCTCGACGCGCCCCCGGGTGCCGAAGAAATGCATGCGCTGGTACGCCACCGCCTGGGTGGAGCACGTGAAGGTGCACGTCCCCGAGGGGTAATCGAGGATCGCCGAGGTCAGCCGGTCGACCTTCATCTTCGGGTCGTAATCGATGATCCCGAGCACCCGCCGCGGCTCCTCACCGAAGACGAAGCGCGAGGTGGTGATCGGGTAGCAGCCGATGTCCATCAGCCCGCCGCCGCCGATGTCGGCCATGTTGCGGATGTTGTCCGGGTCGTCGTTGTAGTACGAGAAGAACCCCTGGATCGTCTTCAGCTCGCCGATCTCGCCCGAGCGGACGATCGTGCGCGTCTCCAGCCACTGGGGGTGCGTGCGCACCATGAACGCCTCGGTAATCAGCACGCCGGCGCGGTCCCGCGCGTCGACGAGGGTCTGCGCCTCCTCCGAGGTCAGCGCGATCGGCTTCTCGCAGAGGACGTGCTTCCCCGCCTCGGCGGCGCGGATCGACCACGGGACGTGGAGGTGGTTCGGCAGCGGGTTGTAGACCGCCTCGATCTCCGGATCGGCGAGCAACTCCTCGTAAGAACCGTACGCTTTTGGTATGCCGAGCCGCCTGGCGGCGGCCTGCGCCTTCTCGAGGGACCGCGACGCGATGGCGTCGATGCGGCAGTGCTCGCCGGCCTGCATCGCCGGGATCACCTTCTCCGTGGCTATCTTCGCGACGCCGAGAACGCCCCAGGACACCTTCTTCATCGCCTGCACCTGCTGATTCGGGACCGTGGTTCGGGACCGTGGGATGGCGGCCCGGACGAATGGCGGCCCGGATAGAGACCGGGGAGCGACCCGCCGGGATGGTGACGCACCCCGGGGGGGTCGATTATCGCCAAAAGCGCGCGCACGGGAAGACCCCCGGAAGGCATCGCGAGGGGGCGGGGCGGAGACCGGCGGAGGGAGCTCGCGGGAGGCAAAAAAAAACCGGTCCAAGGGGTACTCGGACCGGTGGAGGGGGGTGGGAACCGCCTGGAGGCGCGGAAGATCGAACAGAAGCCGTCCCGGAGGACGGAAGCCGTGTGGTGTGTGTGGTCTGGTTTCCTGTCTCGCTCGCGTGCGCTGAACCACCCCATGTTCACGCGCGCGATAGGGTATAGAGCAAGACTCCGGCCCGATTCGCGCCCGCCGGCGATTTTTTCGGAACTCACGACAATATCGGAAGAAACGACAATCCGAGCAGGGCGCCGACCCGCCCCATCACCCCGTTTCACCGTGGAAGACTTGCTCGGATGGGCGTTTCTACCCGGGTACGATCGGGCACAGGCACGGCAGCGATCTGCCGAAGTAGAGAATACGTCAGCGCGGAGGATCATTCTGTGGAGAACCCGGTGCCACATCCCGTGCACAAGCTTCTCGAGAACCGGCGCGCCGTGGTCACCGGCGCCAGCCGGGGTCTCGGGCTGGCGATCGCCAGGGCGCTCGCCGTCGACGGCGCGAGCGTGCTCTGCGCGGGCCGCTCCGAGGAGCTCGCCGCGAAGGCCGCGGCCGGCGTGCGTGAGGCGGGCGGGACGGCGGCCCACATCGCGGTCGACCTCGCCGACCCGGAGAGCGCGGACCGCATCGTCAACGCCGCGCTCGAGGAGCTCGGCGGTGTCGACGTCCTGGTCAACAACGCCGGCGTCTTCGTCTGGAAGGGCTTCCTCGACATCGACCGCGAGGACTTCGACCGCACCATCGCGGTCAACCTCGCCGCGCCGTTCCACCTCGCCCAGCGCGTCGCCAGGGTGATGATCAAGCAGGGCGAGGGCGGGTCGATCATCAACGTCGCGTCGATTCACGGCAAGGTCGCCGATCCCAACGTCGTCGCGCATTGCGCCTCGAAGTTCGGGCTGATCGGCCTCACGAAGTCGATGGCGGACGCGCTGCGCGAGCACCGCATCCGTGTCAACGCGATCTGTCCCGGCTCGATCGAGCCCGACTCCGCCGGTCGCCGCTCGACGTCGCCAAGGGAGAAGGTCACGCAGGGGGACGTCGCCACGCTGGCGGTCTTTCTCGCCTCGGACCTGGCACACGCGATCACGGGGGCCGCGATCGACATGCCGGGGAGCACGCGAGTCGAGATCAAGACCTGATGGGAACGGGATGACGGCCGAAGAGCTTCTCGAGAAGATCCAGTCCGGCGAGCACGTCGCCGGCCACGACCTCACCGGGGCGATCCTCGAGCGCGCGAACCTCGCCGGCGCGAGGCTCTCCCGGTGCGACCTCTCCGAGGCCCGGTTGCTCGGCGCCGTGCTCGAGGGCGCGGTCCTCGTCGACTGCCGGCTCGACCACGCCGACCTCCGCTTCTCGAGTCTCCGCGAGGTGCGGGCGAACGGGACGCGGTTCGTCGGCGCGCGGCTGCACGGAGCCATCCTCGAGCGCCTGCAGGCCGAGAAGGCCGATTTCTCGACGGTCGAGATGGAGAAGGCATCGGCGCCGGGAGCGCTGTTCGCCGGGTCGATCTGGAACAACGCCGTCCTCAACGACGTCTGCTTCCGGGACGTCGGCTCGCTCGATGACTGCTCGTTCCTCGAGGTCGACTGCGAGGCGGTCCTCTTCGCGGGCGTTCACGCGCGGTCGCTGCGCTTTCGCGACGCGCAGATGCGTCTGGTCAGCTTCCTCGACGCGCGGCTCGAGGGAGCGTCGTTCGAGGGCAGCCGGTTCAGCCGCTCGACGTTCGAGCAGGCCGAGCTCGCAGGCGCCGACTTCCGCGACACCAAGGCGATCAGCTGCAGCTTCCGCCGCGCCTCGCTCGCGGGCGCGACGTTCGACGAGTCGGTCTTCGAGAACACCGACGTCACCGGCGCGTGCCTCAAGAACGCATCGATGCGCCGTTTCACCGCCAACCCGACCACGGTCTTTCGCGACGCCGACCTCGAGAACGCCGAGCTCACCGAGGCGCTGCTGAACGGCGTCGACCTCACCGGCGCCAGCCTCGTCGGCGCGCTGCTGCGCGGCGCCTCGCTGCAGGAGGCGCGCCTCGAACGCTGCCGCCTCTCGGGCAGCGACCTCTCCTGGAGCAACCTCGCGCGCGCCGTCCTCACCAAGAGCGACCTGCGCGGCTCCCAGCTCCAGGACGCCGACCTGCGCGGCGCCGACCTGCGGGACGTCGACCTGCGCGACGCCCGCCTGCGAGGCGCCGAGCTCCAGGACGCCCTCCTCCGCGGCGCCGACCTCGGCCACGCCGACCTCGAGGGCGCCCACCTCACATGACAAAACCTCGCCGGCGCCCGCTTCGTCGTCGACGACCTCGTCGGCGCGTTCCTCTACGGCCCCATCGAGGGCCTGCCGAAAACCGGCTTCCCGACGGGCGTCGAGGTCGACCAGGAGCTCGTCGCCCAGCTCGAGCGCGCGCGGGGGGGGCGGGAGGAGTAGGGGGTCGGAGTCAGACCCTGACGTTGCAAGAACGTACCCGTACCCGTACCCGTGCCCGTGCCCGTGCCCGTCCTCGAGGGCTCTGGTATCGGAGTCCGATGACCGACTCCGATACCGATGGTCG
>JBFFXF010000209.1:0-13116 GCA_041569895.1 Planctomycetota bacterium | reverse complement strand
GGACGGGAACGCAGATTGCGCAGATTGCGCAGATTGCGCAGATTACGCAGATTACGCAGATTGTCTCGGAACCGTTCGGTGTCGGTGTCGGTGTCGGTGTCGGATCTCGGAGTCGGTATCGGTATCGGTATCGGTATCGGTATCGGAATCGGACTCGGTATCGTCCAGCGGCGTTTCGACGTCGTCGTGTATTCAACGGGGTTCGGCGTATCCGTGGTCCGTGGTCCGTGGTCCGTGGTCCGTGGGCCGTGGTCCGTGGTCCGTGGTCCGTGACCGTGGGCCGTGGGCCGTGGGCCGTGACCGTGACCGTGACCGTGGTCCGTGACCGTGACCGTGACCGTGACGGCCAGCAGTTGTGGCGGTCAGCGCCTTCCCGCCCCCCCGACCTCCACCATCCCCCCAGTCCTCGCCGATTCATACAGCGCCTCCTCCACGCGCAGGTTCTCGAGGTACTCGCGACCTCCGGTCTCGAAGGGCTTGCCGTCGATGAGGCGCTCGATGAAGTGTCGCAGCGTCGCGTGGCAGCAGTCGCCGCCGAAGCCGTGACGGCTCCGATCGTACTCGTGCGGCGTCGCCGGGCGGCCGAGCGGTTTGATGGTGAGCGCGCCGTCCATGTCCATGCGGATGGCGCCGCCGTCGGCCTCGACGAGGAATTCGCCGAAGGTGTAGCGGGGGTCTGGGTGGTCCGACTCGTTCCAGCGGTTCGCGTCCCAGATGCCGACGGCGCCGCTCTCGAACTCGAGCACGACGATGCCGCAGTCCTCGCCGGCGATCACCGGGTTGAGGCGGCGGAGGTGGCACCACACGCGCGCGACGTCGCCCGCCAGGTAGCGGAACGTGTCGACGAAGTGGATGCCGGTCTCGTGAATCAGGAAGCGCGGCATGTCGCGGAAGTATGGCTGTCGCGCGACGTACGCGTCGGCGCCCGAGCCGTCGCCCGGACGGCTGCGGAAGGTGAGCGAGTGGAGCTTCGAGCCGATCGCTCCGGAGCCGATCAGACGGTGGATCTCCCGGTGCCAGGGCTGGAAGCGGAAGTTCTCGTGGACCATCAGGCGCGCGTCGCTCGAGTCGAAGAGCGCCACCAGCTCCCTCGCCTCGTCCCATGACGGGGCGAGCGGCTTCTGACACGACACGTGGATGCCACGCGCCGCGGCCTCCCGGCAGATCTCGAGGTGCGTCGCCGGCGGGGTGATGACGTCGACAAAGTCGGGTTTCTCCTCGTCGAGCGCGCGACGGAAGTCGGTGGCGTGGCGCGGAATTCCATGCTGCTCGCAGACCGCCCGGACGCGAGCGTCATCGAGGTCGCAGCAGGCGACGATCTCCGCCTCGGAAATCCGCGACCAGGCGTCGTAATGAAACTGACCGAAGTAGCCGGCCCCGATACAGACACCGCGAAGCGTCATGGGTGATGTCCCCTTCGGCATACGTCCCGTACCCGTACCCGATCAGCTGCTCGACTCCACCCGCGAAACCCTGCAACGCATCTATAAGGAAGGCAGGAAGAAGAGGAAGGCAGGAAAAGAAAAGGAGAGGAAGGAGTCGATCCGCCAAAGCCTGACCGTTCCAGAACTCGAGGGAAGCTCACGAAACTCGACCCCCTCAAATTCTTCCGTTCCTGCCTTCCTGCTTTCCTGCCTTCCTCATGAACCGTCTGACACCAAAACCTCCGAAGTCGACTCTCCCATCCCGGCGTCCCACTCCGAAATACTGCCTTCCTACCTGAGCAACCGATCCGGCCGGATGAACAACCACCCGACGATCGCCAGCACGTTGAGCGCCGCGGCGACGACGAAGAACGAGTCCTCCGTGCCCGTCAGCGAGGCGAGGCCGGTGAAGAGCAGCGGCGAGACGAACGAGCCGATGTTTCCCGCCATGTTCATCGTGCCCGAAATCGCCCCCGAATGCTCGCGGCCGATGTCGATGCACACCGACCACGACGGGCTGATCGTCATGTCGGCCCCGAAGATCGCCAGCGAGAACCAGGAGATCGCCGGGACGATGCCGGTGGCGCGCATGCTCATCACCACGCCGAGCGCCGCGAGCGTGAAGCCGATGATCGCGGGCACCTGGCGCGACGCCCTCCAGGCGCCCTTTCTGTAGATCAGATCGACGAGCGCGCCCGCCACCCAGTGCCCGACCATGCCCGCCAGGAAGGGCAGCGAGGCGTACCAGGCGGTGGCGCCGGACTCGAGACCGTACTTCGACTTCAGGTAGGGGAAGAACCACGTCAGGCAGAAGAAGAAGATCACGTTCGACGCGAAGTATTGCCCCATCAGGAGCCACATGTTTCCCGACGAGAGCACGCGCGCGGCGGAGAGCGACGTCCGGCTCTCCGCGCTCGCCAGCGGCTCGCCGCGACGCTCCCGGATGAACGCGCGCTCCCGCTCCGAGACCCCCGGGTGCCCCTCCGGCGTGTCGCGAAAGAGCGCGTACCAGGCGACCGCCCAGACGACGCCGATGCCACCGAGGATCCAGAAGCTCGCGCGCCAGCCGACGGCGTCGATCAGCCATGCCATCCCGGGAAGCGCGATCGCCGCGCCGAGCCGCGAGCCGGAGAAGTTGAGCCCCTGCGCGAGGCCTCGCTCGGCGACGGGAAGCCATGAGTAGAACGCGCGGGCGACTCCCGGATAGGCGCCCGCCTCACCGGCCCCGAAGAGGAAGCGCGCCACGAGCATCGAGCCGAGACGACTGACCGCCCCGGTGAGCGCCGTGAACGCCGACCAGACGACGACGATCGCCGCGAGCATGCGTCGCGGGCCGAGCCGATCCGCCATCAGACCACCCGGCACCTGAAAGAGCGCGTATCCGAGCGCGAACGCCGACATGACGAGGCTCATCTGGTCTTTGTCGAACCTGAGGTCCTCGCTGATCGGACCCTCCGCGACGGAGATGCAGACGCGGTCGATGTAGAGGAGGAGCGAGAGGAGGAAGGTGCCGAGGACGACGGCCTGGCGCGCCATCACGCCACTCCGCTTCCCGGCCGCGTCGCGAGCGCGCGCTCGATCGGGAAAACGCGCCGGGCGGTGTCGTCGAGGATGGCCCGGAGATCATCGTCCGCGAGCCCGATCGACCGCAGCTTGGTGAGCTCGACCGGCATGTTCGACAGGTGGTCCGAGCCGAAGAGGACTCGCGAAGCGCCGAAGCGCTCGACCATCTTCGCCGTCATGTACGCCGGGCACCAGGACGGCTCGAGCCAGAGGTTCGAGCAGACCTCGGCAGCGACCATCGCCTCGGAGCTGTAGAGCCCCCAGCCCGCGTGCGCCAGGACGACCGGCAGGTCGGGGTACCGGCGCGCCGGCGGGATGCAGAGCGCGGGGAGCGACCAGGGAGTCCCCAGACCGGTGTGGACGATCACCGGCACGCCGAGCGCCGCGGCCGTCCGGAAGACCTTGTCGCAATCGGGGTGGTCCGGCGCGATGTTGTGACCGAGCGGGTGGAGCTTGAGCGCGACGAAACCGAGCTCCTCGACGCAGCGGCGCGCCTCTCGCTCGTAACCGTCGTCCGGCGAGCGCGGATCGATGCTCGCCATGCCGAGGAGCCGGCCGGGGCGCCGCGAGACCGCCTCCGCGATGCGGTCGTGCAGGATGCGCGGGTCCTCGCGGCTCGGCTGGGGCATGACGAGCGCGAGGTCGACGCCGTTCGCGTCCATGGCCTCGATGAGGGCGTCGTCCGTGGTCGTCACGCCCGAGAACATCGACGTGCCGATGTGCTGGTGCGTGTCGATGATCACGCCGCTCAACTCCCCTTGGCGCAGAGACGCGCGACCGCGTCGCCGATGTCGTCCGTCCGCGCATCGCCGCCGATGTCGCGCGTGCGAATGCGCCCCTCCGCGAGCAGCCGCTCGACCGCCTGCTCGATGTCCCGGCCCGCGACGTTGGCCACCGGGTCGTCGTGACGCTCGCCGAGCCAGTCGAGCATCATCGCCGCGGAGAGGATCAGCGCCAGCGGGTTCGCGATCCCCTTCCCCGCGATATCGGGCGCCGTCCCGTGCGCCGGCTGGAAGAGCCCGCGGTCGAGACCGATCTCGGCCGACGGAGCCATGCCGAGACCGCCGACCAGGGCCGCGCCGAGGTCGCTCAGGATGTCGCCGAACTGGTTCTCCATGACGAGGACGTCGTAGGCGTGCGGCTGCTGCACGAGGTAGAGGCTCATCGCGTCGACGTACACGGCCTCCGCCTCGACGTCGTCGAAGTTCGACGCCACCTCGAAGAACACCTTGCGGAAGAAGGCGAAGCTCCGGAATATGTTCGCCTTGTCGACGCACGTCACCTTCGGCGCTCTGCCGTTCCGTTCGCTCCGGCGGCGGGCGAGCTCGAAAGCGCACTCCACGACGCGCTCGGTGCCGCGCCGCGTGATGACGAGTGAATCCCCCGCGACATCGTCACCGAGCACGTACCCGCCGCCGAACGACGTGAAGAGGCCCTCGAGGTTCTCGCGCAGCACGATGAAGTCGATGCCGCGCGAGGTATCGGCGAGCGGTGACGGCACGCCGGGGTAGAGTCTGATCGGACGCACGGCCGCGAACACGTCCATGGAGCGGCGCAACCCCATCATCATGGTCGGCTGGACCTCGGTGCCGTCCTCGAGCCGCACATCGGGCAGGCCGATCGCCGCGAGGAGGACCGCGTTGGCGTCGAGGCAGTCGGCGAGGACCTCGTCGGGAAGCGCCGTGCCCGTCCGGCGGTAGAGCTCCGATCCCGCCTCGTGCTCGACGAGCTCGAGCCGCAGCCCATCACGCTCGACGGCGCGCAGCACCTCTGCCGTGGCGCGCATGATCTCGGGCCCGATGCCGTCACCGGGCAGCAGCACGATGCGGTACTGTCCCATCTCCGTTGCGCCTCCCTGCAAGCGCGGCGCCGTGCCGGCCTGTATCGAGCTCAGGAGATCCGTTCGCGGACGTAGGTGGCCACGGCGTCCGCGGCGATGCGGTCCTGCTTGAGCGTGTCACGATCCCGGATGGTCACCGTGCCGTCCTGGATCGTCTGGCCATCGACCGTGACGCAGAGCGGCGTCCCCGCCTCGTCCTGACGCCGGTAGCGGCGGCCGACCGCGCCTTTCTCGTCGTAGAAGGCGGGTATGCCGGCGCCGACCGCCTCGTCGAAGATGCGCCGCGCGAACTCCGGCATGCCGTCCTTCTTGACCAGCGGGAAGACGGCGAGCTTCACGGGCGCCAGCCGCGGGTGAAAGCGCATCAGGGTGCGCGGCTTCGGGTTGCCCTTCTCGTCCGGCGCCTCGTCCTCGGTGTACGCCTCGCAGAGGAACGCGAGCGTCGCCCGATCGACGCCGCCCGACGGCTCGATGACCCACGGCAGGAAGCGTTCCTTCGACTCGTCGTCGAAGTACGTCAGGTCCTTGCCGGAGAACTCCTGGTGCCTGCGGAGGTCGTAGTCCGTCCGGTTGGCAATACCCTCGAGCTCCGAGGTGCCGAACGGGAAGTCGTACTCGATGTCGGCGCAGGCCTTCGCGTAGTGCGCCAGCTCGTCCCCCTCGTGGTCCCGCAGGTGCAGCGCCTTCGATTGCAGTCCGTGATCGACGTACCACTTGAAGCGCGCGTCGCGCCAGTAGGTGAACCACTCCTCCGCCTCGCCGGGCCGGCAGAAGAACTCGATCTCCATCTGCTCGAACTCGCGGCTGCGGAACGTGTAGTTGCGCGGGTTGATCTCGTTGCGAAAGCTCTTGCCGATCTGCGCGATGCCGAAGGGCAGCTTGATCCGGGAGGTGTCGAGGACGTTCTTGTAGTTCGCGAAGATGCCCTGCGCGGTCTCGGGACGCAGGTAGGCGACCGAGGACGAGTCCTCCATCGCGCCGACGAACGTCTTGAACATCAGATTGAACTGCCGCGGGCTGGTGAGGTCGCCGCCGCAGCTCGGGCAGGGCAACTCGTAGGTGTCCTTCGCGTCGCTCGCGAGCATGCGGATGAGGTCGAGACGCTCGACGGTCGCGCCCCGGAGCCGATCCTCGAGGCCCGGCCACACCGCGTCGGTCCGCGCGACGAGCGCCAGGTTCGGCGCCAGCCGCTTTCCCTTCTTTCGCGACCAGCGCTGGAGCTCCTCGGGGCGCTCGACCGGCGCCGGCCACTCGCGCCACGGCAGCGACTGCACCCATTCACTTTCCGCGATCTGCTCCTCGAGCTGGTCGGCGCGGAAGTGCTTCTTGCACTGGCGGCACGTGCACATCGGATCGCTGAAGCCGCCGAGGTGCCCGGACGCCTCCCAGACGCGCGGGTTCATGATCAGCGAGCAATCGAGCCCGACCATGTCGGTTCGCCGGTGGACGTTGTCCTCCCACCACGCGTCCTTGACGTTGCGCTTCAGCTCGACGCCGAGCGGGCCGTAGTCCCAGAAGCCGTTGATGCCGCCGTAGATCTCCGACGACTGGAAGATGAAGCCCCGTCGCTTGCAGAGCGACGTGAGCTTCTCCATCAAGCTCGTGTCCGCCATGGCCGCCGTCCGTGGGTGCTCGCTTGCGAGGAAAAGTCGGTACGAAACGCCAGATCATAGGGGGCGCGGGCGCAACTTACAAGCCGCATCGGGGACGGCTCGATCGGGCGGGGGACGCCCTTCCCGTGACATCGCGGTGACACGAAGAGCGTAGAGAAAGATCGAGAGAGAGTGTTCCCGTTCCTCAGGAGTGACCGCAGGAGTGACCGCCATGAACAGACGGCGCCGCCGCTTCGGCATCCCCGGAGCCTCGCTCGACCTCACGCCGATGATCGACGTCGTTTTCCTGCTGCTCATCTTCTTCACCGTCACCGCCGTTTTCATCGAGATCGAACGCCGGCTTGCGACGCCGCTGCCGCGCGATCACGGGCTCCTCGACGGCACGTCGATTCCGCTCGCCGAGATCCGGCTCGAGCTCGACTGGATCGGCGCGAACGATTCCGGACGCTGCGTCGCGCGCGCGACGACCGGCGCGGCCAGCAGCCCCGCGGAGGTGATCGAGTTCGCGAGCGTCACGCCCGGCCCGGAACGGGCTCTCGGCCGCGTCGACTACGTGCACCCGGACTTCGCCCAGATCCGCGAGCATCTCGCCGCGCGCGCCGCGACGTTCGACGAGATCGGTGTCGAGCTCCCGGTGACCATTCGCTTCGCCGCCGCCGTGCCGGTCCAGATGGTCGTGAGCGCCATCGATGCGTGCCGCACGGCCGGCATCCGGAACTGCGGCATCGCCGCGACTCCATGAGCCTGCCGGACCCGCCGGTCTCGAGCGCGACATTTTCGTGAAGTGCGGGCTTGAATCCCGGCGGCGATCGATGTAAACCTGGAGTGGTCTCCAAGGGTCTGAAGAGCACTCTTCTGCTCTGCCCGTTCGCGGGAAACACGGGAAGTTATGAAACACGCTGTTGATCTCCGAGCGGGGTCGTCCGGGATTTCACGCTTCCCATCCATGACGAGAGCCTGTAGACTCTTCGCTACAGGGTTTCTGGGTCTATCTCGGACGGAATCTCGAACCGAATCTCGAAGCTCTATCTCGAAGCCATATCTCGAAGCGCTGTGTGTTTATTGGGTTCTCAGCAGCACTCCCTGTCCGGTCCGCGGCTGTTGATTCGAGACGGCGGCTGCCTCGGCACGGCCTCGTGGTGCGTCATTCTGAGGGTTACAGGTTTCCTTCATGCGACCGTTTCCCAGAACGGGAGGAGAAAAAACGATGAATAGGCTCTGGACGTCTCTCTTTCTGGCGTGCGCGGTGCTTGCCTTCGGGGGAGTGAGCGCACAGGACGTGTATACGCTCGGTTTCAGCGGGCCGGACTCGCTGAGCGGCAATGACGGGGACACGGTGTCCGCGGACTACCTGTGCACGCTGACGCACGAGGGGCCCGGCGCGCCCGGTGACTCCGACGGCGACGGGGTGGTGGACACGGGATCGGCGCAGGGGTGGTCGATCAGCCTGACCGCCGACGGAGCCACGATCACCAACATCACCACCGCGGGGACCGACGCCGACCGGCTGTTTGCGGGTGGTTTCGAGAAGAGCGAGACGACGCCCGTCGCGGGCGGTGGTCCCTCGGCCGGCGACTGCGCCAACCGGAACGGCGCCGTCAGCGCCTTCGTGCTCTCGTTCACCATGCCGAGAGTGCTGCCCGCCAACGCGACGTCGAGCATCGCCGCCATCACGATCGAGAAGACCATCGTCGAGGGCGGCTCCGCGACGCTGCGCTACGCCAACGGCTGCCGTGGATCGGGCCAGCCGGTGAGCAACAACATCACGCAGCAGGGCGCGACGGTGAACCCGACGCTCGCCGGCAAGGCGATCGCGTGCAACGTCGTCGTCGATTGCTGCCAGGCCGCCCTGAACTACGGATACTCGGGCTCGCGGATCGCCAGCGAGAACCCGAACCTCTTCGGTACGCAGATCGCGGACGCCACCGACAAGTGCCTCGCCCAGGGCGGGGAGATCGAGTTCGCTCCGGGGGCCGGCACGGTGTTCCTCAACATCGCGTCGCAGTTCGAGGCCGGACAGCCGGCGGTCCAGGGCTGGTCGGTCTCGACCGCGGTCGAGGGCGTGCCGCTCCTGAGCGCGACGATCACGAACACGGCGGGAGCTCCGACGCCGGACGGCCTCTTTAGCGGGGGCTTCGAGAAGACCGAGACCGTCGATCCGAACAAGGAGCCGACCTCGGGACCGCTCGCCGGCGCTGGACCGCAGGGACCGGGCGCCGTCAGCGCCATCGTGCTGTCGTTCACCATGCCGATCACGCTCCCCGGGACCGGAACGCAGTCGATCCTCGCGCTGAACGTCGAGGGCGCCGATGGCGACACCGGCCGCGTCAGCCTGCGGAACGGCCTGCAGGGCGCCGGCCAGCCGGTCGGCAACGTGATCACGGTCGGCGGCGGCAGCGGCTCGGCGTGCAACGAGGCTACCGCAGAGGCGAACATCGCGTTCAGGCCGCCGCCGGGCAAGGGCCCGTTCGTGCGCGGTGATCCGAACGATGACGGCCGGAACAACATCGCCGACGCCATCTGGACCATCAACGAGCTCTTCCGTAATGGCCCGGAGACCGGATGCCAGTCGGCCGGAGACGCCAACAACGACGGAGTCTACGACCTCTCGGACGCGACCTACATCATCGACTACCAGTTCCTCGGGGGTCCGCCTCCGCCGCCACCGTTCGGGAGCTGCGATGTCGAGGAGCTCGAGGAGGACGAGCTTCCGTGCGAGACGGTCCCGTCGAGCTGCTCGTAAGGGCTCGCACGCACGAAACCTGTACTGAAGACTGTCACACGTGAACTCAAAGGCCCCGGAGCGCCGCGCTTCGGGGCCTTTTTTTGCCGGCCGTGGGCGGGGTCGGCGCGGGGCCGCTATATTCCTACCGGGGCGGCGTTTCCGGGGAAAATCGATTGATTCGCGAGGGGGCGCTGCGTACAATAGCCACCGTTTGGGGGTGGGCGAGTTCGAGTGCGAGCAGACGCACGAAAAAGATCTCGGGATAAGCGAGCAAGGGAGCACGTCACGACCTCTCCCGAAACCAACCGCACCGCTTCGAGCGACGGATCGAGCGAGGCGTGCGCCGAAATGCGAGATTTGACGAATCGTCCACCGTGAGCGCGAGAGTGGCGATTCGACCATTTGATGGAAGTTTGGGTCTCTTCGAGCCGAATCGATTCGATTCAGGAAACACCTCCAGAGGAGGAGAAAAAATGAAAAGAGCTTCGCTCTCCTGTCTCACCGCCCTCTCACTCATCGCGTTCTGCGCCGTCGCCGGCGCTCAGGACACCTACACACTCGGATTCAGTGGCCCGACCGCCCAGTCGGGGAATCCGGGCTCGACGGTCAGCGCGGATTACGACCTGACGCTCACGCACGCGGGCCCCGGCCCCGGCGCGCAGGGCTGGTCGATCAGCCTGACCGCCGACGACGCCACGATCACCGCGATCGCTGACGGCGTCGCCGACAAGTCGACCGATTCCGGCGCGCTTTTCTCCGGCGGATTCAACAAGACGGAGACGACGGGACCGGACGGCTCGAGAGATGCGTGCCAGGGGAAGAACGGCGCCGTGAGCGCGATCGTGCTCTCGTTCACGCAGCCGATCGTCCTCCCGCCGCAGACGACCTCGACGATCGGCAGGATCAGCGTCGAGGCGACGATTCCCGACACCGCGGGAACGGCGACGCTGCGATACGCGAACGGATGCAAGGGCGCGGGCCAGCCCGTCGACAACAACATCACCCAGCTGGGCGCGACGGTCGTGCCGGTGCTCGGCACGCTCGAGATCGCGCTGACGCCCGAGGAGAACTGCTGCGAGGCCGTCCAGAACGTCGGCTTCTCCGGCTCGAGACTCGCGAGCGGCACGCCGAATGACGGTTTCGCCGACGGCACGGACAAGTGTCTCGGGTCGGGCGGCGAGATCCGCGGCGCGATTCCCTCCGTGGACGTCTATGCCGGCGTGTCGACGTCCGGCGACAGCGCCGGCGTCCAGGGCTGGTCGTTCTCGATCGAGGTCACCGGTGACGTCGACATCACCGACGCCACCACCGAGGGCACCTCGGGCGGCCTCGCGCCGGACGGCAAGCAGATGGGCGGCTTCGAGAAGACCGAGGTCGTCGACCCGGCGAAGAAGCAGAACAACGGACGGCGCGGCGCGGTGAGCGCGATCGTGCTCTCCTTCACCATGCCGATCACGCTCGACGTCCCCGGCACGGAGTCGGTCCTCAAGCTGAGCGTCGGAGCGCTCTGCGAGGAGGGCTTCGATGAGTGCAGCGGAACGATCGCCTTCGCGGATGGCCTCACCGGCTCGGGACAGCCGGTCAACAACGTGCTGACGGTCGCCGGCGCCTCGGGCGTCGTCTGTAACATCGCCAGCGCGTCGGTCAATGCGGTCCTCGAGGGGGTGCAGACGCAGACGTTCCTGCGCGCCGACTCGAACAACGACCGCCGCGTCGACATCGCCGATCCGATCTGGACCATCAGCGCGCTGTTCCGCGACGGTCCGCAGTCGCCGTGTCAGGCGGCCGCCGACTCGAACGCCGACAACCTGGTGGACCTCGCCGACGCGGTCTTCACGATCGAGTACGAGTTCCTCGGCGGCCCGGAGCCGAGCGCTCCGTTCCCCGACTGCGGGACCATCGAGGTCGGCGAGGGCGCGCTGCCGTGCGAAGCCTCGTCGTGTCAGTGAGAGCGCTCGCGACAGCGGCGACGGCCGTGACGCGACGCGCGTGAGCAGAAGCAAGCTCGAGACCCCGGAGCCCACCGGCTCCGGGGTTTTCTTTTTGTCACGACGCGAGCCAGGCGGAAGAACGTCACCAGACACCTCGGAGTCCGTTATCGGACCACCGCGGCGCCGGGAAATCGGGTTGACACCGTCGCGCCCGCTGACGTAGGTTATCCGTCTCTTTGCACTTCCAGCCGCCAATCAGACGCCGATCAGACGCCATTCGGGGGATCGAGAAAAGGGAGACTCCGCGACCGTGAACACTCAATCACAGGGCGACAACAATGGCTCCCAGATGCTCTTCTGGGGGTGCTTCATTGCGCTGGTCACGACCGCCTTCGGGTTCATCTCACGTGTTTTCCTGGTCGATGTCTGGGAGGTGGAGTTCGGCCTGACCAAGCCGGAGGCCGGCCGGCTGCTCGGAATCGGCATCTGGCCGTTCGCGGTGAGCATCATCGGCTTCAGCCTGATCATCGACAAGATCGGCTACAAGGCGTCGATGGTGATCGCCTTCGTGGGCCACGCCATCTGGGCGGTGATGGGAGTCACGGCGTACTTCGTCTCCGACGGCGGCAACCCGCAGGCCGGCTACCACCTGGTCTACTGGGGCAGCCTCATCCTGGCGCTCGGCAACGGCACCGTCGAGGCGTTCATCAACCCGGTGGTGGCGACGCTCTTCAGCCGCGAGAAGACCAAGTGGCTCAACATCCTCCACGCCGGCTGGCCGGGAGGGCTCGTCTGCGCGGGCTTCATCACCATCTACATCGATGAAGTGCCGTGGTGGATCAAGGTCGGCCTCATCGCCATCCCGGCGGTGGTCTACTTCTTCATGCTCCTGCCGTGCAAGTTCCCGGTGCAGGAGCGCGTCGCCTCCGGCGTGTCGTATCGCCAGATGCTCGCGGAGTTCGGCGTCCTCGGCGCGATTATCGTCGGCTTCCTGGTGACCCTGCAGTTGATGGACTTCTTCTCGGTGGGCGGTCTCGTGGAGCTCCCCGTCTGGCAGAAGGTCCTCTTCATGGCCATCGGTGTGGCCATCGTCGTCGCGTTCGGCGTCTACACCAGGGCGCTCGGCCGCGGGCTGATGTTCGTGCTCACTCTCATCATGATGCCGCTGGCGTGGACCGAGCTCGGCACCGACAGCTGGATCACCGCCATCATGAAGGGCGTCGTCACCTTCGACGCCGGCTGGATCCTCGTCTACACCTCGGCGATCATGCTCGTCCTGCGCTTCTTCGCGGGACCGATCGTGCACAAGTTCTCGCCGCTCGGGCTGCTGGCGATCAGCGCGGGGCTCGCGATCGTCGGCCTCTACTCGCTCTCCCTGGCCGCCGGCGCCTTCATCATCTTCGTCGCCGCGACCATCTACGGCTTCGGGAAGACCTTCTTCTGGCCGACGATGCTCGGCGTCGTCTCCGAGCAGTGCCCGCGGGGCGGCGCCCTGACGCTGAACGCCATCGCCGGCATCGGCATGCTCGCCGTCGGCACGCTCGGCACGCCGTTCATCGGCAAGCTGCAGACCGACAAGCAGAACGAGGCGATCATCGCGAACGCCGACATCGCGGAGGCACTGCCGGCGCTGGTCATCGACGGCGAGATCCAGGCGCTGGAGCCGAAAGCCATCTACGAGATCATCAACTACGACGCGATCGACGACGCCAAGCTGAAGGAGATCGTCGCGACCATCCCGGAGGAGCAGCGCGAGGCGGTCGAGAAGAAGATCGCCGCGGTCCGCCAGGCGGCGAACCAGGGCGCGCTGGCCAACATGACGATCTTCCCGACCATCATGCTGATCGGCTATCTCGCCCTGATCTTCTACTTCAGGTCGCGCGGCGGGTACAGGCCGGTCGAGCTCTCGGAGGAGGAGACCGCGCCCGAGCCCGCGCCGGCGGGAGCGGGAGTCGAGGAGCCCGGCGCCCTCGGCTGATCGGGAGGTCTCGTGAAGGAAGCCGGGCGTCCGCGCGGCGGG
>JBFFXF010000208.1:0-13182 GCA_041569895.1 Planctomycetota bacterium | reverse complement strand
TTTTCCATCGCGTCGGAATGATCGGGGATTCGCACCGAAGCACGCCGGGCGAGGGCTCTGACTTCCCCCACATCTCGCATCACGAGCAGCCCGTCTCGTTCGTCGATCTCGTGGAGCGGGATCACGAAGAGCGGCGGCAAGGCCTCCACGAAGTGCTTCCCGAGGAGGCCCCGCTGCTGCTGTGGTTTGAGGTATGCGCTGAATGGCATGCGGATCCCACGGGTGTGCAGTGGATCTCCGTACTCCGAGATGTCGATCGATACGATCTCGCGCCCACGGCTTCCTGGTCCAGTTTCCACCGCGGTCAACTGGAGTGGGACCTGGCATGCCGCAGCCGAGGTCTCGAGCACGCGCTGCGCGAGGTATTCCATCACTTGACCCAGCCCCGCGAACGCGCAACCCAGGGAGTGCTCGATGACCTCGCCAGTCGGAGGGTGCGGCCGAGCGTAGCACTCGGCGACGGGTTCGCAGAGGTGACCGAGCCGGGCAAGTCGCTCGAAGGCCCGTGCCGTGCGACTCAGCTGCCATACGAAATGATGTCCTCGCCCGCTCAGCAAATGGAGAGGCACGATCCCATGGGAGAGGAGGATCTCCTGGATCGCCCGAATAACCGGTCTCTGGATCTCGAAAGCGCGACCTGGCTCGAGGTACGCTTCACCGGGATGGTCGAAGTTCACGTGCTCGACGTCGAGATGCGCGACGAGAAACTTCCGGTCCCAGAGGGACCTTCCGAGATCGAGGCCCCGGTCCAGGCAGGCCGGCAGGTCGGCGACAGGCCTCGGATCGAACCGGACGGAGGGAGAACGGTCGTCCGCGGTGATGTACACGCTGCTGACGCTCTCCAGGGAATTCCCTCCCAGGAACTCCAGCAGGCGCATTCGCACGTTCGCGTCGGCGTAGTACTTTGAAAGCATTTGGCGCCCCCTCGAGGCTTCTGTCGCCTTTCGTCGCTCCCGTACGGAAAGCAGGTGAGCTTCGACGCCGATGAACTACCTACTCTGACTGCTCGCAAACGGCGGGCCAGTGAGGAGCCGGGGAATTTCCCCCGCGGGCGCGGGTTTTCCGCGACGGACGCGGTCAAGGCGCGTGCCGGTCACGGCGCGTGCGGCTGCCACACGAGGATCTCGCCCTTGCGCGAGACCGAGGTGTCGCCGCTGTGGAGAGAGTACGCCCCGTCGCTCTCGTCGAAGGGAAGCGAGAACCCTCGCGACGCGAGCTCCCGGGCGTAGATCCGCAGGAAGGTGGGGTTGTAGGTGCAGTCGTACGTGAACGTCGGCAGCAGGGCAATCGGCGTCAGCGAGATGATCGTGCCTCGCATCATCCACGCCCCGGTGCGGAGCTCGGCGCCGCCGATGACCAGCGTGCCGCCCTTCATCTCGAGGCCGGCGAAGTCGCGCACCGTTCCCTTCACCGCGATGGTGCCGCGTCGCATCCGCATGCCGACCTCGAGCCCGGCGGAGCCGTCGATCAGGACGGTGCCGCCCCGCATCCCCCTGAGGCTGCCACGGTAGGCGGCGCCGACCTGCCCGCCGGCGTTGCCGCGGATGCGAATCAGCCCGCCCCTCATCTCGCCGCCGACCCAGTCCGACGCGTTGCCGGAGACCTCGATCTCGCCGCCCCGCATTAACGCGCCGAGGTGCATCCCGGCGTTGCCGGCGACGGTCAGGCGCCCGTGCGTCATGCCGCGCCCGAGCCACTTCACGCGACCGGCGTCGCCGCGGATCTCGATCTCCTCGCTCGCCTCGCCCTCGACGTCGAAGAAATCGTCGACGCGGCACTGCCTCCGCCCCAGGAACATCGGCAGCGCGCGGATCTCGTCGTGAGGCAGTTTCGCCAGCACGTCGGGCGAGATCGCCTCGGCCTCGATCGGCACGGTGGGCTGCTCCTTGACGGTCAGCGTGATCATCGTCTTCGCCGCGCCGGGCGCGGGGACTTCAGCCACAGTCGCGGACGTCGGCTCCCTCGACCCGCTCCATCTCCACCGGGTAGTTGTCGAACGACATCGTGTAGTAGCGCTCGAAGAGCGGACGCAGGTACTCCTCGATCTGCTGATCGTAGGAGGGACGGACGATGAACTCGCGTCCGTCGATCATCTTGCGGATGTCGCCCTCCTCGACGACGACCTCGCCGCGCTTGAGGACGTAGCGCGGGTGCCCGAACATCGCCTCGACGTCGGGCGTGTCGTTATAGATGGCCACGTCGGCGTCCGCGCCCGGCCCGAGGTGCCCCTTGTGCGGCAGACCGAGCGCGCGAGCGGGTCCCGCCGAGGTGATGATGGCGATCTCGGAGAGCGTGTACTCGCGGTCGAGGTCCGCGATCACGGTGCGCTTCAGCGCCCTGCGCGGCAGCTTCTCGACCAGTCCGCGGCGGTAGTCGGCGTTCATCAGCATGTGGATGATCTCCGGATACCGCCAGAAGCAGGCGCCGTTGGGGTGGTCGGTGGTCAGGAAGATGCGCCACGGATCCTCGATCAGCAGCAGCAGCTCGAGTCCCACCGCCCACTGCACCGCGTTGACCAGGTTGCTCCGCTTGTACCTGTACGGCACGATGCCGCAGCCGGTCTCGTTCTCGACGTCGAGGTTGCCCCACTTGCGCCCGGTCAGCTGGTAGAGCAGGTGCTGCCAGGGGCCGTCGGCGGTGATGGTCACGGCGTCGCCGAAGAGCACGGCGCCCGCGTCGGCCGTGAGGTTGGGGTGCCTGTTGAAGTGCTCCGCGATCGCCGACGCCTCGGAGCGGATCGTGTGCCAGTCGTCGCCGCCGTAGGCGTGGAACTGCAGGTGCGCCATGTGCGCGCGGTGTCCCTCGAGGACCTTCATGGTCTCGATGGTGGTGCTGACGTTGCCCGGCGTGCCGAGGTTGTTGCAGTGGAGGTGGAGCGGGTGCGGCAGCTTCAGGTGGTCGACCATGGCGGCGAGGCTGCCGATGATCTTCGCCGGCGTCACCTTCTGGTAGCCCTCGATCGGCGCCGAGAGCACCTTGGCGTCCTTTCCCCACTTCCACGCCGCGACCCCGCCGGGGTTGACCGCCTTGACGCCGTAGCCCTTCGCGGCCCAGATCAGCCACGCCATCACGTCCCGGGCCCGCTCGGTCTCGCCCTCCTCGAGGAGGTCGAGGATGAGCTCGTTGTTGGCCATCAGGACGCACGATGACTTGTCGACGATCGGCGTGTCGCGGAGCTCCTCGTGCGTGTGCCGCGCCGAGAGGACCGGCACGGCCGCCTCGTTGACGGTGGTGTAGCCGAGCCCGGCGTAGAGGTAGCCGGTGGCGAAGGTCGTCGGGGTGGTCCCGCCGAGACCGGCGCGGAGATCCGGAGAGTGGATGAAACGCGCGGCCTCCCGGTGGTTTTCGGGAGTCATCGCGCGGGCGAAGGTCAGCGCGCCGCCGGCGACGTGCGTGTGGACGTCGACGCCGCCGGGGAAGACGACCATCCCCGTGGCGTCGATCGTGCGGACGCCGTCGCCGTCGAGCTCGGAGACGATGCGGCCGTCGGAGATGCAGACGTCCCTGACCTCGTCGTGGACGTCGTTGGCCGGATCGTAGACCCTGCCGCCGGTTATTCGCAGCATGCGTTCTCGTCCCCGCCTCGCCTCACGCGCACGGGACCTGCGCGAAGGAACGAGGCAACCACGGCGGCTTCGCCTTCACCCGCTCGTAGATGCGGCGGATCACCTCCTCGTCGGTGGGGTATGGCGAGTCGAGGATCGGTCGCAGCGGCAGCGGGATCTCGTCCATGCGATAGACCGTTCCGGGCGCGCTGATGCCCATCGCCGACGTCGTGAAGTGGACGCGTGCCAGGCGGCTGGTGTGCGTCACCTTCGGATCGAGCACGATGGTCGGGATGCGCGCCAGGTGGTCGATCGCCGGCTGCGGCATCGTCGCGCCCGGATCGGCGCCGAGGATCAGCGCGGCGTCGTTGTCGCCGCGCACCAGCAGGTCGATGGTCGAGAACTCGCCCGGGTTGAAGCGCGGATACCCGCGCGCCAGGTTGACGCCGAACGGGAACCCGGTCGTGTAGCGCATCACCACGTCCGCGCCGGTGACGTTGCCGTGTCCCCGCATCGGCATGGCGACAAACTTCGTGAAGGCGTTGAGCTCCGCCGCGAGCGCCAGCACGCCGGCGGAGTTCATGTGCTTGCCGCGCGTCATCGAGAGACCCATGCCGAAGAAGATCACTCCGAAGCGCGCGCTCTTCATGCGGTGGACGAGGTCCCGCAGCTGCTCGAGCGTCAGTCCCGTCTCCGCCACCCGTGCCTCGTCGACCGGCTGATCCTTGATCAGGGCGCGGAGCGTCGTGATGACCTCGAAGTCCTTCCCGGGACGGACCTGCAGCAGGATGTCAGCGGTTCGCGCGCTGAGCGTCTCGCGGACGTCGACCAGCACCATGGTGCGCCCCTTGCGGCCGAGGGGCACGTGCTTGCCCTTCGGCGTCAGGGTGTACTTGGTGAAGTGTCGCGGATGACAGTCGGCCGGGTTGCCGCCCCAGTAGATCATGAAGTCGGCCCGGTTCATCACCTCGCCGAGCGTGCACGTGACCTTGCCGCCCAACTGGGCGGCGATCTCTGTCGGCCCGTGTCACAACGAGGTGTGGCTGTCGACCACGCCTCCGATCAGCTCGGCCAGCGCGACGGCGCGGCGCTGCGCCTCGCACGTGATGTTGCTCAGCCCGTACACCAGGGGCATGTCTGCCGCGTGCAGGTGCTCCGCCGCGGCCTCGACCGCCTCGTCGATCGAGGCGGGCTTGCCGTCGACCAGCGCATCGGGGTAGAGGCGCTCGGCGGTGTGGTTCTTGAACCACGCCTCGCCGAGACCGCACGCGCGCTTGGTCTTGACGATGCGGTCGCCCTCGGCGTGCAGCTCCATGTCATCGCACACGCAGCCGCAGAAGGTGCATGTGGCGTTGTCGACGATCTTGACGGCCATTGTCCTCGCTTCTCGAGTGGTGTCGTTCCCGGGTGATCTCGCCTGGTTGATCTCGCCTGTGTGATCTCGCCTGTGTGATCTCGCCGCAGGGGCGGCGCTCAGTCGCCGCGACGCTCGCCCGGACCGGGCGATGCGATGAAGCTTCAGCCGAGCGCCCGCCCGCGAAAGCTGCCGCGGATCCGCCGGGGCATGTAGCGGCCGGCGACGGGGTCGATCAGCTCCCAGGCCACCGGATCCTCGACCGTCGCGTCATCGAGGCTGTCGGGAAACTGCGCCGCCTCGGGCTTGTCTCGTTCTGTTCTCATTGTGTGCTCTCAGCGTCTCGATGCGGTTCGTGCTCTCAGACCCACCACCATACCCCTCAGGCGCCCGCCTCGCCAGGGTCGACGGTCTCCACCGCCTCGATCTCCACCTCCCAGCCCTTCGAGGTGGGCATGCCCGTGCCGTCTGTGCTCTGGCCCATCAGCCGGCAGGTCGGCGGGCCGTACGGAATGAACACCATCCCCCGCGGCACCTTGCCGTCCTTGCCGCCGTGCTCCTTGCAGAGGAAGGTGCCCTCGCCGTTCTCCGAGCGAACGCGGACCGTGGCCCCGGCGGTGACGCCGAGCTCCTCCATGTCGTCGGGGTGCATGATCAGCGTCGTGACGATCGCCTCGTACTCGGGCGCGTCCTTGCCGACGTTGATCTGCCGCCCCTGCTTGGTCGTGCGACCGGCGTTCATGATGAAGCGCATGAGCCTTGCTATCCCTCCTCTCGCCGCCCCGCCACCTCGCGCAGGTGAAACCGGAGCTCGCCGGCAGCCGGGCTCGATACCGGGGCGCCGATGGCGAGCACGCCGTCTCCCGCAGCCGCCTCGATGGCAGCTCGCAGCGCGGTGACGACCGCCGATTCATCGACGCCGTCGAGGACCACGTCGTAGCTGCACGTGGCGCCGTCGGCAAGGCCCGTCTCGCTGGCGCGAGAGCCGGCCGTGACGCCCTGTCGCACGACGCCGCCGGGGAACGGGGTCATCACGCCCGGCAGCGCGGCGATCGCATCGCTCGCCCGGCGGGCGGCCGCGAGCGCCACCGGTTGCGAGACCGCCTGGATCGCGATGCTCGCGCCGCCGATGCCCTCGGCGACGCGCGCGGTCTCCTCGACCAGGAACTCGCCGTCCATCACCGGAATCCGCCAGTAGCGCGTGCCGCCCTGCTTCTTGCTCTTCTGGTATCCGTCGCCGAAAAACCGCAGGTGCTTGCCGAGCGCGATCTTCGACGTCGACGCGGCCGGCGGCAACCCCTCGGAGCAGGCATCGGAGCAGGCATCATAGCAGGCGGTCGTCGGACACGTCATGACGCACTGGCCGACACGATTCGGCACGGACTTCGCCAGCGCCTCGGCCGAGGATCCGAAGAAGAGCACGGCGGCGCCCGGCCGTCCGTCGGGGGTCTCCCCGTGCGCGATGTGTCGCTCGACGCCGACCTCGGCATCGCACCCGGCGAGCGACGTGCCATGCCCGCACACCGCCCGCAGCGCCGCGCCGAGCCAGTGCTCGTCGTCGGCCGTGATCACGAGCCGGGCATACTGCAGGCGGGAGGCCTCGGCGAACGCATCGAGAATGGTGGTCGAGCCGATCTGCATGGAATCCGCATGGGAATCTGCCGGGGGCGCACGAGCGCACACCGTAGCGGCCGGACGGAACGGAGGCAAACGATTTTCCCTGCGGCGAACGCCTCGCCGTCACGTGAGCGCTATCGCTCGCAGAGCTCGAGGTAGACCATCAGCTCCCCCTGGCACTCGCGATAGCCCTTCTCGCGGTGTTCCTCGATGAACGGAGCGCTCCGCGACAGCGGCTTCTCTGTCGCAGGATCCTCCGCGATGTCGACAATCTCCCGGCAACACGTGTAAAGGCTTCCGAACCACCAGCTCCGATCGTGATTGGTGTCCGTATCGACGCCGATTCTCAGATTGTTGAAGAGCCAGGAACGCTTGCTCTCCCAGTCGGGGTCGTGTGCCTTGTAGAAAGCGAAGGTGTTCGATCCCTCGACGATCCACTCCTCCGGTATCTCGAACGGCACCCACTGGAATCCCACCGTAAACAGGAAGGAGATCCCGGCGTTGAACGCGACCTCCTGTTCAGGATCGCCGTTGACGCGGATGCGGAAGTGATCTGTCTGTCGCTCGCGGAAGTGTTCCCAGGGGTAGTTCTCGGCGCGTCCGAACACCCAGAGACGCGCGCGAGAGGTTCGGGGGGGTCGAGCGATCTCGATACGCTTCTCGACGTGATCGTCCTCGAAGTCGATCGTGGCGGACACCTCCATGAACCCGTCGTCGTCGCGGAACCGGTCGCCACACAGCGAACTATTCGCCCGCGCCTCGAACTCCCGCCGCCGGGAGTCCTCGCCTTGCGCCGCCTCCAGCGACTCCACGAGCAGCCACAGGAGCGACAGGGTCACCGGGTGGAGCTCGCCCAGCGCGTTTTCGAGGCGCCCGACGCTCTCGCGGAGGAGTCGCTCCGCCTCCTCGTGTCGTCCCTGGGCCGCGAGGTTTCGCCCGAGGAATCCGGCGGTGATGGCGGTCTTCCAGTGATCCGGCGGCAGTCCGAGCCCACGAATTGCGAGAGCGCGCCGGAGAACGGCCTCACCCTCCCGGACCCGCCCTGTCCGGTCGACTGTCAGATAGTATCCGAGGTGGGTGAGCGGTCCCGCGAGTCGGGGATGATCCTCTGACAGCCACCTGCCGTACAACTCCGCGGCTCTCCGGCAGTGAGGCCCGCCTTCGGTCGCGCTGACGAGGCGGGAGAGGGTGTCGATGCTGGCCGCCACCTCGAGGGACTCCTCGCCGAAAGCCACGACGCGCGCGTTGCGGGCGCGCCTCCAGAGCTCGATAAAGGGCGACACTTCCCACGGAACGCGCTCTGCGCGCCTCGTTCGGGTTCGGGCGAGGACGATCGCGAGGTCATCGAGACAGGCCGCGACGCGCGGGTCTTCTTCCGGCAGGCCTCGGAGAAATGCGGTGAGCGCGCCGCGCAGAAGGGGCTCCGCGTCGTGGAAGCGGGGCGAGCTCCAAAGAAGCGCACCGAGCCGATGCTGCACCGTCGCCACCGCGATCGTCCGGTCTCCCTCCGGAGGTCGCGAGGCGAGTTCGAGCGCCTCTCGCAGGAGCGCCTCGGCCTCGGATTCGTGGCCGGTCTCCTCGAGGAAGGCGGCGAAGTCGAGCAGGGTCGACGCGGAGCGGTCCAGGCGGAGCGCCTCCTCGAAGACAGATCGCGACGCCACGGCGTCGCCGCGCAGCCAGAGAACGCTCGCCAGGTCGCGGAGGATCTCGACGAGCGGCGGGGGACCGGGGCTCCGCGGATCGCCACGGCGGAGCTCTGCCGCCTGCCGGAGGTGCTCCTCCGCCTCGGGGACCTGCGCCGAATCGACGAGAGCTCGAGCGAGCCTTAAGTGGGCGCCGGCGAGTTCCGCGCCGCTGGTGCCGGGAGCATCCGCGAGGGCATCGAGAGCTCGGCGCCGCCAGCCCGCGGCGAGATCGCCGAGGTGAAACCTCTCGCAGACGCTGGCGACCGTGTCGGCGAAGCGGATCAGCTCTCGGGGCTGACTGCGGAGACCGTCCGCCACGCGTCCCACGTCGAGCTCCTCGAAGGCGTCCAGGAATCCCTCGCGCGTGCGCTCCTCGTGGAGCTGCAGAAGACGGTCTTGCACCCGCCCCGCCGCCTCTCGCTGGTCGCGCGCCACGCGCAGTGCGTCCCGGACGGAGACCGAGATGGCGCCGATGACGAGGACGGCGAGGAGCACCGCCGAGAGAATGGCCGCCCGATGGCGGGTGATGAACTTCAGGGCGCGGTAGCGCACGGTGTCCCGCCGCGCCAGGACCGGGAGGCCCGCGAGGTGGCGCCGGATGTCTTCGCTCAGTTGCTCCACCGAGGCGTAGCGCCGCTCCGGCTCCTTGCGGAGCGCCATCAGGACGATGGTGTCGACGTCACCGGCGAGGCGGCGCCGGAGCCTCTCCGGTTTTCCGTCACGCGTCAGACTGACGGACTCGGGCGTCGGGGCGTTGCTCTCGCCGGAGGGAGGGCGACCCTCGGTGACCCGGAAGATCACGCTGCTCGGCCGTGTCGGTATTTCCTCGCAGACGATCCGCTCGACCTCGGCCGGGGCTCGGCGACTGACTGTGTAGGGCCGGTGGCCGGTGAGGAGCTCATAGAGGACGACACCGAGGGAGTAGATGTCGGTGGCGGTCGTCACCGACTCGCCGCGGATCTGCTCGGGACTCGCATACTCGGCGGTGAAGAAGCGCTGCGTTCTCGTGGTCACCGGCATTGGCGGCGTGTCGCCCTCCGGGGCGAGGAGCTTGGCGATGCCGAAGTCGAGGAGCTTCGGCACCCCTTCGTTGGTGACGAGGATGTTCCCTGGCTTGATGTCGCGGTGGAGGACGAGCTTCGCATGGGCGTACTGGACCGCGGCGCAGACAGACCGGAAGAGCTCGAGTCGCCGGGTCGTGGTGAGCTTGCGCCGGTCGCAATAGACGTCGATCGGCTCGCCCTCGATGAACTCCATGGCGAGATACGGCAGGCCCGCTGGCGTGGCGCCGCCCTCGAGAAACCGAGCGATGTTCGGGTGGTCGAGGTTCGCGAGAGCCCGGCGCTCGATGCGGAAACGTCCGACGACCGCCTCGGTGTCCATTCCCGGTCGAATCACCTTGATCGCGGCGCGCTTGGAGATCTCGGGATCGGCGTGCCGGGCGAGATAGACCCTGGCCATGCCGCCGGCGCCGATGAGCCCCTCGATCTCGAAGGGACCGATGCGATCGCCCCGATCGTGGGGCGGACTCTCGTCCTCCAGGGTCGCGGGCTTCTCCAGGCGGAAATCCGCGCCGAGGGCCGGCTCTTCCAGAAAACTTCCGGCCCGATCGTGGTGCGAAAGCAGAGACTCGAGCCGGGCGCGGAGGGCCGCGTCGGCGCCACAGGCCTCGTCGAGGAACGCGGCCCGCCGCGACGTCTCCATCTGCACGGCCGCCGAGAAGATCTCCCGGACCCGTGGCGAGAGCTCGTCGGACATGAGGATCACTCCGCGGAGAGCCGCTCGTGCAACCAGGCCCGCGCCAGGGCCCATTCGTTCTTCACCGTCGAGGGCGAGACGCCGAGAACGTCCGCGGTTTCCTCGATGGTGAGCCCGATGAAGTAGCGCAGCTCGACGACCCGGCAGAGCCGCCAATCGGTCTGGGCGAGGGCCTCGAGAGCCTCGTCGAGCGACTCGAGATCGGGAGAGGCGACATCCGACACGACGAGCGCTTCGTCGAGGGTGAGCCGCTTGCGACCGCCCCCTCGCTTGAGGCGGCTCCGGTCGCGCGCGTGGTTGACGAGCACCTGACGCATGGCCCGCGCCGCGATGCGAAAGAAGTGCTTCCGATCATTCCAGCGCGGCTCGCCGGTGGAGGAGAGTCGCAGGTACGCCTCGTGGACGAGAGCAGTCGGCTGCAGCGTGTGACCCGCCGGCTGTCCCCGGAAGACGCTCTGGGCCAGGCGGTGAAGCTCGTCGTAGACGCGCGGAATGAGGCTCTCGATCTCGGCGTCGGGAACGTCGCTGTCGGAAGGACGGTCCATGGTTTCGACCTCGCCCGCGACCGTGTGAGTTCTTCTCCATTGTAAGCGTCGCGGCACGCCCTCGCATCAGAGCTTCGGGCCGAAACGCGGGCCCGTGTCGTTGCCGGAAGTCCAGAGATCGTCGCTGTTTGATCTCTCGTCGGGAGCTGCGAACACGTCTTTTGGCCGACCACCGCCCACATGGTGTTTCGGAGGCTGGAGACGGACGAAACTCGACGCACGAACCGGATAAGAACGACCGGAGGTCCACCATGCGCCGCGAACGATATTTCGCCTGGCTGCTTCTCGCCCTTGTCGTGCTGCTCGCGCCTCGATCCGCACAGGCCGAAGTCCGGTTTTTCCGTGCCGAGGTTAACGGCGATGGAGAGGTCGACGTCTCCGATGCCGTGCGCATCCTGCTGTTCCTGTTCCGGGGCGGGCCGCCGCTTCCCTGTCCGGAGGCGGCGGACGTGAACGACGACGGCAGCATCGACGTCACCGACGCGCTCTACCTTCTCCGCTATCTGTTCCGGCACGGACCACCGCCGCCCGCTCCTTTCCCGGTGCCTGGCCGGGAGCCGACGGAGGACCTGACGCTCTGTCCCGAGGACACGACGACGGATATTCCCGCGGAGGAGCACTTCGCCGAGATCCCGTTTCTCGAGCAGACCGTCGCCGCGTTTCGGGGCGAGATCGTCTCGGAGTCGGCGACCCGGAAGGAATTCCGCGGCGGGGTCTCGAACACCGTTGCAAGGCTGCGGCTGAGAAACGCCGGTGCGGTGCGCGAGATGCGAGACACGCTCATCGCGAATGCGCTCGAGGCGGGCGCTTTCGTCGGCTTCGTGCGCCACCGGGGAGTCGTGCTTCTCGTCACCTCGTTCGAGAGCGGCGGCGAGCGACGCCTCCACTTCCAGGGCGACCGGGCGGGAGGGCCCTACAACGCCCCGCCCGGATGGGTTTTCGACGCGCCGCCGTCCGGCGACGACCGCTTCTTCTCGTTCACGGTGCTGCCCGACATCGACAACCTCGGCGGAGCGCTGCGCGCCGCGATGCCGCCGGTGGTGGGTTCGCTCGAGGAGGTGCCCGTACTGCGCTTCGACGAGACCCCGGACGGTGACGTGCTCGTCTTCCTGAGCGATCGACTCGTCGAGGCGCCGACGGGGGGGGCCGTCGCGCTCCTCCGCGGCGGAGGGGCGGGCTGGTTCCGGGACTTCATCGACGGCGTCCGGGAGACGGTGGAGGAGGTCGTCGAGGAGATCATCGAGATCGCCACCGAGACACTCACGCTCCTCAACGAGCTCCGGGGGCTGATCGAACTTTTCTCCGCGCACCAGCGCGACAACCTCTTCGACCTCTTCGGGCGAACACGCTCTCAGCTCCAGTGCGCCGCGGACGTGCTCGCCGCTCTCGAGGACGGGTACAGCGCCGCGCAGAACCTCGTCTTGCAAAGCGGCAGGAGCCTCCTCGTCGATCCGCAGGCTCTCCTCGAGGACTTCTGCGACTTCAGCCTCGCGGGGGACCTCGGCTCGACCCCCGACTGCGAGGAGCAGAAGCGCGCTCTGGGGCAGGTCGTCCTGCGGTTCCTGACCGCGTGGGCCGCGGCGGCCGAGGAGGTCGAGACCCTCGCCACGCGCTTCTGGGGCGCGGTCGACCAGGTGGACGTCGCCGGCACGGTGCGCGGTTATCTCGGCCGCGTCGACCGGAGCGCCCGGGTGACGGTGACCTTCGTGCCCGGCGCTTCCCCCCTCCTCCGTTTCGAGTCTGGCGGCGTCGAGTGGGAGGCCTCGATCGCCACCTTCCGCGAGTTCCTGCCGGACCTGCCGGCGGGGCTCGGCTTCATCGAGGGGTTCCTCGACGAGATCGAGTCCGCCGTGAGCACGTTCGTCCCGGCCGGCTCGAGCGGGTTCCTCGACGTTCACTTCTCGACCACCGAGGGCCTCGAGGGCAGTTTCCTGCTCCGTCAGGGCTCGACGGTGGTGTGGTCGATGCGCATCTTCGGCACGCCTCTGGGCCGAGGGGGGTTTCATGTCGCGTACCGCCCGCCCGACGCGCCCGACGATCCCTGCGTCGGCGCCGACCTCGTCTACGAGTTCAACCCGCTCCGGTTGATCTCGAGCCCGTTCAGCATCGAGCCGACCATCAGGACCCGCTACCGCGACTTCTGTCTCACGGCCACGGGACGGATCCCGCCGGCGGCCACGCTCGGCGTGCAGGCTTACGTCAGTCTCGAGCCCTCTGCGTACAATGTAGTCGGGGGCAAGGCGCAGGCCGGACTGCGCCTCTACCTCCAGCTTCCCCTCGCTCCCCTCGAGCGCTGCTTCGATCAGCTCGCCGAGGACCTCGAGAGGATCATCTTCGAGGGTGACGGCGGAAACGACCTGCCGAGCGCCTTCGACCAGACAGGCCTCGTCGAGCTCATCGGCCAGGCGATCGACGAGGCGCTGGCGACCGTCGAGGAGGTGAGCGGCTCCGTCGCCGACGGCGAGCTCACCGTCGTCCTCGAGACCCCGGAGGCTCTCGCCAGGTTCCTCGAGGCCGTCGTGTCCGCGATCCAGAGCGAGGAGCTCCGGAGCCTCGTCGACCCGCTGAACTGCATCAAGGACGCGTCCACCGACCCGGTCACTTACAAGTACACGCACGGGTACGCAGCGTTGCCCGCGTGTGTCGCTCATCGGCAATGCCCGACGGCTCCTACACTA
>JBFFXF010000207.1:0-13183 GCA_041569895.1 Planctomycetota bacterium | reverse complement strand
GGTCACGGTCACGGCACACGGTCCACGGCACACGGTCCACGGGTCACGGTCCACGGGTCACGGTCCACGGGTCACGGTCCACTGTCCAGGCCGGGGTTGGTCCCGTGCTCGTGCTCCGTATCCGTGTTCGGGCCCGATTCCGAGATCCGAGACACAGATCCGAGGCAGAGCTTCCTCAATCTGCGCAATCTGCGTAATCTGCGTAATCTGCGTTCCCGTCTCCCTCGATCTCCTGCATCGCCGACACCGACACCGGCCTTCCCTCACTCTGCGAAAACCTGAAATCCCGCCTTCGCAGCTACCGAATCGCGATCGCCTTGAAAGAGCGGGCCTGCTCCGTGATGGCTCGCTCCGTTGCCAGGCGTTCGATTGACGAGGCGCCGAAGAAGCCGTCGATTCCCGTCGTGTTGGCGAGCACGTACGCCGCGTCCTCGGGCTCGCTGATCGGGCCGCCGTGGCAGAGGACGGTGATGTCGTCGCGCACCTTCTTGGCCGCGTCGGCCATCGCCTGGATGATCGCCGGGCAGTCCTCGAGGCGGAGCGCGGTGCTGGCGCCGATCGACCCCTTCGTGGTCAGGCCCATGTGCGGCACGAGGATGTCGGCGCCGGCCTCGGCCATCGCCACCGCCTCCTCGGGGTTGAAGACGTAGGGCGCCGTCAGCAGGTCCCGCTCCCGGGCCTTGCGAACGAGGTCGACCTCGAGCCCGTAGCCCATGCCGGTCTCCTCGAGGTTCTTGCGGAAGTTGCCGTCGAAGAGGCCGACCGTCGGGAAGTTCTGGACGCCCGAGAATCCCGCTGCCTTCACCTCGTCGAGGAAGACGTCCATCAGCCGGAACGGATCGGTGCCGCAGACGCCGGCGAGCACGGGGGTCGATCGGACGACCGGCAGGACCTCTCTCGCCATCTCCATGACGATGGCGTTGGCGTCGCCGTACGGGAGCATTCCCGCCAGCGAACCGCGGCCGGCCATGCGGTACCGCCCCGAGTTGGAGATGATGATCAGATCGACGCCGCCGAGCTCGCAGCACCTGGCGGAGATCCCGGGTCCGGCGCCGGCGCCGATCACCGGTCGCCCCTGTGCGATCTGATCACGGATGTTCGCGAGTGCGTCGCTGCGTCTGATGGAAGGCATGTTTTCGCTCCCGATCCAAACGGCAGGATTCGGTGTCCCCGCCGCTGTCGTTCCCGTACCCGTACCCGTACCCGTACCCGTTCCCGTGCGTCACCCTCACGCCTCCCCGCCGCCGCGCGGCTCGCGCATCAGACGCATCAGCGTCTCGGCCGCCTCGCGCGCGAATGCCGGGTCGTTGATGTCGGTGTCGATCTCTCGCACGGGGAAGTCGTCACGCACGCCGCGCCGGATCGCGTCGCGGCAGCGCCGGTCCGCCTCGGGATCCCAGAAGTCGCGGCCCTCGACGTCGATCATCGACACGCCGCGCGCCGGCAGCAGCACCTCGACCGCGGCGCTCGCGCCGCGCAGGCGCTCGGCGATGCGGCGGCCGAGCTCCTCGTTCTCCTCCGCAGTCGTTCGCATCAGCGTGACGCTCGGGTTGTGCCGGTAGAAGGTCCTGTCGCGGAACTTCTCGGGCACCGTCTCCGGCGGTCCGAAGTTCACCATGTCGAGCGCGCCGGTCGAGACCACCTGCGGCACGCCGCAGCGACCCGCCACCGTGAGTCGCTCCGGTCCCGCGCTCAGGATGCCGCCGACGAGCTCGTCGGCAAGCTCGGTCGTGGTCAGATCGAGCACGCCCGCGACGAAGCCGTCGCGGATCAGCCCCTCCATCGCCCGGCCTCCGGAGCCGGTCGCGTGGAAGACCAGCACCTCGTAGCCGGCCTCCTCGAGCAGCCGGCGCGCCTCGTTGACGCACGGCGTCGTCACGCCGAACATCGTCGCGGCGACGATCGGGCGGTCGCCGCCGGGCTCGCGAACCGCGCCGAGGACCATCCCCGCGATGGCGTTGCCGGCGTTCGAGAGGATGCGGGCCGAGATCCGGTTGATCCCCGCGACGTCGACGACGGAGTACATCACCGCGACGTCCTTGACGTCGACCCAGGGCGAGACGTCGCCGGACGCCAGTGTCGAGACGATCAGCTTCGGGACGCCGACCGGCAAGGCGCGCATCGCCGAGGCGGCTACGGTGGTGTTCGCGGACCCGCCCGCGCCGATGACGCCCTGGATCGCGCCCTCGGCGTGGAGTCTCTCGACGATCGCCCGCGCGCCGCGGCACATCACCTCCATGGCGTGACCCCGGTCGTTGCGGCGGCGGAGCTCCTCGAGCGACGAGCCGGCCGCGGCGGCGGTCTCCGCGGATGGGGTGTCGGCCACGAATGCGGGCTCCCCGAGGACCCCGGCGTCGACGACCCACGTCCGCAGCCCGTGGTGCGCGATGACGTCGCGGAGGAACGCCAACTCGGCGCCCTTGGTGTCGAGGCAGCCGACGATCGCGACTGTGCTGCCGGCAGCGGTGGCGCTGGCGGCCGTCCTGTCCGTCATGTCGTATCACTCCCGTCACCGGCGTCGCCGGCGAGTCTCCTCCGGCCCATCGAAACCGGCCTCCATTTTAGCTTTACGGCGCGTGATCGGGACAGATCCGGGTATTTTTTTCGCGAGTGACGGGCGGTACAATCATCTCTTCCATGGTCAGAGAAAAGAGGCGAGCGCAACCGGAGGACGGCGGCGATCCCCGCGTGGGTCGGCGCGCGACTCTGGACGACGCGGCGTGCGTCGAGCGGGTGCTCGGCGGCGACACCGAGGCGTTCCGGCCCCTGGTCGAGCGCTATCACGGGGTCGTCACGGGCCTCGCGAGGCGCCTGCTGGGCCGGTCCGGAGCGGACGCCGAGGACCTGGCGCAGGAGACCTTCGTCCGGGCGTTCCAGTACCTCGGGAGCCTCGAGAAGCGCCAGCGGTTCGGGCCATGGCTCCTGCAGATCGCCCGGTCTCTCTGCCGCGACCGGCTCCGCCGCCTCGAGACCGAGCGCCGCGCTCTGGCGGAGAGGCGTGAGCTGATCCGGCTGGAGTCGGTGCGAGCGGAGAATGGCGGCGTCAGCTCGGTGCTCGCCGGGCTGCCGGCCGAGGAGTATGACGTCTTGCAGTTGCGGTACTTCGAGGGACTGAGCTACGACGAGATCGCCGGACGCATGGGACTCACCTTCAGCCAGGTCGACCATCTGATGCGGAAGGCGCGGTCCCGTCTGGCGCGACGCATCGCCATCGAGAGACGCCGTGAAAGAACTGTGTGAGATCTACCGGCCGCATCTGCCGCTCTTCGCGGAGAGCGAGCTGAAGGACGCGTATCTCGCCGAGCGCATCCGGGCGCACGTCATGTGCTGCGCCGATTGCCAGGGCTGGCTCGAGGAGTACGAGGACCTCACGGCCGCGATCCTCGAGAGCGAGGCGAGCGCGGCGCGCCGTTCGGATCTCGGTGGTGACCGCGTCGCGCCGTGGGACGCGCCCCCTGCGGCGACGTCGGACGGCTTCGGCCTCTCCACCAGCGACCCGACGAAGGTCGAGCGCATCCTGGTCGCCGTCCACCGTGAGGCGGCCCGCCGGCGAGCCGCGCGCTTCCGGGCGTGGTTCGGTGCCGCGGCGATGGTGGCGCTGGCCGTGGGTCTCGCGGCGCACGAGCTGTTCCTCGGTTCGCCGCGCAGCGCCGACGCGCCGGGCGGCGCCGAGGTGATCGCTCGCGACACGCGTCAGGCAGCGACCGCGGTCGACGACCCGCGGGTCTCCACTGGCGCGACCGAGTGGATCGAGTGGGTGCCCGATAGTCGCTCGCTGGCGAGGCTCGAGGAACGCCGGGAGCCTCGCGACGTGACGCTGATCGGCGTCGTGCGCGGCGAGCTCGCCGCCGCCACGCCGCAGCCGAGGTGGGTCTTCGACGCGCGCGCGGAGGAGATGTTCCGCGACCCGCTCGGCGGTGGGTGGACCTTCCTCGTCGACGCCCGCGAGAGCCCCGCGATGTCGACCACGACGCTGTCAACGCCATCGACGACAGCGCTCTCGACGACAGCGCTCTCGACGACGGAGGGGCGACGGCCGATTCCGGTGCGTCGTCTCCGACTGCGCCGCCTCGCCTCGTTCGACGACATCCGGCCGGCCCCCCGGGGCGAATCGCGATCTTATCGGATCGTCGTCGTCCCCGACCCCGCCACGCCGAGCCGGGTCATTCAGCCGGCGATCTCTGCCGACGATGTCTACGGCGGGTCCTTCGATCCCGGAGGCATCCTCTCCGGCTTCACCGACTCGCTGGGTGCCGACTCGCTCGAGCCGATCGGCTCGCTCGAGCGGGTCCGTTACTGACGATCGCTCACCGGACTGAAGGAGTCCTTCCCGTGCCGACCTACGACTACACCTGCGATGCATGCGGACACGAGCTCGAGGCCTTCCAGACCATCAGCGCGAAGCCGCTGCGAAAGTGCCCCGAGTGCGGCAAGCTGAAGCTGAGACGCCTGATCGGCGCGGGCGCCGGCCTCATCTTCAAGGGCTCGGGCTTCTACATCACCGACTACCGGAGCAGCGACTACACCTCGAAGGCCGAAGCCGAAAAGAAGGCGGCGTCGGGCGGGGAATCGAGCACGGCGTCGGGCAAGGAGTCGGGCACCGCGTCAACCGACGCGAAGAGCGCCGAAAAGAAGGACGCCGGAAAGAACACGCAGAAGTCAACGACCGAGAAGAAGTCGTCGGGGAAGGGATCGGAAAAGAAGAGCTGACGAAAGTCTCCGGTCTCGGACTCTGATCTCTGATCTCGGTCTCGGAATCGGAATCGGAATCGGTTTCGGAGTCGGTCATCGGAGTCGGCATCGGAGCCGGTCTCGGAGTCGAGCGTCGAGGACGAGGACGAGGACGATCACGAGGACGATCAGAAGGGCCGTTCGCCGACCCCGATTACCCCTCCCGTTCCACCACCGGCAGCGACAGCACGAATCTCGCTCCGGGGCCGTCGCTCTCCTCGAGCTGGAGATCGCCGCCCATCGCCCTCGCGAGGCGCCGGCTGAGCGCCAGGCCGAGGCCGACGCCGGGCGCCGAGACGGACGCCTCCTCCGCCGACTTCGAGAACGGGCGGAAGAGCTTTCGCGCCACGTGCCGCGTGATTCCCGGGCCGTGGTCGCGGATCTCGATGCGCGCGGTGCGCGCCGTCGCCGACACCGTCATGTCGATGATGCGCTCCTCCGCGGCGCTTGCGTACTTGCAGGCGTTGTCGACGAGGTTGACGAGGATCTGCTCGACGGCGGATGCGTCGGCGCGGACGTGCCGCTCGCCGGTCCCGGGATCGAGCTCGACGCGGAGCTCCATCTGCGACCGCTCGGCGCGACTCTCGAGCTGCTGTCGCACGCTGTCGATCAGGCTGCCGAGCGCGACCACTTCCCGCCGGCTCGCCGCCCGGCCCTTCTCGAGTCGCGCGTAGGCGAGGACGTTCTCGACCATGTGCCCGAGCCGCTCCGCCTCGGTCCTCAACGTGCCGAGGTACCGCATCTGCCGCTCGGGATCGGGGACCATCTTCTCGGTCAGCATCTCGGTGTACATGCGAAACGTCGTCAGCGGCGTGCGCAGCTCGTGCGTCACCGCCGAGACGAAAGTCGCGCGACGCTCGCTCAGGATCAGCGTCCCGAGGAGCAAGCCGCCGACGGCGAGCGAGGCGAAGATGACGTACATCCACGCGAGGACCAGCGGGGTCGTCACCGGCCAGAGCGAGCCCTCGTTGACGATCTCGGGGCCCGGGACGAGCTCCACCGGCAGCGACACGAGCATGCGCGACCGATTCACCGGCGCGTTCCACACGGGCGCCAGGCTCGCGCCCGGAAGGATGTCCTCGATGTCCGCGAGCAGCGACGCCGAAAGCTCGGGCCAGTCGATCCAGCAGCCCTGGATGGACGTGCCGTCAGCCAGCCGTACGGTGCGCGCGAGGACGAGCGCCTCGCCGATCCAGAGCGGCACCATCATGCTGACGTCCTCGCCGTCGGCCGGCGTGCCGCTGACGCACCGGAAGTTGAGCTGGATCTCCTCCTGCTGCGTCGAGAGCTTCTGGTAGACGTTCGACCGCGCGCGGAGCTCGTTCGAGTTGCGCACCACCTGGGCGCGCGATTGAAAGGGAGAGCCGGCCTGGGCGCCCGGCTGAGACTCGTACGACTGGACGTCGTCCTGTGGGACCGCCGCCTGCGCGTTCTGCCACGCGATGGGCGCGTCCTGCGGCGGGGGAAGGGGTATTCGCGTCGACGAATCGGCGCCGGCCACGTCGATCGTGTCGAGACAGGCGCGCTCGAGCGCCCCGGCGATCTCGTGCCTCGCCTCGAGGTCAGCGAATCGCGCGAGGCGCGACTCCATCTCCTCGATGCGGTCGGCCTCGACCCACGCGAGCGCTCGATCCCGCAGGTCTGCAGCCGGCGCCTGCGGCGACGAGAGCTCGCCCCGAGGTCCGTACTGGAAATGAATGCGGACGAAGCGGTTCTCCTTTGTCAGCAGCGGCGACGTGACGAGGACGTCCGCGCCGGCCTTCCCGGAGCCGAGTCGCACCGTGCCGTACACACGCTCGGGGGCGAAGAAGGCATCGTAGTGGTGGTACGGACGCGAGCTCTCCTCGACGAACATCGGTGCCAGCGCCGAGTCGATGCGCCAGAGCGCGAGCCGCACGGTCTCCTCCACGAGCGCCTCGCGGTGGCTCTGCAGCACGAGGTGGCTGATCCACCCCATCGCGGCGAGCACGACCGCGAGCGCGGCGAAGAAGACGATCCAGGTGCGCCACGCGCGTATCATCTCGAACGTGTCCTCCCGCTCAACCGGTCGCCTCGGCGAACATGTAACCCTTCCCCCGCACCGTCAGCAGGACGCGGGGCTTGCCGGCGTTGTCCCGGAGCTTCTCGCGCAGCCGGGCGACGTGCATGTCGATCGTCCGGGTCTCGATGCCCGACGGATCGAGATTCCACACGCGGGTGAGAATCTCCTCGCGCGAGATGGCGCGTCCGGCGTTGCGCACGAGGTAGGCGAGGAGACGCGTCTCGCGGTCGGAGAGATCGACGCGCCCGCCGTCCTCGTGCCGCACCTCGCTGCGCGCGAGATCGGCATAGCCGCCCGGAATGCCCACGCGCTCGACGTCGGACGGCCGCTCGGGTGAGCGCCGGATCACCGCCTCGATCCTGGCGAGCAGCTCCTTGACGCTGAACGGCTTGACGACGTAATCGTCGGCTCCGAGGCGCAGTCCGTGGACACGGTCGTTCTCCTCGCCGCGGGCGGTCAGGATGATCACCGGCAGCGTCGGACGCGCCGAGCGGATCTCTCGCAGGATCTCGAGCCCTCCGGGTCCCGGGAGCACGAGGTCGAGGAGCACGAGATCGCAGTCGGCGCGCAGGGCGAGCTCGAGTCCGGTGCGCCCGTTGTCCGCCTCGATCACGGTGTAGCCCTCGAACTCGAGCGCGTCGACGACGCCGCGGCGAATGGCGTCGTCATCCTCGACGACGAGAACTTTTCGCTTCATGTCGACCTCCGAGAACGCTGCCGGCGGGTCCGAGAGCCTTCCGGAGTAGTATACCCGATCCTCTCACCCCCCCGGTGTAACGCGGCTGTAACGCGGCTTGCACGCGTCCGGCGGCGCGGATACCATCGGCCGATCGGGCTGGCTCACGGGTCGGAAGCGAGTCTGGACGGACCGGACCCCGCACGGGTCCAGACAGGGTCCCGATTCCCCACCGGCCCCGGGCACGCAATCGCGACAGTCTCTTTATAGCTCTATCTCGCGCAGGCTGTATCCGCCAGGAGGGGGTTGCCATGATCTCCCGCACGGGCCCCAGCCGTCTCTCGTTCCTCGCGCCGCGAACATGGGCGCGCGTCTGTCTCCTCTGCCTCGCCGCGGTGCTCGCCGCGCCATCCCTGCTCCTCGGCGGTGAGTCGGCCGCCGCGACCGCCGCGCCGGTGTCGAAGAGGCGCGATGGACCCGCGACCGTGGAGCTCGCCGGCGGCGAGAGCATCGTCGGCAAGGTCGTCGAGAAGGAGATCGTCGTCGAGACGATCTACGGCACGCTCAGGGTGCCCTTCGAAGAGGTCATCCAGGTGCGGTTCGGCCTCGAGCTCGACGGCGAGGCGGCGCTCCGCCTCAAGCAGCTCGTCGCCGAGCTCGAGAAGGCCGGTGTCGACTCCGAGGAGGGCAAGAAATCGATCGGCGAGATCCGCGAGCTCGGCGTCGCCGCCGTGCCGGCGCTCCGAAGGGCGCGCCAGCGAATCAAGAAGGACGATGTGCGCGCCAGGGTCGAGGAGATCATCGAGGAGCTCCATCCCGGCGACGACACCTACGTCGACGAGGAGGATCAGATCGTCTCCGAGCGTTTCACGATGAAGGGCCAGATCGTCCTCGACCGGATCCGCATCGAGTCGATCATCGGGACGATCGAGGTGCCGTGTCGCGATCTCCGCAGCATCACGCTGCGTGAGATCGAGCTGAAAAAGACATGGAAGATCGGCCCGGAGCACATCGAGACCGCCGCGCCGCTCGCCACCGGCGTCAAGGTGCGCCGCGGGCAGAAGATCTCCCTGGTCCCGAGCGGCACCATGAGCTACCAGGGATACATGTTCGGGCCCGCGGGGATGTCGAACTGGACATGGAACGGCCGGCAGATGGGCTGTCTGCAGTGGCGCATCGGCGGGAGCGGCCCGTGGCAGATACTCGGCGCCAAGTTCGAGGGACCCGCGCCGGCGGCAGGCGAGCTGCAGTTCTGCGTGCACCTCACCGGCGGCACCAGCGAGGGCGAGTTCGCCGTGGCGTTCAAGACGCGGAGGCGCTGAGCCAGCAGCCACCGCGAGACGGTGACGACGCTCTCACCGATTGCCCGGCGTGAGCAGCTGGCGGACCATTTCGAGCGCCGAGACCGTCGCCTGGTGGCGGACGACGGGGCGGTCGCCCCAGAACTTGCTCCTCGTCACCCGGACCTCTGGCTCGCCGTCGGTCGCTCTCGACGCCAGTCCGACGAAGACGAGCCCGACCGGCTTCTCCTCTGTTGCTCCTCCGGGGCCCGCGATTCCGGTGACCGCCAGCGCCAGGTCGCTCGCGAACCGCTCCAGGGCGCCGAGCGCCATCGCACGGCACACCTCCTCCGAGACTGCGCCGTGGCGGTCGATCATCTCGCGCGGGACGCCGAGCGATGACACCTTGACGTCGTCGTGGTACGCGACGACCGAGCCGATGAAGTAGCGCGACGAGCCCGGGTGATCCGTCAACGACCTGGCGATCATGCCGCCGGTGCACGACTCCGCCGTCGCGATGGTGCGCCCGCTCTCGAGCAGCAGCTCGTGGACGAGCAGCGAGTGATCGGTCTCGCGGACGCCGCCGCCCGTTTCCGCCAGCCCCTCGGGCAGCAGCACGAACGCGTGGCCGAACTCGCGCTGGAGGAGCTCGCGCGCGCGGTCGATCTCGGCGTGCTGCTCGGGACGCCGCGCGATCAGCTTGACGAGCAGCTCACCGGGACGCGCGCTGATGCCGTACTCGAGCCCCTCGAGATCGATGTCGAGCCCGTGGATGCGCGCCTCGGCCCACGACTCGCCGATACCGAGCACCTTGGCGCGAAAGACGCGTGGCGCTGCGAGCTCGAAGCGCTGCAGGATCCGTGGGACGACGAGCTCGTGGAACATCGCGCGCAGCTCGCGAGGCACGCCGGGCATGACGACCACGAACCCGCGTTCGGTCGGGACCAGCGAGCCCGGAGCCAGTCCGATGGGATTGAGGAGCACGGTGCACCCCTCGACTACCTCGGCCTGCTTGTAGAAGTTGTCGGGGATCCACTCCTCCGACGGCACGCGCTTGATGACTCGCTCGCGCATGCGCCGTCTGGCCTCGGGGTCCTCGACGGCCGCCCGCCCGAGCACGCTCGCAAGCACACGGACGGTGTGATCGTCGGAGGTCGGTCCGAGGCCGCCGCTGACCAGCGTCACGTCCGCCGTCGCCATGCACTCGCGAAACGCCCGCGCCAGCTCCTCCGGATCGTCGGGAACGAGCCGCAGCTCCGCGACGTCGAGACCGAGAGACGTCAGCGCCGTCGCCAGAAACGGCCCATTCGCGTCACGAGTCTCGCCACGAGTGAGCTCGGACCCGGTGAGGCAGATGCGTGCGATGGGATTCACGACTCACTCGTCCTCGACACGTCGAGAGGGCGGATGAAGCCCGAAGGGGACGGGAACGCAGATTACGCAGATTTCGCAGATGACGCAGATTGGGGAAAAGACCTTCGTCCTCGTCCTCGTCCTCGGCATCGGAGTCGGCATCGGAGTCGGAGTCGGAGTCGGTATCGGCATCGGAGTCGGAATCGGAATCGGAATTCGGTATCGGTTCTCGGTCTCGGTCCTCGGTCTCGGTCTCCACTCCGCCAACTCGGCCCCCACGGCGACGACGGACTGGACACCGAGGGCTTTCGGGCACGGGCACGGGAACGGGCACGGGAACGGGTACGGGAACGGGTACGGGTACGTATGTGCGGTGCAGGGTCACTGACCGATCGCCGCCTCGATGTCGACCGGGGCGCCCGCGCCCTCGGGCTCGCGGATGCGCTCGATCATATCACCGACCGCGGCGGAGGGGCCCGGGAAGACGCGGCTGAGCGCGAGCGTCACGGCGAAGTTGAGGAGCATGCCGACGGCGCCGATCCCCTGCGGCCCGATCCCGAAGCACCAGTGGCTGCCACCGAGGTAGATCGTCCAGATGATATAGAAGAGCGTGAAGCCGATGCCGACGACCATGCCGGCCATCGCCGGGACGGTGCCGACGCGCTTCGAGAAGATGCCCAGGACGATCGCCGGGAAGAAGCTCGCGGCGGCGAGCCCGAAGGCGAACGCGACCACCTGACTGACGTAACCCGGCGGGAAGATGCCGAAGATGCCGGCGACGACGACGGCGAGGCCGATCACCAGCCGTCCGATCGCCAGCCGCTGCGACTCGGATGCGGCGGGCCGCAGGATGCGGAAGTAGAGGTCGTGCGCCACGCTCGACGAGATCACCAGCAGCAGCCCGCTCGCCGTCGACAGCGCCGCCGCCAGTCCACCCGCCGCGACCAGCGCCACGATCCAGTTGAAGAGCCCGGCCATCTCCGGCGTCGCGAGCACGATGATGTCCTTGTCCGGGCCCATGCGACTGGCGTAATCGTCCTTCTCCGCCTCGCACGCCCGCCGCAGCGCCGTCAGCCCGTTTTCGCCCTGCGCGCCGTTGCTCGCGACCCACCTGGCGTGGTTCTCCTTGATGTCCGGCCACGACTTCAGCTTGCCGCCCGGGTTGAAGATCTCGTTCTCCCCGACGCGATTCGAGTAGAGCACGCGGCCGTCCGCGTTCGCATCGAGCCAGATGATCAGCCCGGTCCTCCGCCACTTGTGGAACCACGGCGGGATCTCGCTCAGGAAGCTCGTGCCGTCGTCGCGCTCGATGCGGTACGTCTCGTCCGTCGGGGTCTCGTTCACGGCGACCTCGAAGCGCTTGCCGTTCATCGTCTCGATCATGTAGTAGCGCGCGAACGCCGCCGTCGCCGGCGCCGTGATATAGAGCAGTGCGATGAAGAGAAGCGCCCAGAACGCGCTCCAGCGCGCCGCCTTGACGCTCTTCACGGTGTAGAAGCGCACGATGACGTGCGGCAGCCCGGCGGTGCCCGCCATCAGCGCCGCCGTCACGCACAGCATGTTGAGGAGCTTCATGCCCTCCTCACCGCCGAAGGCGTCCGTGTAGCTCGCGAAGCCGAGGTCGGTGTTGATCTGGCTCAGCTTGTCGAGGAGGTAGAGGCTCTCGCCGGTCGACGGGTCCGGGATCTGACTGCCCATGGCGAGCTGCGGCACGGGATTGCCGGTCAGCCGGAAGCTGATGGCGATCGCCGGGATCAAGAACGCCGTGATCAGCACCCAGTACTGCGCGACCTGCGTCCAGGTGATCCCCTTCATGCCGCCGAGCGTGGCGTAGATGAAGACGATCGCCATGCCGATCACCACGCCGGTGGTGACGTCGACCTCGAGGAAGCGCGAGAAGACGATGCCGACGCCCCGCATCTGCCCCGCGACGTAAGTGAAGCTGACGAAGAGCGCGCAGACGACGGCGACCATCCTGGCGTGATTCGACTCGTACCGGTCACCGACGAAGTCGGGCACGGTGTAGTGCCCGAACTTCCGCAGGTACGGCGCGAGCAGCAGCGCGAGCAGGACGTAGCCGCCGGTCCACCCCATCAGGTACTGCCCGCCGGCGTAACCCATCGTCGAGATGAGTCCCGCCATCGAGATGAACGACGCCGCGCTCATCCAGTCTGCGGCCGTTGCCATCCCGTTCGCCGCGGCCGGCACGCCCCGCCCGGCGACGTAGAATCCCGTCGTGTCGCGCACGCGACTTCGCCAGGCGATGACCAGGTAGAGGCCGAACGTCAGCCCGATGAAGATGAATGTCCACGTCTGGATCGCCATCGGTCAGGAGCTCTCCGGTTCGCCCGACCGGCGGCCGGCGGCGCGGAGCTCACTGAGCTCGGCGTGGTGGTGCGCGTCCAGCCGATTGAGGAGAAGCGCATAGATGAGTATGAGGAGCACGAAGACCATGATGCTCCCCTGCTGCGCGAACCAGAAACCGAGAGGAAACCCGCCGAGCCGAAACCCGTTCAGCCAGTCGGCGAGAAGCACCCCACACCCGAGCCCGACGACGGCCCACACCGACAGCAGACAGAGCATGATCGCCACGTTCTTGCGCCAGTAACGATCGATCGAGGCGACAACGTCCGGATCGTGGACGTCGACGACCTCCGGTGGTGACTCGTGCTGATCGGACATGGCTCCTGGGCGACCGCGGCGGCATGGTACTGAAGGGTGGGGGGGATTGCAACTGCGCGAGACGGTCACGGTCCACGGTCACGGTCACGGTCCACGGTCCACGGTCACGGTCAACGGTCACGGTCACGGTCCACGGTCACGACCGTGACGGCCAGCAGTGAGCGCGGTACGCCCGCCGAGATCCGACTCCGACCCCATCGTTGCAAAACGTACCCGTACCCGTTCCCGTCCTCGAAAGCTCTGGTATCGGAGTCCGATGACCGACTCCGATACCGATGGCCGACACCGATACCGACACCGATACCGACTCCGATGACCGACTCCGACTCCGATACTCCGATACCGATTCCGATACCAATGCCGAGGACACGGAGTCCCCCGTCTGCGTAATCTGCGTAATCTGCGTTCCCGTCCCCGTCG
>JBFFXF010000206.1:0-13232 GCA_041569895.1 Planctomycetota bacterium | reverse complement strand
GTCGGAGTCGGATCCGTCACGGTCACGGTCACGGCCACGGTCACGGGTCACGGTCACGGGTCACGGGCACGGGAACGGGAACGGGCACGGGCACGGGCACGGGTACGAGGACGAGGACGAGGACGAGGACGAGGACGAGGACGAAGTCAGCCGTCGAGCCGCACGATCTCGATTCCCGAAATCTTCGGGTTCTCGCGGCGGTGCACGAATTCGATGTCGAGGCAGCCGTCGTCGATGGTGAGCTCCCTCGTCTCCACGACCGCCGTCGCAAAGCCCGACGCGAACGGCTCGAAGCGCTCGAGCCACCGCTCTCCCTCGACGACGACGTCGAAGACGCGCGCGGCCGGCTGCGCGTAGCGGATCTCGGCGAAGTGGAGCGCGATCCGGTAGCGCGAGGGCGGCAGCGGGATCCTGTACGCTGCGTTCGGGCTGCCGAACCAGCGTTCCGAGCGATAGACCTGTGGGTCGTCGGTGCCCGCGATGCCGCCCGAGTAGAGCGTGCCGCCGCGCTGCCCGAAGAAGAGGCGTCCGCCGGTGAAGAACCGATCCGCTCCCCAGAGGGCGTCGTCGAGCCGGCGATACGGTCCGCCGCCCGAGTTGATGCGGATCGCTCCCTGCGCGGCGAGATCGGCGAACGCGCGGCGGATGTCCTCGCGGAGCGGCGAGGGCGCGCCGCCGGGCGCCGTGGGAAGACGCTCGAGGAGCGCTGAAGGCTCGAGACGGAGGTCGCCGCCGCAGATCGCCAGCCAGAGCCGCCAGAGGTCGCCGCTCTCCCGCCCGCGCTCGATCGCGTCGCGAATCTCCCGCGCCGCACTCTCCGCGTCGCCGGACAATCGCAGACTCTCCGCGATGCGGAGCGCGAGGTGGGAGCCGTCGCGCTCCGGCGAGGTCTCCGTCACCGCCGCCAGCTCGCGATACTTGACGATCGCGTCGCGGTGCTCGCCGGCGAGCGCCAGCAGGCGGGCCTCGAAGTAGGTCGCCAGGTCCTCGCGCCCCGACTCCCGGGCCAGTGGACGGAAGACCTCGAGGCGACCGCGTCGATCCTCGAGAGTCGGCCGGAGCTCCCCGACGAGCACCGGCGCGACGAGGAGGTCGGAGCTCGACGCCTGCTGGTTGAGGGCGTGGAGCGAGAGCACGTGACGTCCCGGAGCGAGGGGGCGCGGCCCGCAGTCGATCTCCTCGACGATCGGGGGCTCCGGCGCCACGGTCTCCGCGACGGCGACCGGGGAGAGCGGCTCGCCCTCGACGCCGGCGCGGATCCGGCCGAGCTCGACACCGTCGAGGTAGGCGACGAGGCCGTCGTCGACGGCGACGCGGAGGATCAGCCTCCCGATCGAATCCGGGTCGCTCACCGTCAGTTCACGGCGGAGGAACAGGCTGGTGAACCGATGGCGCATGTCGGCGATCGTCGTGGCGAGCTGGTGGTCTCCGTTGCTCCCGTAGCCGATCGGCGTCGCGCCGCGCTCCCAGTCGGAGTCGTCGAAATCGAGCGACGTCCACGCCGGCGTCGGGGATGCCACGTCGAGGTCGACGCCCCGGCGGTAGCGCCACTCGACCCCGGGACCGACGAGCTCGACGACCGGCGGCCGATCGATCGCCGCATCGACGGAGGCGCGGGACACGAGGAGCGGCGCGACCGCGCCGCGGAGTCTCTCGAGACGCCCGACGGCGCGAGCGTCGCTTCCCCACGCCGCGCGCCGCGACGCCTCGAGCGCGAGGATCGCCAGCGCCGGCTCACCGAGGCGCTCGTGGGCGTCGGCCACGCGCTCGAGGACCGCGGGGCTCGCGGCGTAGTGTCGTCTCACCGCTTGCAGGACGGCGTCGATGCGCGGTCGCAAGGTCGCGTCCCGTCCGACCGCGCCGCCGTCGTGCGCGAGGAGCGCCGGCACGCCGTAGATCATCGTCGAGAAGCGCCCCGCGTCGATCGGGCCGATTTCGACGACGCGCTCGAGCGCCTCGAGCACCGTGCGGGCGACGGCCGTGAGGTCGCCCGTCGACTCCGCGAGCCTCGCGACGTGATTCACGAGCGCGACCTGCAGGTCGGCATCCGCGTGCAGGCGATCGAGGACGCGGAGACAGAGCGCCACGCCGTCGGAGAACGCCCCGCGGGCCTCATCCTCTCGCCCCGCCGCACGCACGTGCTTGCCCAGCTCGTAGAGCCGCGCCGAGGTCTCGATCGCGTGCCGCGCCGTTCCCGGAAAGCTCTCCATCAGGTCGCGTGCGAGCTCGACCGATCGACGGAGCGACGCCTCCGCCTCCGGGGAGGGCCCGCCGGTCCACAGGATCTGCCCGCGGCGGTAGAGCGCGTCCGAGAGCACGATGCGGTCGAAGACCGGAAGCTCGCCGTCCGTCGCGCCGCCCGCGACGTCTCCGTAGACGCTCACGGTCCTCGTGAACGCGTCGAGCGCGCCGTATTCGTTCGTGCGCAGGAGCAGGAGGTGGCCGAGCTCGTAATACGCGCGGGCGAGCTTTCTCCTCGACTCCGGGTCGTCCGCGTTCTCGCCGTGAAGCTCGAGCGCGATCGCCACCGCGTTCTCGAGATGCGGCTCGGCCTCGACGAGGAGTCGCGCGAGCCGGAACGCGCCGCCGATGATGCCGTGATTCTCGGCGAGACGCTCGAGGAGCGCCCGATCGGAGAAGCCCTCGTCATCGAGCTCCCACGCCAGCGCCGAGGCGCGCCGCAGGACCCCGCGCCCCTCCGCGCCGTCGTCGCCCTCGCGCACCAGCATGAGACCGACGCGCGCGAGACCGTAACAGAGAGACAGCCGGCGGTCCGCCGAGTCGGGCAGGTCGTCCGCCAGCGCATCGAGCGTCTCGACGCCGCGACGGTACGACGCGAGCGCGTCCTCCCGCCGGGCGAGCCCGGCGAGGATGCCGCCCATCAACAGGTGCATCTTCCCCGCGTCGAGACGGAGCGCGGGCTCGTTCTCGCCCTCGGCGATGGCGGCCCGGCAGAGGCGGAGCGCCTCCTCGAGGACCTCGCGGCGGACGTTCGCCATGCCGGGGACATCGATCAGGTGCTCCCCGGCGACGTGCCAGAGCATGCGCCGGATCGCCTCGCGGGCGCGATCCAGGTTGCGTTCGGCGCGAAGTCGTTGATCGTCCACCCTGCCGAGCGCGTCGCGCGTGCGCTCCGCCTCGCGCCAGATCAGCAACGTCGACACGGCGAGCCCCACGAGCGCGATCACCAGGAACACGCCGAGCGCGGCGGTCAGCTGCCGGTGACGACGCGCCCACTTCACCGTGCGTTCCAGCACGCTCGAACGACGCGCGACGATCGACTCGCCGGCGAGGAAGCGCTCGAGATCCGCCGCCATGTCGCCTGCGGTCTCGTAACGTCCCGACGCGTCCTTGGCGAGCGCCTTGAGCACGATGGTCTCGAGGTCGCGGGGAATCGACGGATCGATGCGGCGCGGCGCGCGCGGCTCCTCGAGCGCGATCTGCCGCAGGAGCTCCTCGCGGTCCTCGCCGTCGAAGAGCGGCGCGAGCGCCAGGAGCTCGTAGAGCGTGGCGCCGAGTCCGTACACGTCCGCGCGCTGATCGACCAGGCCTCGCCGGCCGAGCGCCTGCTCCGGGCTCATGTAGCGCAGCGTGCCGAGGAGGTCGCCGGAGATGGTCAGCGTCCCCTCCCCCTGAAACCGGGCGAGCCCGAAGTCGGCGACCCAGAGGTGACCGTCCGCCTCGAGCAGGAGATTCGACGGCTTGACGTCACGATGGATGACACCCTGGGCGTGAGCGTACTCGAGGGCGCGAGCGGCCTGCAGGGCGATCCCCGCGGCGGCCCGGTGATGCGAGTCGCGCAGGCCGGAGCCGTCGATGATTCGCGAGACGTCCGCCGATCGAGCGCGCTCCGGCCGCCGCAGCGCGTCGATGATCTCCGCGAGCGTCACGCCCTCGACGAACTGCATGGCGTAGAAGTGGACACCGTGCTCGCACCCGACGTCGTGGACCGGCACGATGTTCGGGTGGTGGAGCTGGGCGGCGCCCTGCGCCTCGTTTCGAAAGCGCTGCAGCTGGCGCGAGTCGAGCGCGCCGGCGAGAGGCAGCACCTTGAGCGCGACGCGACGGCCGAGCGCCTCGCGGACGGCCTCGAAGACCACGCCCATGCCGCCGCGGCCGACCTGGCGCACGAGGCGATAGTCGCCGAGGAGAGTCCCCGGACGCGCCAGCCCGTCCGGCGGGGCCGGCTGCGCGCCCCCGGCGACCGTCAGCGAGCCCTGGTCGACGGCGCCCTCGAGGAATCGCAGCCCCTCGAGGCAGCCGCGCAGGCGCGCCGCGATGCGCGGGTGGCGGGCGACGAACTGCTCGACTTCCGGCGGGCGACCCGTTTCGACCGACGCCAGGTACTCCTCGAGCGCGCTGGCGAGCTCCGCGTCGCCGTCCGCCGCTCCCGCGGGGTCGGCCGTCTCGTCGCTGGCGGGTGCGCTCATGACGCGACGTCTCCGAGTAGAGCGCGCAGTCGCTCGAGAGCGCGAGCCCAGAGCATGCGCACGGCGCCCGACGAACGCCCCATGCGCGCGGCGACCTCGTCGAACTTCAGTCGCTCGACGTGACGGAGTATGACGACGTCGCGGTAATCGTCGGGCAGAGCCGCGAGCGCGTCGGCGAGTATGACCGCGGACTCGCGGCGCGAGGCGCGGGCGCTCGGCGTCGAGAGGTCGCCGAGGGCCGCCTGGAGCGCCGCGCTCGAGCGATCGAGCATCGCCTCGAGCGAACGCTGGCGGCCGACGTCGCGCATCGCGGCGCCGTGGCGCTTGAGCTGGTCCGCGAGGTTGTTGGCGAGGACGCGACGGAGCCACGCCACGAGCTCGCCCTCGCACCCGCCCCGGAACGCGTCGAAGCACCGACAGGCGTCGAGGCAGGTCTCCTGGACGACGTCGGACGCGTCGACCCGCGCGCGCACGTCACCGCGAATCTGCGCCCTCGCCAGCAGCCACAGGTAGTTGCGGTAGAGGCCGAGAAGACGGCCGAGCGCCTCCTGGTCTCCGCCACGCGCGCGCCCGATGAGGGCCTCCGCGTCCTCGCGCGACGTGCCGGCGGTGTCGTTCCGCGCGTCGTTCATCGCCCCGTCAACTCGATCTCGGATAAGCCGCGCGCGATCCCTCGCAACCTCTATTTAGCCCAAGTGTGCGGCCGGCGGTTGTTGGCGTCAAGGCTCACGGACCCGCTCCCGGCCCGCGTTCCGGGCGCTCCCACGCGAGACGTCCTTGGCGCGCTCATCGGAGAGGGCGACCGCAGGCGGAAAATGTCACGCGGGTGCCCGAGACCGGCCGATTCCCCGGTCTTACCCGTGCGACAGCAGGTTCTCGGTGAGGTCCATCTCGAAGCTCGGGCCGACGAGAGTGATCTCCCCGCCCTTGCCGTAGCGCAGCTCGAGCGACTCCAGCGGGGTTCCCGCCGGAAGCTGATAGACCAGCAAGGTGCCCGAGGAGACGGCGATGATCTTCGTGCGCTTGTCCGGCTTCTTGACGAACTTGCCGGTCATCTGGTTGAAGACCCAGCTGTGACCGCTCACCTTGGCGACGCCTCCATCCCAGTCGAGGACTGTGCCGATGAAGAACCGCGGGTGATCCTTCTCGAAGAGCCGCCGGTGGACGACGAGCAGCCGGTCTCCGGAATCGAGAAACATGGGCGTTGCGCTCCTTTCTGCGTCGTTTCCGTGACTGCTCCGCTCGGCAGAGAATACCACGAACTCGTCGCGCTTCCAGGGGTCGCGCGACGGGGCACCGTCCCCCTGCCAGCTCTTGTCAACATGCCAACCGCACCGCTCGACTCTCGGCGACGTTCTGCTACACTGATCGTTCGATCGACCTTCGTCCAGAGTCAGCGAGCTATATACTCCATGCCCGGCGGCGACACGGAACACGGACTCATTCTCACCAGCCTCGTCTGGGGACTGGCGGCGAGCGTCGCCTGCGGCTTCGGCGCGCTTCCACTGCTGCTGCGCAGCATCGATCTGCGCAACCGCATCGGCCTCGGCTACGGATTCGCCGGCGGGCTGATGGTCTCGGCCTCGGTCTACAACCTGCTCTCGCCCGCGTTCGAGATCGGCCGGCTGAGCGCGCTACGGATCGGCCCGGTCCTCACCACGCTCGTCGGCATGGCGCTCGGTTGCTCGTTTCTCTGGTGGGTGCAGCGGTCGCTGACCCCGGAGCGGCTCGAGTCGAAGTTCCTGAAGTCGCTCGGCGGACGCGTCGGGACGCTCGTCTTCATTGCCATGGCCTTCCACTCGATCCCGGAGGGCGTCGCCGTCGGAGTCGGCTTCGGCTCCGAGACGCACCTCCCTCCCGAGAGCATGAGCAGGGGACTCGGCACGTACGTCGCCATCGCCATCATGATCCACAACATTCCGGAGGGGCTCGCCGTCGCCCTGCCGATGCGCGCCGCCGGCGCGTCGATCGCGCGCTGCTTCGTGTTCGCGTTCCTGACCAGCCTGCCGCAGCCGCTCGCCGCCGTGCCGTCGAGCCTCCTCGTGTGGGTCTTCGAGCCGCTGATGCTGCCCTTCCTCGGCTTCGCCGCCGGCGCGATGATGTACCTCGTCATCGTCGAGCTGATTCCCGACGGGCTCGAGAGCCGCACGCGCTCGGAGATCGCCTGGTCCTTCATGGCTGGTTTCGGCATGATGGTGCTGGTGCAGGTGGGCTTCTGAGTGGAGGCACGGGAACGGGAACGGGTACGGGTACGGGTACGGACGGGCCGGACGGCTCAGGTGGCGAGCGGGACGCGCAGCACGACGAGGGTGCCGCCTCCGGTGCCGCCTCCGGACGGGGACTCGATCGACAGGTCGCCGCCGTGGAGCTCGAAGGCCCGCCGCGCGATCGACAGTCCGAGCCCGGTCCCCTTCGCCTTGGTGGTGAAGAAGGGCTCGAAGACGCGTGCAAGGGTGTCCGCGGGGATGCCGGGCCCCGAGTCCCGGATGCTCACTCTGCAGCAGGCATCGGCACTATCGCAGTCCTCGCGTCCGATCGTCACCATGATCGTCCCGCGCCCCTCCATCGCCTGCGCGGCGTTGACGAGGATGTTGAGCACGGCGGGCTTGAGGATCTCGACGTCGCAGTTGATCTGGGAGTCCTCGCCCTCGAGACGGATGTCGACGTGCTCGAAGACCGGATCCTGGGCGACGAGCGAGATCACGTCCTCGAGGAGTGCGCGTGACGGCACCCGCTGCAGCGCCGGTTTCTTTGGCCGTGCGAACGCGAGGATGTCGGTGACGCTGTCATTGAGCGCCTTCGTTCGCGTGATCATCTCGTCGCAGATCTCGCGCTCGATGCTTCCTTCCTCGAGCCGCTGCTTCAGCAGCCGCGTCGCGCCGAGGATGCCGGCCAGCGGGTTCTTGACCTCGTGCGCGACCACCGTCGACATCTCGCCGAGCTTGGCGAGCGACTCCTGCTCGATCAGCCTCCGCACCAGCCGCTGGCGTTCCGTGACATCCGTTCCGGAGCTCAGCGTGCCCAGCACCTCGCCGTCCTCATCGCGGAGCCACGTGTTGTGCCACTCGACGAGCACCTCGTGGCCGCCCCTCGCGAGGATCGGGTTCTCGTAGGTCTCCAGCCCCTCTCGCTCGCCCCGTTTCACCCGCTCGAAAACGTCCCGCACCTCGTCGCGCATGCGTTCCGGGATGAAGTTGGCGAACCAGTCGCGACCGACGATCTCGTCCTCGGCGCGACCGAGCAGCTCGCAGCCCCTGCGGTTGACCATGGTGACCGTGCCGTCGGCATCGAGAGCCAGCATGATCACGGCCGCGATGTCGAGGTAGTTCCGCGCGCGATCGCGCTCCTGTTCGAGCTCCCGCTCGGCCCGGACGCGATCTGTGATGTCGCGGACGATGCCCGTGAAGTACGTGCGCGCGCCGAGCTGCACCTCGCTCACCGCGAGGTGCATGGGGAACGTCGAGCCGTCCCTTCTCCGCCCGACCACCTCGCGGCCGATGCCGATGATCTTCTTGGCCCCCGTCGAGAGGTAGTTCCGGACGTACCCGTCGTGCTCGGCTCGAAAGGGCGGTGGCATGAGGACCTTGACGTTTTCGCCGACGATCTCCTCCGCCGGGTAGCCGAACAGGCGTTCGCACGCGGGGTTGACGGACTCGATGAGCCCCCGCTCGTCGATGGTGATGATCGCATCGACCGCCGTGTCGAGGATCGACATGATCTTCGCCTCGCGCTCGCGGAGCGCGCGCTCGATGCGCTTCTGGTCCGAGAGGTCACGGAAGAAGCCCGTGAACAGCCGTCGTCCCTCGACCAGCATCTCGCTGACGGCGAGGTGGACGCACACGGTGGTGCCGTCCTTGCGGAGCGCCTCGACCTCCCGGCCGATGCCGATGATCTTCTTCTCGCCGGTGCGCAGGTAGTTGGCGACGTACGAGGCGTGCTTCTCCCGATCCGGCGGCGGCATCAGAATGCCGACGTCCTTGCCGACGAGGTCGGCGGGAGCGTGACCGAAGAGGCTCTCGCACGCGGGGTTCGCGATCAGGATGGTGCCCTCCTCGTCGATGGTGACGATGGCGTCAACTGCGCCATCGACGATCGCCACCATCTTCTGGAGGTAGTCCCTGGCAGTGGCCTCGTTCGAGAAGGTGTTCGCGTCGGGCATGCGTCGGCTCGTTCACGGGCGATGAGACCAGACGGGGATGCACGCTGTCAATCGACTCCGGCCGCCACCCGGGAATCTTCCTCGCCGTCGCGCAATTCTCCGCATCCGGTCCGATGTCCTCCGCCATTCGCTGCTCGCGCTCGCGTCCGCCGTCCCCTGTCGGGCGGTACGCTCTTTGCTCCGCAGTCTCCCGGACCCCGGCGCTCGGAGCAAGGAGGTGGTCATGTATGACGCAACCCAGGTGATTCAGTACCTCAACGCGAGGGACATCCTCTTCAGGATCGACCGGCATCGCAAGACGGCGACGGCCCAGGAGACCGCGGAGGCCGAGCACATCAGCGGCAAGCTCGTCGCCAAGACCGTCGTCGTCAGGGCGGGGCCGCGGATGCTGCTGGCGATCGTGCCCGCGCACCTGCGCGTCGACCTCGAGAAGCTCGAGGCCCTGCACGGCCAGGGAAAGCTGGAGCTCGCCACCGAGGAGGAGTTCGCGGACCTTTTCCCGGACTGCGACGTCGGCGCGATGCCCCCGTTCGGAAAGCTGTACATGCAGCCCTCCGCCGTCGGCGACGAGCCGCTCGACGTCTACATCGACGACGACATCGCCACCGCTCCGTCGGTCACCTTCAACGCGTGCAGCCACGAGCACACGATCACACTCTCCGGCAAGGACTTCCTCAAGGCCACCGAGGGCACCGTCGCGGACATCAGCCATCCCTCGACGATGTGACGCCGGCACAGGAGCACGGACCGTGACGTACACGATACTCGACGCCGATTTCCTGCTGCCGGGCATCAAGCGGCTCTGCGTGCTGGCGCCGCTCACAGCACGCTCGTGTTACCCGGGACAGTACGTCGTCATCCGGATCCACGAGGGCGCCGATCCCGTGCCGCTTCCGATCGTGGCGGCGCCGCGGTTTCCCGGCGCGGCCGCCGCGGAGTACGGGACGCTGGTCGTCATCGTGCGCACAACGGGCGCGGCGGCGAGGGGGATGAACCTGTTGACGACCGGAGACTCGATACGCGACGTGACGGGGCCGCTCGGCTGTCCATCCCGCATCGAGCGGTACGGCACCGTCGTCGTGGTCGGCGTCGGCCTCGGCGCGGCGTGCGCGTTCCCGATTGCCGCCGCCCTTCGTGAAGCGGGCAACCGGGTGCTCGCGGTCCTCGGAGCCGACAGCCGGCGGCACCTCGTCCTGGAGCACGAGATGGGCGAAGCGGCCGACGAGCTGGTCGTGGTGACCGAGGACGGCTCCCGGGGACGCCGTGGCGGAGTGGCGGACGCCCTCCAGGCACTGATCGAAGGCGGGGAGGACGTCGATCGCGTCGTCATCGCCGGTCCGATCACGACCATGCGCGCCGTGGCGGCCATCACCCGGGGGTCGCGAATCCCGACGGTCGTCAACCTCGGCTCCCTGATGGTCGACGGCGGCGGCATGTGTGGCGCGTGCCGCGTGACCGTCGGAGGGCAGACGCGCTTCGCGTGCGTCGATGGGCCGGAGTTCGACGGGCATGCGGTGGACTTCGATGTCCTGACGAGGCGGATGGCGACACAGCGGCGCGCGGACCGGGACGCCCTGGCTCGATACCTGGTGACCGCGGACCGCCAGCGCGATGACCCGCGAGGGACGTGCAGGCTCGAGGAGCTCCACCCGGAGCTTTCCCTCGGTGCCGACCTCCACGATACTGGAGGCGCGCCATGAAGAGCTTCGAGCGGATTCTCGTCGTCGTCGACTCGAGCGCCGATCGGCAGCCCGCGGTCGAGGTCGCTGTCGAACTGGCCAGGATGGACGACACCGCGATCACCCTGACCCACGTCCTCGAGGACGTGCCGTCGTACGCGAGGTGGGTGGTTCCGGAGAAGTTCGAGAGCCTCGTCGCGGAACGGTGGCATCTGACGCTCGAGCAGATCAAGCGCTCTCTGGAGGAGCATGGCGTCGAGGCGGCCGTCGCCCTGCAGCGCGGCAAGCTCTCACTGGAAGTGATGCGCGAGGCGGAGCGCCGGAGGAGCGACCTGGTCCTGAAGACGAGGGACCGGGAGAACGCCGCGGAGGAGATGCGGCTGCTGAGAAAGTGCCCGTGCCCGATCTGGCTGGTCGATCCCGGACGCGCCGCCGTGCGGCGCATCCTCGCCGCGATCGACCCCGAGCCGGCCGACCGGACGAAGACGACGCTCGCGACGACCGTCATCGAGCACGCCGCGTCTGTCGCGGCGCGGCTGTCCGCCGAGCTCCACGTGCTTCACGCCTGGCGCGTGTTCGGCGAGAATGTCCTCGGCTTCGCGGAGGTGCGTGACGAGGCGGCGCGACTGGAGAAGACATCGCGCGAGCGCGTCACGCAGCTCCTCGAGCAGTGTGACGTCTCGCTGGAGCCCGACCGTCTGGCACTGCCCCGCGGCAACGCGCAGGCGGCGATCGAGGCGTACGTCGGCGACACGGAGATCGATCTCGTCGTCATGGGAACGATCGGCAGAACCGGCATCCCGGGGCTCCTCATCGGCAACACGGCCGAGGGAGTCTTCCAGCGCGTGTCGTGCTCGATCCTGGCCATCAAGCCGCCGGGCTTCACCGCGCCGATGATGATCGACGACACGTGATCGCGTTCCCTCCCGTCCCCGTCCCCGTCCCCGTTCCCGTCCCCGTTCCCGTGCCCGTTCCCGTTCCCGTTCCCGTGCCCGAAAAGCCGCTCGACTCCGCTGGCGAGACTCGGCGGGAACGCAGATTACGCAGATTGACGCAGATTGGGAGTCGATACGTCACGGCCGCACTCGGCGGATGGCGATCGATCACCGTGATCAGCCTCGGTCTCGGAATCGGAGTCGGGTCGGAGTCGGTCATCGGAGTCGGTCTTCGGACTCGGAATCGGAATCGGCATCGAACCCGGTGCCCTGGATCTCGGGCACCGGACCGGAACCGATGACGACGAGGCCGAGGCCGAGGACGACGACGAAACAGCCCCTATGACCCCGCCCGCCTCCCAGACGCACCCCCACGCCGTTCCCGCCGCCGATGTCGCCGCATCGCTTGCCGTCGATCCGGAGCGCGGGCTCGCGCCGGGGGAGGCGTCGCGTCGGGCGGCCGAGGTCGGGCCGAACGAGCTGCCCCGCGCTCCGCGGGAGTCGATCTGGTTGCGCTTCCTGCGTCAGTTCACGGCGCCGGTGGTGCTCTTGCTCCTCGCCGCGGCGGTCGTGTCGGCGGCTCTCGGCGAATGGACCGATGCGCTGGCGATCCTCGCGATCGTCATCCTCAACGGGCTTCTCGGCTTCTTTCAGGAGGAGCGCGCCGAGCGGGCGCTCGCCGCGCTCGAGCGTCTGGCCGCACCGACGGCCCGCGTCGTGCGCGACGGCAATCGCGAGACCATCGCGGCGCGCGACCTCGTGCCCGGAGATCTGATCGAGCTCGACGCGGGTGACCGGGTTCCCGCGGACGCGCGGCTGCTGACGGGATTCGAGCTCCGGGCTCAGGAAGCGTCGCTGACCGGCGAGTCGACGCCCGTCGCCAAGGACTCCGCCGCGCTGCTCCCGGAGCAAACCGCGCTCGGCGACCGCCGCAACATGGTGTTCACGGGAACGGAGATCGCCGCGGGCACCGGCGCCGCGATCGTCACCGCCACGGGCGCGGAGACGGAACTCGGTCGCATCGCGGGTCTTCTGACGGCGCAGCGCCCGGAGCCGACTCCGCTCCAGCGCCGGCTCGCGGGTCTCGGCCGCACCCTGATCATCGTCTGTCTGGTGCTCGTCGCGGTGATCTTCGTGCTCCAGCTGTGGCGAGGGGGCGACCTCCTCGAGGTCTTCATGCTCTCGGTGAGTCTCGCGGTCGCCGCCGTGCCGGAGGGTCTCCCGGCGGTGGTGACGATATCGCTCGCCCTCGGTCTGCAGCGACTGGTCCGCCGGCACGCCCTCATCCGCAAGCTGCCGAGTGTCGAGACGCTCGGCTCGGTGACGGTGATCTGCACGGACAAGACCGGCACGCTGACGCGAAACGAGATGACCGTCACGCGACTCCTCGCGGGAGGCGCCCTCTATCGTGTCACCGGCGTCGGGTGGGAGCCGTCCGGCGAGTTCCTCGAGGTCACGGACGGCGAAGGTGTCGACGGGCAGACCGCGCCGATCGACCCGCAATCGCGACCCGATCTCATGTGGGCGTTGACCATCGCGGCGCGCTGCAACCATGCCTCGGTGCAGCACGGCGACGCGGGCTGGGTCGCGATCGGCGATCCGACGGAGGCGGCGCTCGCCGTCGCCGCGATGAAGACCGGGATCGAGCCCGGACCGGGCGATGTTCTCGTCGAGCTCCCGTTCGACTCCGAGCGCAAGACGATGAGCATCGTCTCGCGAGATCACGGGTCGACGGACGAGCGCTCGGGCGACGCGAGCGACGGCGGCGGCGCCACCGTCTTCACGAAGGGCGCGCCGGAGATGGTGCTCGAGCGGTGCGTCGCGGAGCTGCTCGACGGCGAGGTCGTGCCGCTGACACCCGAGCGACGCGCCGAGATCGCCGAGCAGAACGGCGCCATGGCGGCGGAAGCGCTGCGGGTCCTGGCGCTGGCCTACCGCGACGCCGGTCCGGACGCGGAGGCGGGCGACCTCGAGGCCGAGCTCGTCTTCGTCGGTCTCACCGGGATGATCGACCCGCCCCGCGAGGAGG
>JBFFXF010000205.1:0-13378 GCA_041569895.1 Planctomycetota bacterium | reverse complement strand
TACCCGTTCCCGTTCCCGTTCCCGTGCCCGTTCCCGTCCTCGAGGGCTCTGGTTGCGGAGTCCGATGACCGACTCCGATACCGATGGCCGATACCGACTCCGATTCCGACTCCGATTCCGATGTCCGACTCCGAATTCCGATGCCGATGCCGATGGCGATCCCGATGGCGATTGCCGCTCACTGAAAGGCGCCTGGAGGAACGGAAGTGCCAATCTGCGTAATCTGCGTAATCTGCGTTCCCGTTCTTCTCCGATCGGGGAATCAGAACTCCGAGTCGCCCTGAAGATCGACGGCGGCGGCGAGTTCGGGCACGGGCACGGGCACGGGGACGGGATCGGGGACGGGGACGGGGACGGGGACGGGGACGGGCGTCAGAACTCCGCGCTCTCCCGGCGCTCGCGGGTGCGGAAACGTTCGTAGAGGCGGGTGTGGCGGTTCTCGAGGGGGACGGGGTGGCCGTCGATGAAGACGTGCACGACGTGCGTCGTGATCTCGAGCGGGTCGCCGTCGGTGATGATCAGGTCGGCGGCCTTTCCCGGCGTGATGCTGCCGCGCTCGCCGGCGATGCCGAGGATCTCGGCGGCGCCGAGAGTGAGCGCGTGGAGCGCCGCCGCTCGCGGCAGGCCGTGCGCGACCGCGACGCCGGCGTTGAACGGGAGGTTGCGGCTCTGGGATGCGTGGCTCGACTGGAACGCGATCGGCACGCCCGCCGCGTGGAGTCGGCCGGCGCTGCGATACGGCGCGTCGTACGGATCGTACGACCGCGCCGGCAGCGTCTCGACCGGGCCGGTGATCACCGGCACCTTCTTCTCGGCGAGCAGCGAGGCGACGCGCCACGCCTCGAGGCCGTCGCGCACCACGGCCCTCACGTCGAGCTCCTCGGCGAGCTCGAGCGCCAGCCGGATCTGCGCCTCGGTGCGCGCCGTGAAGATCACCGGTCGCTCCTTGCGGACGAACGGCAGCAACGCGGCGAGGCGGAGGTCGACCTCCTCGCTCGCCTCGGCGTACCGGCGTGCGCGCTCGAACCAGCGGCGCAGCTCCTTGACCGCGGCGGGGTCCTCCTTGCGGTCCGGCTGCACGCTCGGGAGGTTCACCTGCAGCCCGCACGAGCGGCTGATCACGGCCTCGGGAGTCGACGTGCCCCGGAGCCGGATGACGCCGACCTGTCCCGAGATCAGCCCGCCCGAGTTGAAGACCGCCGTGGTCGTGATGCCGTGCGCGCGGGTCGTCGGGATGATCTCCGAGTGCACGTTGACGGCGGTCGCCGTCACGAGGTCGGGGTGGACGCTGCCCGTCTCGCCGAGGTCGACCGTGCCGCGCACCGAGTTGATCTCGGTGAGACCGAGGTACGAGCCCGCGTCGATGAAACCCGGGTACACCTCGAGGCCCTCGCCCTCGATCACGGTCGCGCCGGGCGGGATGGCGACGTCGTCCACCGGTCCGACAGCGCGTACACGACCGCCGGCGATGACCACGCTGCCGGGATCGATGGGTTCTCGGTCGACCGGCACGATGCGCGCGCCGCGCACGGCGAAGAGGCCGGCGGCGTTCTCGACGGGGCGGTCCGGGACGCCGTCCCGCGGCGGCGAGAGTGGCCTTCCGGCGTGCGGGTTCTCGCGCTCGCCGCCGCGCTCGAAATAGATCTCGCCCTCGACGACGGTCACGCGGCAGCGGGCGTAGACGCTCAACGGGTGCGCGTCGAAGATCGCCAGGTCGGCGTCCTTGCCCGGCTCGATGGTCCCGAGGCGATGCTCTGCGTGGAGCTGTCGCGCCGCGTTTCGGGTCACCATCGCGAGCGCCTCCTGCTCGTCGATGCCGCCGTGACGCACGGCCTTCGCGGCCTCGCGGTTCAGGTGGCGCACCTCCTCGTTGCTGTCGGAGTTGATCGAGACGACGACGCCGGCTCGCGCCATCAGCGCCGCGTTGTGCGGGATGGCGTCGAACGCCTCGATCTTGTAGGCCCACCAGTCGCTGAACGTCGACGCGCCGGCGCCGTGTCGCGCGATCTCCGGAGCGACCTTGTATCCCTCGAGGACGTGCTGCAGCGTCGACACGCCGAAGCCGAACTCGCTCGCGACGCGCAGCAGCATGAGGATCTCGTCGGCGCGGTAACAGTGCGAGTGCACGCGGATGTCGCCGCGGAGCACGCGGAGGAGCGCCTCGAGGCGGAGGTCGCGGCGCGGCTCCACCGAGCGCTCGCCTCGCGCCAGGCGATCGGCGTGTCGTTGCAGGGCGCGCTCGTACTCGCGGGCGGCCGTGAATGCCCGGCGCAGGGTCGCCTCGACTCCCATGCGCGTCGCCGGGAAGCGCCGGCTGCGACCGGAGAAGTTCGATCGCTTGACGTTCTCGCCGAGCGCGAACTTCACGGTCTGCGGAACGCCCTGGACGAGCAGCTCCTCGCGCGGACGGCCGTACTTCAGCTTGATCAGCGCGCACTGTCCGCCGATGGTGTTCGCGCTGCCGTGGAGGAGGTGCGCCGCCGTGACGCCGCCCGCGAGGGCCCGGTAGATCGCCACGTCGCGCGGGTCGACGACGTCGCGGATGCGCACCTCGCACGTCACCGACTCGCTGCCCTCGTTGACGCCGCCGTCGATCGCCATGTGGGAGTGGCAGTCGATGATGCCGGGCATCACGAACCACCCCGTCGCGTCGACGACGTGCTCAATGCCGTCGGCCTCGACATCGCGACCGACCGCCTCGATGCGCCCGCCGCGGATTCGGATCGACGCGCGCTCGAGCACCGGACCGGCGAGCGTGATCACCGTCCCGCCGCTGATCACGAGATCGCCGCCCGTGCGGCGCGCTGGCCGGCGATCGGCGTCGAGCTCGCACTCGTGGAGCGGGTTCGACGGATCCTCGACGAGCGGCGTCTGCTCCTCCTTCTCCGGCGGCTCGCCAGGCTCCTCGGAAGGCTTCTCGGGCTCTTTCGGCTCCTTCGACTCTTTCGACTGGCTCTCCTCCTTCTTCTCCCCCCTGTCCTTCTCCTTGCGCGGCTCGAGCTCGAAGAGCTCGCCGTCGACGACGAGATACCGCACGCGCGCGTCGGCGTCCTCGAAGGGACGGTCGAGGAGCGCGAGACCGGCCGACTTGCCCTCCTCGATCGAGCCGAGCGTGCGCGCCGCGCCGAGGAGCTCGGCGGCCCCGAGCGTCAGTCCGCGGAGCGCGATTCCCGCGTCGACGCCGTGCGCGATCGCCTGCCGGATCGACTTGACGAGTGCCGCCGGCGTCTTCTCGCCGCTCCCCCACGCGAACGGGATGCCGGCATCGGCGAGCGTCGCGGCCGTGCGCGCCCGCTCCAGCCAGCGGGCGTGGCGCTCTTCCTGGACGCGCGGCGGGGGGCTGCCGGGCTTCGATTCGCGCTTCGGCTCCTCGGCGTCATCGGCCACCAGGATGACGCGCGCGCGTGCTCGTGACAGCTGCGGAACGACCCGCGCCGCCTCGCGACCGCCGGCGATCACCACGTCAACCCCGAGCTCGCCGGCGAGGCGGAGTCCGCGCAGGATGGCGTTGTCCGAATCGGCCGTGAAGCAGAGCGGCGCGGCGCCGGCGCGGATCGAGGCGATCGCCTCGAGCGTCGTGTCGCGTGGCGGCCGCTCGAGGCCGAGCGGGTCTTCCTCCCAGAGCGCCTTCCAGCGGCTCAGGTGCCCCGAGTCGAGGAACGCCTGACGCAGGTGCGCGAAGGCGCCCATCAGCGACCGCGGGTAGCCGGAGGTGCGCGCCGACAGCGACGCGGCGTAGCCGCTGCGCTCCAGCACGACGCGATCGCGGAGCGCCCGGTCCGTCACGGTCACCAGCGCGCACTGGCCGGAGAGAAAACCCCCACGCGGCGCGACGTTGATCGCGCCGAATCCGCTCTTCCTGAGAGCGGCCGTGGCCTGGGCGTTGACGTCGAGAGCATCGAGGACGCACCACTCCGGCGTCAGCCCGTCGCGCCGCCCGCGCATCGAGGCGGCCGGCGGACCATCACCCTCATCCGGGCGCTGACCGGCGTTGCGACTCGACGGCGCGGAGCCGGCGCCGGCATACGTGAAGGCGTCGATGAAGGCCGGCACGGCGTGCAGCCCCGTCGCATCGATCCGCCTCGCCGCGGGCGCGATCACGGACCCATCGTCGCGTCCCGAGGCGAGATCGACCACGCGCTCGATCACCCCGCCGCGCACGAGAAGCGCCCCGCGCTCGATCCGCCGCGGCTCGGCGGGATCCCCGGCGAGAATGGTGAGGTCCTCGAAGAGGAGGGCTTCACCGGCACGAACGGGGGCGATGGTGGCGAGGAGGGCGATGATGAGGGTCGAGAGCGCCGGCGACGTTCGACGCGGAGGGGAACGCAGATTACGCAGATTGCGCAGATTACGCAGATTGGATGCTGTGGGTCTCCGAGTCGGAGTCGGAATCGGTATCGGAGTCGGTGTCTGAGTCGGTGTCTTGGTCGGAATCGGAATCGGTGTCGGTGTCGGAGTCGGGAACGAGTACGGGCACGGGAACGGGAACGGGGACGGGGACGCGGTTGGGCACGAGTACGACCCCGAGCCCGAGCATCCCCCGTCGATTCTCCTCCTCGGTTCCATGCCCGCGATGGTAACAGATGCGCCGCCGTTCGGCGATCGGGCGGTCTGGCGATGGCCGGGTCCGGATGATATCGTGTCGCGCGTCGCGAAAGCTCGTTATGATGAGGCCATGAGACAGTACCTCGACCTCCTCCGCCGCGTCCTCGACGATGGCGTCGAGAAGCGCGATCGTACCGGCACCGGGACGCTGAGCGTCTTCGGGCACCAGATGCGCTTCGATCTGCGTCAGGGGTTCCCGCTGGTGACGACGAAGAAGCTCCACCTGCGCTCGATCGTCCACGAGCTCCTCTGGTTCATCCACGGCGACACGAACGTGCGCTCGCTCAACGAGCAGGGCGTCACCATCTGGAACGAGTGGGCCGACGCCGACGGTGATCTCGGGCCGATCTACGGGCGGCAGTGGCGGTCGTGGCAGTCGACGGACGGGCGCACGATCGATCAGCTCGCGGACGTGCTGCGCGCCATCCGCGAGACACCCGACTCGCGCCGCCTCATCGTCAGCGCCTGGAACGTCGGCGATCTGGAGCGCATGGCGCTGCCGCCGTGCCACCTCCTCTTCCAGTTCTGGGTCGCAAACGGCCGGCTCTCGTGTCAGCTCTATCAGCGGAGTGCGGACATCTTCCTCGGCGTGCCGTTCAACATCGCGTCGTACGCGCTGCTGACGTCGATGGTGGCGCAGGTGACCGATCTCGAGCCGGGGGACTTCGTGCACACCCTCGGCGACGCGCACCTGTACTCGAACCACCTCGAGCAGGCGCGCCTGCAGCTGACGCGCGAGCCGCGCCCGCTGCCCGTGCTGCGCCTCAACCGGGACGTGCGGGACCTGTTCTCGTTCCGGTACGAGGACATCGCCGTCGAAAGGTACGACCCGCACCCGCACATCCGCGCCGAAGTGGCGGTATGACGCTGTCGGTGATCGTCGCCGTCTCCGAGAACGGCATCATCGGCCGAGGCAATGGCCTTCCCTGGCATCTCCCGGCCGACCTCAGGCGCTTCCGGCGCATCACCATGGGGCACGCGATCATCATGGGCCGCAAGACCTGGCAGTCGATCGGCCGACCGCTTCCCGGACGCCGCAGCATCGTCGTCAGCCGCGACCCGACCTTCGCCCCGGACGGCGCCCGCGTCGTTCGCTCACTCGACGAGGCCCTGAGCGCGGCGGCGGCCGAGCGCGCCGGAAGCGAGGATGACGAGGTCTTCGTGATCGGAGGACAATCCCTCTTCGAGCTCGCCGTGCCGCGTGCCGACCGCGTCTACCTGACACAGGTCCACGCGAAGGTCGAGGGCGACGTGGCCTTCGACCGCGGCCCGCTCGATGCGTTCCGCCTCATCGAGGAGCAGCGACACGAGCAGGACGAGGCGCACGAGTACGCGTATACGTTCAGGGTCTACGAACATCCGTAATCCACTCGGTCCCGGCCCCGGTCCCGTGCCCGTGCCCGTGCCCGAAGAACGCGCTCGACTTCTGCGGCGAGACCCTGCGACGGATCTATAAGGAAGGCATGAATCGTCTGACAGCAAACGCCAGGAGTCGACTCTCGCTTCCCGAGCTCGGGGTGGCGCTCACTTCGCTCGCGCCGACGACGCCGAGCGGACGACCGAGGCGGGGAAGTGGTGTCCGATCACGCGGCGGAGCTCGTCGATGGTCGTGCTGCCCCGCACGACCTTCTGCACGCCGGCCTCGAAGAGGGACTTCATGCCGTAGGACCACGCGGTCTCCATGAGCTCCTCGTCCGGGGCGTTTGACGTGATCAGCTGGCGCAGCTCTCGGTTGATCAGCAGGATCTCGAAGACGCCGACGAGGCCGCGGTAGCCGGTCTCGAAGCAGAACGCGCAGCCCTTGCCGCGGTAGAAGACCGTGCCGGCGTCGAGTCCGAGGGTGTCGAGGATCTGGTGGCCGGGCTCGTACTCGTCACGGCAGTTGACGCAGATCTTGCGGACGAGCCGCTGATTGACCGAGCACTTGAGGACCGACGCCAGGCTGCCGGCGTTGACCTTCATGTCGACCAGTCTCGAGAACGCCTCGAACGCGTTCGAGGCATGCAGGCGCGCGATGACGAGCTGCCCTCCGAGCGCGCACTGGATCAGGTGTTGCGCGACGTCCGCGTCGAGCACGTGGCTGGTGTAGACGACGTCGGGGTCGTGCGTCATCGCCGCGCGGATCGCACGGTTGAACGAGAAGCCCGACTCGATGTCGACCTGTCCCTGGACGATGTCGTCGAGCTCGTACTTGATCGGATCCTCGACGGTCATGATCTTCCGCTCGCCGACCAGCTCGCGGAGCATCGCGTAGGCGGTCGTCGACCTCCCGCTGCCGTCGGGACCGGAGACCAGCATCAACCCCTTCGTCGACTGCATGGCGCGCTGGATGGTCCGGCACTCGCCCTCGCCGAGCCCGAGCGCCGTCAGCCCGGGCATCAGGCGATCGCGATCGGAGAGGTGGAGGACGAGGTTCTCGCCGCGCAGCGACGGGAACGTCGTCAGGTGCAGGTCGACGTGACGGTTCCTGATCTCGACGGCGAACCAGCCCTCCTGCGGCACCTTGCGACGGTGGAGGTTCAGTCCCGCCTGCATCTTGATGTGGCTCACCAGCGGCTCGGCGAGATCCGGCGGCACGTCGAGGCGGTGGGAGAGCACGCGGTCGACGCGGAACCGGACGACGACGCGATCCCGGCCGGTCTCGACGTGGACATCGCTCGCGTCCTCGATCACCGCCTCCACGAGGATCCGGTGAAAGAACTCCGCGACCTTCTGCTTCTCCACCGCGGAGACGATGCGCGTGACGGCGGAGTCGTCGTAATCGCTCAGCCGGCATTCCCGCTCGATGTGACGGACGTCCCCGGCGAGCCGTTCGATCAGGCGCTGCCTTTCCTCGCCGACGCTGTACCACTCGTCGATCGCCGCGTGGATGTCGTCGCGGGAGGCGAGCACGGTCTCGACGGCGCGACCCGTCGCCGAGGCGATCTCCTCGGCGGCGGTGAGGTCGAACGGGTCAGCCGATGCCACCGTCAGAACACCGCCGGAGAGGAAGAGCGGCATCACGCCGAGCCGCCGGGCGAGCTTCTGCGGCACGAAATCGAGGACCCTGGAGTCGATCGCGTACCCCTGCAGGTCGGCGTGCTCCAGCTTCTCCGCGACGACGCGCTCGAGGTCCTCCCGCGAGATGACCTCGTGATCGACGAGCACGTTCCTGAGATCGGCGCGCAGGCGTCGCGCCTCGGACTCGGCCTCCTCGAACTGCTCGGTACTGACGAGATCCGCGTCGACGAGCGCGGTCTTGAGGCTCTCGAGGAAACTGGCCTTCACGATTCGCTCTCCTTCACGCGGCACTCATCGGCGGGCCGATGAGCGGTCGATCGGATCTCCGGAGCCGTCAGCAGGATGATCGAGTCCCGCCCGTCGCCGGTCTCGAGCTCGACAGGTCGCTCGCTGTCGTCGCGACCGTCGGGCATGGTGACGTCGAGCAGGATGAGGTCGGGACGCTTCCCCGGCCCGTCGTCATCCCAGACCCACTCCTTCTCCATGGCGTCTTTCCAGAGTTCTCCCTCCTCATGGATATCGATCCCGTCCGCGCTCGGTCTTGCGGGTTTTTACCGGCGTGACCGGGTGATAAATCGCGCCGCGGACGCGGATCGCGAGGCCGGCGCGCACGCGCCGATAACGCGCGCGGAGCCGTGCTGGCATTCAGCGGTCGCGCAGGCGCTCGAGGACGCGCCGGGCCTGCGCGTCGTCGGGATCGAGCTCGAGGACGCGCTCGAAGCTCTCGATCGCGCGGGCGCGATCCCGGCGCTTGAAGTGGAGGATGCCGAGGTTGCCGTGGATGCTGATGAGCGTGTCGCGGCCGGGGTCGAGATCGAGCGCACGCGTCAGCATCCTCTCCGCCGCATCGAGATCGCCCTCCTCGATCAGCACGCCGCCCATGTCGCAGAGGGCCGGCGGGTGCTGGGGACCGATCGCCAGCGCCCGTTCGAGATACTCCCGCGCCCCGGCTATGTCCTTCTCGATGAGGAGCGTCTTCGCGGTGTTGGACAGCGCCTCGAGCGACTCGGCGTTGCGCTTCAGGACCTCGGCGTACCGTCGCCGGGCGAGCGCCGTATCGCCGCGGTCGAACGCCAGGTTCCCGAGGTCGAGCCAGACGTCCGGACGGGCGGGATCGAGAGCAGCGGCCCGCTGGAAGACGAGCTCGGCGAGGTCGCGGTGGCCACTCTCCCGCAGGACGAGCGCGAAGTGGCTGACGAGGAGGCTGGCGCTCGGGAAGCGCTCGACGATCTCATCGAGCGCCGCGGCGACGCGCTCGCGACGGCCGAGACGGCGAAGCGCGATGAGCCGGCCGCGGTGCGCCACGAAGTCGTGCGGGTCGAGCGAGATCGCCTCCTCGAGACTGGCGAGCGCATCCGCGAGGCGTCCCGCCGCGAGCTGATCGAGGCCGCGCCGGCGCACGGCGACGGAGCTCGGCCCGCCCGCCGCCACGGCCGGCGCATCGCCGAGCGAGAGCGGCTCGCCCGCGCCCTCGACGAGGACCACGCGCCCCTCGACCGGCGAGGGCGCGAAGGCCTCGAGTAGGCCGGACGGCCAGCGCACATCGAGGCGTCGCGGCGTCTCCCCGTCGCGCAGCCCGAACGTGATCGCCGGTTCGGAGACCGAGAGGTAGCTCGACGCCGCGCTCCGCGTGCGACGGACGCGTCGGGTGACCCCGCCGGTCTCGCTGACGAGGACGACCTCCGCGCCGATGGCGTCGCGGTTGCGCCCCGAGCCTGCCAGCTCGACGCGCACGAAGCGCCGGGTACCGTCGAGATCGTTCCGCAGGAGACGCGCGCGCCCCTGGTTCTCCGTGATCACCAGGTCGAGGTCGCCGTCGCCGTCGTGGTCGGCGCACGCGAGCGCGCGTCCGAGCAGGCGCGGCCCGAGAAGCCCGTCCCCCGGCGACGGCGGCGCCTCGACGAACCGGCTCCCGTCGCGCCCGAGGAAAAGCTGGGCACGCTGGCGATAGGGGCTGCCGGTGATCGCCTCGACGTCGTAGACGTGCCCGTTCGCCATCACGAGATCGACCTGCCCGTCGAGGTCGAGGTCCCGCAGCAGCAGGCCGAAGGTGACGCTCTCGATGGTCGGGCCGCCGACGGCGACGGCGAAGGAACGCTCGACGAAGTAGTCGACCTGATCCTGCTCGTGGACCGTCGTCGGCTCGCCGGAGAAGTTGCCGATGGCGACGAGCAGCGGACCGTCGTCGTCGGTCCACACCGTGTCGATCCCCATGCCCGCGAGCGCCGCGCCGTCCGCGTCCGTCGCGAACCCGCTCTCGATGCCGCGCTCGACGAAAGTGCCGTCACCGCGGTTCTCGAGCAGGAAGTTCGGCACCGAGTCGTTGGCGACGAAGATGTCCGGATCGCCGTCGCGGTCGTGGTCCTCGACCGCGACTCCGAGCGCCTTGCCCCGCAATCCCGCCAGGCCGGCGCGCCCGGTCGTCTCCTCGAAGACGCCGTCACCGCGCCCGCGGAAGAGCTGCGGCGCCGTCGCAGCGAACATCGACACCGGACAGTACTTCTTCGACGGCGTGCCGAAGCGGCAGTCGAGGTCGTCCTCGGAATCCGGGCGCCACTCGACGTAGTTTCCCACGAAGAGGTCGAGCGACCCGTCGCGGTCGTAATCGAGAAACGCCGCGGCGCAGATCCATCCGTCGAGCCCGTCGAGTCCGGAGCCCGCGGTCGCGTCGCGGAAACGACCGCCGCCGACGTTCTCGAAGAGGAACGCCCGGTGCAGCCCGTAGAGGAAGAGGTCCTGATCGCCGTCGCCCTCGATGTCCGCCGCGGCGAAGCCCATGCCGTAGAACGCCACGTCGAGCCCGGCCGCCGCCGTGACGTCCTCGAAGCGCCCGTCGCCGAGATTGCGGTAGAGCTTCGATCGCGCCGCGGGGTCCGGCTCGCCGCGCAGCACGTTGCCGTTGACGAGGAGGAGATCGAGCAGGCCATCGCCGTCGTGGTCGAACCAGCCGGCACCGGGACCGAAGGTCTCCGGATTGAGCTTCTCGCCGCGGGCGCCCGACTCGTGCGTGAAGTCGATTCCCGCCGCGGCGGTCACGTCGGTGAACGGCGGACCCGATGTGGGCCCCGCTGGCGGCGTGGCGGACCGATCGGGCGACTCGTCGCGCGGACGGACGGCGAGGTAGATCGATGCCACGACCGCAACGGTCACCGCGACGACGACGGCGCTCGCGACCGTGCGACGGCTCACCTGGCGAACGCGAGCGCCAGCGCCGCCTCCAGGCTCGCCCGCGGGCGCGTCAGGAATCGAAGCCCCCCGTCCGGATCGACCAGCAGCTCCATCGGAGCCCGCGGGATGCCGAACGCGCGCGCCACCGGCGACTCGAAGCCGAGACCGTCGTGATGCTGCGGCCAGTCGATGATGCGGACGTCGCGGTCGCCCTCCGACCTCGTCCAGCCGGTGAGGGCGCGCTCGAAGGCCTCTCGCGAGGTGTCGAGGTTGATGCCGAGGACGACGCCGTCCCAGCCGCGCGCCCGCACGACGTCGAGCGCGCCGCGCACCTTCTCGGCGGACTCGCGCGCGCCGCGGAGGGTGCTCCCCCAGAACACGAGCAGCGCCCAGCGGCCGCGGAGGTCCTCGCGCGTGCGCGGACCGAGGTCGCCGAACTCGCCGCGGAAGTCGGGGATCTGCGGCGGCGCCAGCGATGGCGGCAGCTGCTCGCCCTCGCCGAGGTCCTCGAGCGCGCGCCCGCGCTGCCGCAGCAGCGAGGCGCGGGAGAGGAACGGCTCCCAGCGCGCCACTCCCGCCGCCCAGTTCATCTCGGGCGACGTCATCTCGGGCGCCGTTATCTCGGGCGCGATCATGGGGAGCCGCTGCCAGTACTTCCAGCAGTCGGCGTAGCGCTCGCGCAGGAGATAGTGGAGACCGAGCTCCCAGAACGCCTCGGCGCGATGCTCCATGTCCGGCGCGGTCGCGGCGACCTCGATCCAGAGCGCGCGCGCGACGCGATCGCGGCCGACCGCCTCCTGCAGTCGCGCCGCGATGAGCGCGGGGTGCGCTCGCCGCTCGCCGAGGATGAGCACGGCATCGCTGCCACCGGAATCCCTGCCGCCGGCTTCGCTACCGCCACTGGCGCTCGCCGCGGCGCGCAGGCGCTCGCGCACCCGATCCCGATCGAGAGCGACCGCCGTGAGATCGGGGTAGACCTCGCGCACCGGGTCGGCGCTCGTCACCGGCTCGCCGGACTCGCCGGCGCCGGCGGCCTTCTCGTCCTGCTTCTCGTCCTGCTTCTCGTCCTGCGCGACGGCGCGAGGCGCGGTCGCGGCGACGAGCGCCAGGAGCGACAGCGCCGAGATCGAGAGCACGGAGAACAGAACGGCGAGTGCGCGGCCACCGATCATGGCTCCCCCTCGCCCCGCTCGTCACCGGACGGGTGCGGCAGTCGCGGTCGGCCGAGGCCGAGCGGATCCCGGAGGTAGCGTCGCTGGCATGGAGGGCAGAGGTCGAACTCGAACCGCCGGTGCACCTGGTCCTCGAGCTCGCCGGAGTTCATCTCCTTCATGCGGCCGATGAGCTCCGCCATCTCCCCCTCGAGATCGCGATCGAGGTCCGACGGCGCGATCTCCAGCGGATCGTAGGCGGCGAAGACGTCGATCTTGACGCGATACCGCACGTCGGAGTCGACGAGCAGCGTCTCACCACAGAGATCGCAGGTGAGCCCGTGCATCCCTCTACCCGTCCCCGGTCCCGGTCCCGTTCCCGGTCCCGGCCCCGAAACCCCGGGCACGAGCACGTCTCCGCGACCGAAAGCAACCACTCGAAGTCATCTTCGTCCACCCGAACACAGATCATTCAACCCCTCAGCGTGATGCTATCGAGGTGTTCGATCAGTTCCAGGAAATCCTCGACGAGCGAGTTCGGCAGCAGCACGGGCATGTCGACGGTGTCGAGACGCCCGTAGTACTCCTGTCCGGGTGACTGATGTCGACGCGCGCCGATCCGCAGCGTCGAGAAGCCCTCGATGCCGCCGCCGAGCTCGACCTCGATCGAGATCCGAGAGCGCGTCGGCGTGAGCTCGAGCTTCTCGAGGTCGGTCTCGTCGGGCAGGAAGCGCTCGACGCGAAAGAACCCCCGGGTCAGGCCGCGCACGGCGCGGTTGATGGTCAACTGCTGCAGGCTGAGATCGGGATCTCGTCGCACGGTGTCGACCGGCAGGTGCCAGGTGCCCTCGATCTGGGCCAGCATCCACGAGGCCTCCGGCGAGCTCGTCTTGATCCTCAGGGTGCGGATGTCGTTCGTGGCGAAGGTCGAGAGGTCACGGTCGCGGAAGTAGATGCCCCCGTCGCCGAGGTTTCGCGGGATCGACGTCGGCACGATGGTCCGCTCGAGGAGGTCCCCGGGGCCATCCGGCTCGCGGTACGCGACGAGCTCGAACTCGCGAAGACCGGCGCTCTCGGGCGCGGCGTGGAAGACGACGCGGACCGGCCTGGCCTCGGCGCGCAGCCGGACCTGGAGATCGGCCCGCGGCGGGTCATCGAGCGCACTCGCGATCGGCGGCTCGAGCTCGCCGTCGAGGTAGCGCCGCACCTCGAGATGGCGGAGCCGATCGAGAAACGACCTGACGACCAGCGCGTCGGCGCGGTACGTCTCGCCGAGACGCTCGTCCGTCACCATCCAGGTCGACGTCGGTCGCCTGTCGACGCGCTCCGCCGCCTTCTCCTCGAGCCAGAGACGGAAGCGCCTCTCGCCGTCTGCCGCGACGACGCGACCGGTGACCTCCTCGATCTCGGCGGCGCCGAGCTGGAGCAGGTAGCGGCTGCGGAACTCCTCGGCG
>JBFFXF010000204.1:0-13391 GCA_041569895.1 Planctomycetota bacterium | reverse complement strand
GGAGACGCCGCCTCGGCGGCGCGGCGCGCACTCCGACTGCTTGACGAGGGCGTCGACGCGCCGGATGGACTGCGCCGGAGGATCGAGCTTCGACTCGAGCTGTACGATGCGGGCACGCCGTTCATCGCCGACTGATGCGCCCCGGACGGGCGACGAGACGGCGCCGGGTGGCGCGCCCTCGCCCATCCTCTCCATGGCCCTCCCCCTCGCCAGCGCGGTCGCGATGGCGCTGGGCGCGCTGCTGGTCGGCGGCTGCGATCGCCGGCCGGAGGCCGAGCGCGCCACCGTGACGACGCATGCCGTTTTTGACGAGGTGGCGTCCGCGGTCGGCCTCGACTTCCAGCACGACAACGGGGCGCGCGGGTCGTTCTACCTCCCCGAGATCATGGGCGCGGGGTGCGCGTTCCTCGACTTCGACGGCGACGGCGATCTCGACGTGTACGCCCTCCAGGGAGGACCGGTCGAAGTGAGCGACGGGAATAGCACGCGGCCGCCGAATCGGATGTGGCGAAACGACCTCGATCCGGCGCGAGGCTCTGCGACTCTGCGATTCACGGACGTCACGGAGAGCGCGGGCCTCGGGGACACCGGCTTCGGCATGGGCTGTGCGGTCGGGGATTACGACAACGACGGTGACCCGGATCTCTACGTCACCAACTTCGGCCCCAACGTGCTCTACCGCAACGATGGCGACGGCAGCTTCACGGATGTCACGGCGCTCGCCGGCGTCGGCGAGACGCGCTTCAGCGCCAGCGCCGAGTTCTTCGACTACGACGCCGACGGCGACCTCGACCTCTTCGTCACGAACTACGCCGACTTCACGGTGGCGATCAACCGGGAGTGCACGCGGCTCGGCGGGCAGCGCGACTACTGCGGCCCGCTCAGCTACGAGCCGGTGCCGGACACGCTCTACCGAAACGACGGCGACGGCACGTTCTCCGACGTCACGGTCGAGGCCGGCATCCATCTGCGCGCCGGATTCGGTCTCGGCGTCGTGTGCTCGGACTTCGACGGTGACGGACGCATCGACGTCTTCGTCGCCAATGACGCCACCCCGAATCACCTCTGGCGCAACCGCGGCGGCGGCTTCGAGGACGCCGCGTTGCTCGCCGGCGTCGCCGTCAACGCCGACGGGCGCAACGAGGCGGGGATGGGGGTGGCGGCGGGCGACTTCGACGGCGACGGCGACGAGGACCTCTTTCTCACGCACGAGATCGACGAGACGAACACGCTCTACCGGGCGCTCGGAGGCGGCTTCTTCGAGGACGCGACCAACCGCGTCGGCCTGGCTCGTCCTGGAGTCCCGTACGCGGGTTTCGGCACGGGGTGGTTCGACCACGACAACGACGGACGGCTCGATCTGCTCGTCGTCAACGGCTCGGTGAGGCGGCTGGCGAGTCAGAGCGGCGACCCGCACCCGTTCGTGCAGCCGGACCAGCTCTTCCGCAACACGGGGAACGGCTTCGAGGACGTCACCGCGGCGGCGGGGCTGGATCGTGGCGGGCCGCTGGCGGGGCGTGGCGCGGCGTTCGGCGATGTCGACAACGACGGGGACATCGACGTCCTCATCTCGAACAACGCCGGGCCGCTCCGACTCCTGCTGAACCGGGGAGCGGCGGCAGGCAATTGGGCGCGCTTCCTGCTGCGCGGCACGCGCTCCGCCCGCGACGCGACCGGGGCGCGAGTCGATATCACCCTGCCCGGAGGTCGGCGCCTGCACCGGCGCGTGCGCACCGGCGGCAGCTATTGCAGCGCCAGCGACGGGCGCGTGCACGTCGGGATCGGGGACGCGACCGCCATCGAGCGTGTCACGGTCCACTGGGTTGCCGGCGCCATCGAGACGTGGGAGGATGTCAAAATCAACGAGCAGAGGACGCTCGTCGAGGGTCGCGGAGACAGCAGATGAGCGAACGCGTCAGCCCCATGCGTTGCGCGCGGAATGTCCCGGGCAGCGCCGTCCTCCCGCCGCTGGTCGCGGCGTTCCTGATGGCGTTTTCGGGGACGCCGGACGCGACCGCCGATTTCATCCGCGGTGACGCCGACCGCAGCGGTTCGCTGACCATCTCCGACGCCGTCGTGCAGCTGAAGTTCCTCTTCGACGAGCGCGGCGACGTGCCATGCTCCGATGCCGCTGACTCCAACGACGACGGCGTGATCGACATCCGCGACGCGCTGGCGACGCTCGGCCACCTGTTCCTGCGCGAATCGCTCCCGTATCCGGCGACGACGCCGGGCCCGGATCCCACCTGCGACTTCCTGGGCTGTCGAGACGCCGTGGTCAAGACGCCGGCCGTCGTCATCAGCGAGATCCACTACAACGACGTGGCGTTCGCGGATCGCGAGTTCATCGAGCTCTTCAACAGGACCGCCGTCGAGGTGTCACTCGCCGGCTACCACTTCCGCGACGGTGTCGCGTTCTTCTTTCCGGCCGACTTCGTCCTGCCCCCGGGCGGGCGCGTCGTGCTGACTCGCGACCCGGCGCGGCACCGGCGCGTGGATGCTCCGGTCCTGGGGCCGTACGACGGCGGACTCTCCAACAGCGGCGAGACCATCTCGATCCACGACGGCCAGTGCGAGGTCGAGACCGTACGCTACGACGACTTCACGCCCTGGCCGCGCTCGCCCGATGGGTACGGGCCCTCGCTCGAACGCATCGATCCGCTGGCGCCCGCGCGTGATTTCCGCAGCTGGCGCGCCTCGACGGTGGCTCACGGAACGCCGGGAGAGCCCAACAGCACCGCCGGCACGCCCACGCGGCCGAACATTCTCGCGCACGAGATCGCGCCCGCGCAGCCGAAGTCGACCGAGCCGGTCGAGGTGTCCGTCACTCTCGATCTCGGCGCCGAGGCGATCGAACGCGTGACGTTCCGCCGGCAGGCGCACGGTGTCCAGGAAGCTCCGCCGCTCGGTACCGTCGAGATCTTCGAGGCGACGCTCCGCTCGAACGATGGCGATCGGAGCGTGTTTTCCGCGACGCTGACGCCGCTGCCGTCACAGTCCATCGTGCGCGTCAACGTGGATATCGCGTTGCGCGACGGCCGCACGACGCTGCTGCCGCCGCCGACCGACCTGCGGCCGTACCTGCTCTCGTTCGTCCACGACCGCGACGTGCCGTCGACCCTGCCGCTGATGTGGCTCTTCGATGGAACCACGGTGGATCTGACGCCACGACAGGCGACGGAGGACGCGGTCGTCTTCCTCGAGCCAGGGGCGACGGCGGCGGAGGTCTTCGCGGGCGTCGACGTGAAGCGCTCGGCGAACGGCAGGAAGATCAGGTTCCTGCGAGGCGAGGAGTACCGCGGCGATCGGACGATCAACATCATTCCGGAAGAGGGCGGCGGCGGCACGGGGACGATGGCGCCGCACATGGAGCACCTCGGTTTTCACGTCTTTCGCGACCTCGGCGGCCTCGCGCCGTGGGCGGACTGGTACCGCGTCTTCGAGATCACCGGCCCGGTGCGATCCCACACGCAGAACCTCGTGATCCAGCAGGTCAACGAGCGCTTCCTGGCGATGAACGGGTTCCGCGGCGACGGCGACCTCTACAAGCTCGACAAGAACGCCTTCCGGAAGCAGACCAACCCGGCGACCGGTTCGCAGACGCTGAACACCCTGCGCCGCGAGCTCAACATCCGCGACCTGGAGCGCCGGCGACGGGCGGTCCTCGAGCTGCTCGACCTCGAGAACGTGCGCCTCTACTCGGCCATCAGCGTCCTGATCGAGAACTGGGACGGATTCCACAACAACCTCTTCCTCTACCACGACCTGACCCCGACCGCACGCTGGGTGGTGATCCCGTGGGACCTCGATCAGGTCTTCGAGCCCTGCTGCTGGGACTTCCCGCTCACCTTCCCGCTCACCGGCCAGCCGATTCCGGGTGCCCAGTACAACCGCAGCCGCGAGCCGGGACCGATCTCGCGTCCGTACCACTTGCAGCCGGACCTCGACGGCCTCTATCGCGACACGCTGCGCGCGATGATCGCCACCGACGGCCCGTTCACCGTGACGAGGATCGGCGCCACGATCGACGCCATCGAGTCACGCCTCCTCGAGGACCTCGACCTCCAGGAAGAGTACCTCGGCACGACGAGACCGGAGCGACGCGCGGCGATCCGGGGAGCGTACGATGCGATGCGGCGGTATGTGGAGCGGAGGGTGGTGTATCTGAGAGAGGTGCTGGCGGCGGAGTGACGGCACCCGTTCCCGTCCGCGCGACTTCGCCGGCGAGACTCTGACGCCAGAAAGCCGGGCAAGGAAGGCAGTCCCATGTCGGCACCGGCTGACACCCAGAAACGACGATAATGACGTGTGGACGTTTTCTGACGACGACTTATGAGGAACACAGGAAGACGCGGAATCCAGGAAAGTCCGTTCGACGGCTCGAGCGAAGCTCACGGAGCTGAGCCCCCTCAGTCTTTCCGTTTCCTGCTTTCCTCGGTTTCTTTCCTTCCTCCTGAGTCGTCTCTTCGGAATCCCGGATCGGCATCGGTATCGAACCGAGCACGAGCGCGGCGAAGCCCCTCTACCCCACCGCCTCCTCCCGCTCCCGTTTCCTCTCCCGATGCTCGAGCTCGCGTTCGATCACTCGCATCAAGGCCTTGACGGCCTCCGGATCGAACTGCGTTCCGGCGCCCTTGTCGATGATCGAGAGCACCTGGCCGAGCGGCATCCCCTCGCGGTAGGGCCGATCGGACTTCATCGCGTCGAAGCAGTCGGCGACGGCGAGGATGCGCGCGTTGCGGTCGATCTTCTCACCGGCGAGTCCGTGGGGATACCCCTTGCCGTCGAAGCGCTCGTGGTGATAGAGGACGATCGGGATGACGTCCGCGTACGCCGGGATCGGCTCGAGGATGCGGGCGCCGAGCAGGGTGTGCTGGCGCATCAGCTCGAACTCCTCGTCGGTGAGCCGACCCGGCTTGTCGAGGATCTCGGGCGGCACGCCGATCTTGCCGATGTCGTGGACGAGACCCCCCCTGTTCAGTCGTTCGAGGTCGACCTGCGACAGTCCCATGTCGCGCCCGATCTTGACGGCGAGCTTGGTGACCCGCTCCGAGTGTCCCGCCGTCCACGGCGACTTGGCGTCGATCGCCCGCGCGAACGCTGTCAGGGTGCCGAGGTGGAGCTGATCGAGCTGCTCGATCAGCCGCGACTTCGACAGCGCGAGCGTCACCTGGTCGGCGAACTGGCGCACGAGCGCGAGGTCCTCGGCGGGATGCTCCGTGCCCTTGCGTTGGCCGAGCGTGATGGCGCCTGTCAGCCTGCCGAGCAGCACGATCGGCAGCACGAGGAAGCGCTTGCACCCGCGCGACGCCAGCGGGCGGACGAAGTCGGGAAGCTCGTCGTCGCGTGTCAGCTCGGTGTACTCGGAGCACTCGTAGAGCTTCTCCATCTCCGCGTCGGTGATGCGCGCCGACTCGGTGGTCTTCTCGAAACCCTGGTCGAAGCTCGCCACGAAGACATCGGCGCGCTCCTTGGCCGTCCCGGAGAGCAGCGTCACCGACAGGCAGTCGCAGGGAAGGACGTCCCGCGTCCGCGTCAGCACCGTTTCGACGACGGAGTCGGTGTCGAGCGAGCCGAGGATCGAGCGATGGATCTCCGCCATCGTCGTCAGCGTGTGAAACTGCTTGTTCAGGCGCGAGGCAATGACGTTGAAGGACTTCGCCAGATCGTCGAGCTCGTCGCCGGAGCCCACCTCCGCCCGCGCGTCGAAGTCCCAGCCGGCGACCCGATCCGACGTCTCCAGGATCTTCTGCAGCGGCCCGAGGCACCGCCGGATCGCCACCGCTCCGAGCGCCAGGGCGATGAGCACGGTCACGAGACCGATCCCCGAGAGGGCGAGCGCGCCGGGGCCCGCGGCGGCGTGCAGCTCGTGCCGCGGTGCGCTGACGACGACCGTGCACGACGACGGAGAGAATCGCGGGTCGAGCGCCACCGTCGCCATGGCGGCCAGGTGTTCGACGTCGGCGATCCGCCAGCGGACGTCCGACGGCTGCTGCGCGAGGCGCGTCGCGAAGGGCTCGCCGTCGGCGTCCGGTGCGCGTCGCGAGGCCAGCGCGACGCGTCCCGAGGCGTCGACCAGGCCGACGTCGAGAGGCGGAGAGACGACGCGCTCTCCACCGAGTGACCAGATCCGGTCGAGCTCGACCTCGCCGATGAGCACCCGCCGGGGTTTCCCGGCCGAGAGCACCGTCGCGAGCACCAGTCTTGCGGGGTCCGCGGAGCCGGCGCTCGACCCGACTCGAAGAAGCGTCTTGCCCTCCTCGAGTCGATCGATGTCGTCGCGACCGACTGCGAGGCCGGCGCCGAGCTCGCCGTGAATCACTCGCGGCCGACGCCTGCCTTCCCGGTCGACCGCCATGACTCGAAAGCTCGCGGCCTCTCCGGGACCGACCTTCGCGCCGCTCTTCGACCGGACGCGATCCGCAACTCGCTGGAGCTCGCCGTCCAGTCGCAGCAGGCGATCGTGGATCACACGGCCCAGAATGTGGCTCTGCGCGTGCAGTCGCTCCGCGGCGTCGGCATCGAGGCGTGACGACTGCAGGAGGATCGATGCCACGATGCACGCCATCGACGGCAGCACGGCGCACATCGCAATCACGACGAGAAGGCGAATCGCCAGCGGACTGCGGGGAATGATCGGCATCAGGCGCATGTTGGGAACGCCCTCGGCGCTCGCGAGGATCGCTTGCAGTTCGTCCGTCGTTTCCGGGCGGTCGATAGTCTTTCCGGTAAACGTCCCTTGACCGCCCCCAACCCCATGGAAGTATCGAAACGACGGACAAGCGAACTTTGGGGATTCCCCGGCGCCGACTCCGGCGAGATTACCGCATGGTTGCAAAAACGGACCCGTACCCGTTCCCGTTCCCGTGCCCGTTCCCGTCCTCGAGGGCTCTGGTATCGGAGTCCGATGACCGACTCCGATACCGACTCCGACTCCGACTCGATGCGCGGGGTTTTACGGCGGCGGGGGGCGGCGGCTTCTGCTCCGTCCCCGTTCCCGAACAGAACACGCGGTCGACGCGTCAACGCCCCGCTTACTCGGCCCTCAACGACGCGAGGAGGTCCTCGAAGGCGCCGCGCCACCGCGACATCGTCGCCAGCGGACCGGTCCCCTTGAAGAAGAGCTGCTGCGATGCGGTGGCGTCCGCGGGGTTCTCGACCACCGCGCCGAGCAGGGCGAACCCCTCCTTCGGCTCCCCGCCGCCGCCGGCGAACGGGCCGGACATGCCCTTGTACGTGCCCTCGATCCACACGGTCGTGACGCGCAGTCCGCCGACGGTCCGCGTCTCCACGTCGGCCGGCGGCGACCCGACGAACTGCTCCGTCCGCCAGCGCTCGATGTTCCGCTGCACGCCGCCGCCCACCGTCGAGACGGTCATCAGGCCGTCCTCGGCATCGGAGTCGGCCCGCGGCAGCGCGAACTGGGCCAGGCGCATGCTCGAGGAGCGCGGCTCGTTTCGCCACCCGGCGGGGAGCGCGAAGGACACTCCGGCCAGACGCAGACGACCCCCGGCGTCGACCTCGGGAGCCGGCAACGACACCGCGTCCGCCCCCGTGGACGGCTGCCCTTGCGCGCCGCGGGGAATGGGAGGATGGCCGGCGGGCAGGGCGCCGTGGGAGTGCGGGTCACCGCCCGTCGACCGCGTCGACCGCGGTATCGAAGCCATCGCCGGATGCCGCGGCGGCGGCGCGTCGATGGGCTTCCCGAGCTTGCTCTCGACCGATCGCTCGCAACCGGTGACGGCGGCGATGACGGCGGCGAGGCTGATCAGCGCCGCGCCGGCTGCGACGGCGACGGCGCCGCGTCCTCTTCCACTCATGACGTGCTCCCTGATCTGACTCCGTTTCCGAGAAACTCCAGCACGGCGGCCCGCGCCCCGTCCCAGGCGACGTCGTCGTGGACGTCCGCGGCGCCGATCCTCGGGACGAACACCCAGCGCGGCCCGCGCGGGCCGATCTTCTTGTCGCGCTGCATCGCCTCGACGACGCGGGCCGGCCGCACCCGGTACTTGCCCGGAAGCTTTACCGGCAGGCCGTACGTGCGGAGCAGCGCCTCGATGCGCTCGGCGGCGGACGGATCGGTGTAGCCGAGAGCGTGTCCGAGGCGTCCCGCGAAGGCCGCGCCGATGGCGACCGCCTCGCCGTGCAAGAGACCCTGATAGCCGACGGCGCTCTCGATGCCGTGCGCCAGCGTGTGGCCGAAGTTGAGAATCATGCGGCGCCCCGATTCCCGCTCGTCCTCGCTGACGACGCGCGCCTTGACGCGGCAGGTCGCCTGGATCACCCGCTCGAGCCGGTCTCCGCCGCCATCGCGGAGCGCGCGCGCGTGCACCTCGAGCTCGCGGAAGAGCCGCGCGTCCCCGATCGCCGCCGTCTTGATGACCTCCGCCCAGCCGGCGCGCATCTCCCTCGCCGGAAGCGTCCGCAGGAAGTCGAGGTCGATGAACACGGCGCGGGGCTGGTGGAACGCGCCGACGAGGTTCTTGCCCTCCGGCACGTTGATCCCGGTCTTGCCGCCGACGCTCGAATCGACCATCGCCAGCAGCGTCGTCGGCACCTGCACCAGCGCCACGCCGCGAAGCACGCTGGCAGCGGCGAAACCGGCCAGATCGCCGACCACACCGCCGCCGAGCGCCACGACCAGGGCTCGTCTGTCGATGCCGTCGCGGATCAGCGCCCTCCAGATGCGATCGAGCTCGCGCGTCGACTTCGATTTCTCTCCCGGGGGGACGACGACCTTGCGGACGGGCACTCGCGTCGCGTCCAGCGCCTCGACGACGCGGGCGCCGTGGCGGGCGTCGACCGTGCGATCGGTGACCACGTTGACCGAAGACGGCGCGACGTGCCGGCGAATATACGCCGCGAGGCGTTCGATCGTGCCGGCGCCAATGAAGATCGGATACGCGCCGCCCGGTGCGTCGACGTGGAGGCGTCTCAAGAGGCACGCACCTTCCGCGCCCCGCCCGATCCGCGCCCGCCGCGCTGTCTCAGCTCGCCCAGGCGCCGTCTGAACTCGCGGTCGCCGCGACGGAAAGTCCCGACGCACACCGCAAGGACGACGGCGAAGACGAGGCCGAAGACGACGACGAAGATCGCGAACGGGCCGAAGACCGACGCGATCGGGCGACCGCCCGGAACTCGCGTGAAGGAGTCGGCGACGACCACGGGGATCCTGGCCGAGACCGTCTTGCCGTCGCGCTCGATGTCGTACCGGAACAGCTGCAGGAACCGCGCCCTGGCGCGCACCGTGTCTCCGTCGGCGAACGGGACGCCCGAGTGGCGCCAGAGGGCGACCATGTAGAGCCGCGCGCCGTCGAAGAGATACGCCTCGTAGTACCGGTCGAGCCCGCTCGGATTCCCGCGTGGAAGCGGCGCGAGCTCGAGGGGGCTCGCGTGCCTGTCGGCGGCCACCAGACTGCCCTCGAGAAAGAGCGCCTTGCCGCGATGCGACGCGGGGTCCCGGTCAAGGTCGCTCCAGAGCGCCGTGGTGTCCTGCTCCACTCCGTCCACCGGCTCGTTGACCCACGTCGCGTCGTTGCGGATCTGCCGGAAGAGAGCCACCAGCCCGTCGGTGGAGAGCTCGTCGTCGCCGTCGACGACGTCGAGCGCGCTCCAGTCGATCTCCCCCTCGATGGGCTCGGGCGCGCCGACCGGCGGAGCGGGCGCCGGCACCGGCCGCAACGCCTCGCTGCGGCCCTTCGTCCCGCGGCGGCGCTCGGGATCGATGGTGACCGCGACGCCCTCCTCGGCGACGGGGCTTCCTCGCCCCGCCCGGCCGCCCTCGGGCCCGACGTAGCGCTGCACGCCGAACGCGAGCAGCACCACCAGGGCGCCGAAGACCAACAGGATGAACACCAGTCGCGGGCCGCCGAGCGGATTCGCCGGCGCCGGCTGGTTCGTTCCGAATCGCATGATCGTGCTCCCGGAAGCTCCTTTACTGGGGGGCGGGTTTCCCTGCTTCTCCAGGATAATCATACGTTGGTGCGATCCCGGGCACAAACCGTCAGGCGAGAAACTCGCTCAGGGTCCGGGCCGCACGGGCGCTTCCCCCGGGGCGGAAAATCTCCTCGCGCAGCCGGCCGAGCCTCTCCAGGCACCGCCGGCGCTCGGCGGACTCCTCGATCAGCTGTCTGGCCCGCGCCGCCTGCTCGTCGGAGTTGTCGCGCCAGCTGATCTCCTCGGGAACGACCTCGTCCCCCGAGAGGATGTTCACGAGGGAGAGGTACGGCGACGTGCAGATGATCCGGTACACGGCGTGGGCGAGCCGCCCGATCTTGTAGAAGACCACCATCGGCTTTCCGTAGTAGGCGAGCTCGAGCGTCGCCGTCCCGGAGGCGACCAGGGCGACGTGACAGGCCGCCATCAGCGGGTACGCGTCGCCGTCGAAGATCTCGCAGGCGACGTCGCAGTCGCGGAAGCGCCCGAGGATCTCGTCGCGGAAGTCGGCGCGACAGCACGAGATCACCAGCCGATCGGTCGCCGGGTCGAGACCCAGCTTGTCGACCGTGGCGCGCATCACCGGCAGCAGCTCGCGGATCTCGTGCTCGCGACTGCCGGGGAAGACGCCGATCACGCGCGTGCCGTTGTCGATCGACAGGCGCCGCCGCAGCTCGCGGTCGAGCTCTCCCGGCTGACCGAGCTCGCCGAGCTCGTCACCGAGGGGGTGGCCGACGTAGACGACGCGCTTCCCCGGCGAGCTGTAGAAGCGCGTCTCGAAGGGGAGGATCACCATCAGCATGTCGGTCAGCCGCAGGATCTTCTCGCGGCGCCAGGGCGCCCAGGCCCAGATCTGCGGGCAGATGTAGTAGACGACCGGGATCTCGTTCCACTTCGCCAGGCGCGCGAGGATGAAGTTGAAGCCCGGAAAGTCGACCAGGACCACCGCGTCCGGCGGGTTCTCGCGCAGCAGCCGGTGGAAGCGCCGCACCAGCCGCACGAACGAGATGATGTTCGACATGAACGAGAGGCCCATGCTGGCGAGGTGGATGATGTTCTCGTGCAGGAGACAGCCGGCCGCCTCCATGCGCCCGCCGCCGAAGCCCTCGAACACGACGTCCGGGCGCAGCCGGCGCACCGACTCGATCAGCTTCGCCGCGTGCAGGTCGCCGGAGCTCTCGCCGGCGGAAATGAACACTCTGGGCACGGGCTCGATCCAGCTCTGGGCCGAAATTGACCGGGGTCCGCGGCGTGATTATAGTCTTGGGCTCGGCGAAGACAACGGGTGGAAACCCGCAAGGAGATCCATGGCGACGACGTTCGATCCGGTCGGCGGCGACGACGACTTCCTGCGGTTCGTCGGCGAGTTCACCAGCTACGAGCGCATGGTGACCTTCTCCTACGGCGCGGACACCCTGAAGCTCGAGCGCATGCGCGCGTTCGCCGCGGCGCTCGGCGATCCCCACTGCTCGTACCCCTCGATTCACGTCGCGGGCACCAAGGGGAAGGGGACCACGTGCCTGCTGCTCGAGGCGCTCCTCGAGTGCTCGGGAGAGCTTGTCGGCACCTACACCTCGCCTCACGTCGAGCACGTGCGCGAGCGCGTCCGCGTCGGCGGCCAGTCGATCGGCGAGGCCGACCTGTGCGAGACGCTCAACGCGATGCTGCCGACGCTGGCCGCGCTCCGGGACGCGGGTCCGGACCACTTTCCGACGTTCTTCGAGCTGATGACCGGGATCGCGATGGCCTACTTCCGGACCCGCGACGTCGACCGGGGGGTCTTCGAGGTCGGCCTCGGCGGGCGGCTCGACGCCACCAACATCCTCTCGCCGACGGCCACGGCGATCACCGGCATCGGCCTCGAGCACACCAGGCTCCTGGGCTCGACGCTGGAGCGCATCGCGCGGGAGAAGGCGGGGATCATCAAGCCCGGCGTGCCGCTCGTGGTCGGCTCGCTCGCGCCCACGGCGCGCCGGGCCGTGCTCGAGGTCGCCGCGCAGAGGGACGCACCGGTCGAGGAGGTCGCGAGAGACGCCGTTCGCCTGACTTCCGCCGGCCGTCTGCGGATCGCGGGGTTCGAGGGTCCGTTCGCCCCCGGCGTGGTGCGGGGGCCCGGGCTCCGGGCCGACCTGGCGATTGCCCTGGCGCTCTGGCGTCGCGCGGTCGGCCGGGAGGCGGCCCGCCGGGACGTGATCGATGCGGTCCTCGCGACCGTGGAGCTGCCGGCTCGCGTCGAGGTCGTCCCGTCGGCCCCCGCCGTGGTCCTCGACGGCGCGCACACGCCCGAGTCGGTACGGGCGCTGAAGACCGCCCTCGAGGAGATCCGCTTCCCGAGACCGCGCCGCCTGATCCTCTCGGTGGCCTCGGACAAGCAGCTCGACCGCATCCTCCGCGCGCTGCGCGGCATGGCCGACGACTTCATCGTGACGCGCGCCGACCCGCTGCGCTCGGTCGCACCCGCGGACATCGCACGGCGGTTCGCGCACGTGGCCGGCGTCGAGGTCCCGGAGGCGAACGTCATCGAGCAGCCGCGCGAGGCGCTCGCGCGCGCCGTCGAGCTCGGATGGCCCGTGGTGGTGACGGGGTCGATCTACCTTGCGGGAGCGCTGCGGCGCGCGGCGTGGGCTCTCGCTGGCCGGCAGCCGGCGCCGAGACCGGGTTCCGGGGCCTGAAGATAGGCCCCGGCGGAATACAGCGAGCCGGACCGCGGGTCAGTCGTCGTTCGACTCGTTGCCCTCGCCCTCGATGGCGCCGGCGCCCGCGCCGACCGGTTCCTCGGGCTCCTCGATGCCCGACAGCTCGTCGGTGCCCTCGAAGTAGAGGTGCCCGTCGCGGACCGATATCTTGATGAACGCCCGATCCTTGAAGTTGCCGCGCAGCAGCTCCTCGGCGAGCTGGTCCTCGATCTCGTTCTCGACCGCGCGACGAAGCGGCCGGGCGCCGAAGTCGGGGTTGTAGCCCTTCGAGATCAGGTAGTCGCGCGCCTCATCGGTCAGGATGATGTCGAGACCCTGCTCCTTGAGGCGGTCCTGCACGTGGCGAATCTCGATGTTGATGATCTGCGACAGGTCCTCGCGCGTCAGGCTGCGGAAGACGACGATCTCGTCGAGGCGGTTGAGGAACTCCGGACGGAAGTGCTTCTCGACCTCCTCCATGAGCTCCTTCTTCATGTCCTCGTAGGTGCGGTCGGACGAGGTCGCCTTGAAGCCGAGCGACGCCTGGTTCTTGATGATGTTGGCGCCGATGTTCGACGTCATGATCAGGATCGTATTGCGGAAATCGATCTGGCGCCCGAAGCTGTCGGTCAGCTTCCCCTCCTCCATGATCTGGAGGAGCATGTTGAAGACGTCCATGTGCGCCTTCTCGATCTCGTCGAAGAGGATCACGGAGTAGGGACGGCGGCGGATCTTCTCGGTGAGCTGGCCGCCCTCCTCGAAGCCGACGTATCCCGGCGG
>JBFFXF010000203.1:0-13393 GCA_041569895.1 Planctomycetota bacterium | reverse complement strand
GAGAGGGACCCGGCCTCTCACGTCCGACCTCCGACCTCTGACCTCTGACTCTGATCTCGGACCTCTGTCTCGGAATCGGGTCTCGGAATCGGAATCGGTATCGGAGTCGGAGTCGGAGTCGGCCATCGGTATCGGAGTCGGTCATCGGACTCCGCAACCAGAGCCCTCGAGGACGGCGGGAACGGGTACGGGTACGGGTACGTTTTTGCAACGACGGACTCGGAGTCGGGTGATCGAGGCACGAGGGGGAGGAGCGCCGTCCGTCTCTGCCCCGATCCCCAATCCCCACCCCACTCTCCGCCGTCCCCTCCCGCGTCCGAGAACCTCGCTTCACAGAACCTTCACGCACCGGTAAAATATGACCCCTGGAAAACGCTCGCCGCTGCGGGCCTTTCCTTCCTGGAATAACTCGTTCAACCACAACCTCCACCACGCTCGCCGGTCCCGTCGTGGTCCGGGCGAGGAGCTGACCGATGCAAGCGTTGATACTGGCCGCGGGGCGCGGGAGCCGTCTGGGGGAACGTGGCGCCGAGGTGCCGAAGTGTCTCCTGGACGTCGGCCGCCGGCCGATCGTCGAGCATCAGCTCGAGGCGCTCGCGGACGCCGGCGTCGGACCGGTCGGCATGGTCCTCGGGTACAGCGCGGACGAGATCAGGGAGGTCGTCGGCATCCGGTCGGAGTACATCATCAATCCGCGCTGGAGCACCACGAACAGCCTCTACTCGTTCTGGCTGGCGCGCGACTGGGTGAAGGGATCGGTGCTCGTCCTCAACGGCGACGTGCTCTTTCACCCGCGCGTCCTCGACCGCCTGCTGCGGCACCACGGGGATGCGTTCGCGTACGACTCGAGCTCCGGACACGGCCGCGAGCACATGAAGGTGAAGCTCGAGCGGGGCCGTCTCGTCGACATGGCGAAGGACTTGCCGCCGGAGGAGATCAGCGGCGAGAACGTCGGCATCCTGTCGCTCTCGTTCGACGCCGTGAAACGGCTCTTCGAGATCGCCGAGCGACTCGTCGAGAAGGGCGCCGAGACGAACTGGCTCGGCGCCGCGGTCTGCGAGCTGGCGCGCGAGCGTGACCTCCGCGGCGTCGATATCGCGGGTCTGCCGTGGGCCGAGATCGATTTCTCCTACGATCTCGACCGCGCGCGCAAGGTCGTCTGGCCGGCGATCGTCAAGGACCAGCGCGACCGCCTGACCCGCCGACTGGCCCGCTGGGGCGCCACGGCGGCGCTCGTTGTCCTCTGCGCGTGGCTGGTCTTCCGCCTGTCGACGCCGCCGCTGGAGTCGGCCTGGGACGCGGTCGACATCGACGCGCTCCAGCGAGTGACCATCACCGCCGGCGACCACACCAAGCGCTGGTCGCTCCTGGGCGGCGACGATGACACCGTGGAGATCCACGTCGTCGGGCCGAGCCGCATACGCATCGACTCGCGCCTCCTCCTGCCCGCCGGCGTCGAGGAGTCGGCGCCGTATGTCCTCGGCGTCGCGCTCGACGGCAAGCGCGTCGGCTGGTTCAACGAGATGGGCGTGCCCTCCGGCACGTGGAAGCACCCCGAGTCGCCGGTATGCAAGAAGCGCCGCATCTCGCTCGACGTTCCGAAGGGTGGCCATCGCCTCCGTGTGCGCCTCGTCGCCGCGGACAGCGACCGCTGCCTCGTCCGCATCCACCAGGAAGAGCCCACGGACGCCGACTGAGCGCTGCCGATTCGGGTTTCGCGCCTCGGACCGCGGACGTCATTCCGACCGGCCGGCCCGTTTCGGTGCCGTCCCCGTTCCCGTGCCCGCCCTGACGCACCGCGTCGCGCGAGCCCGCGCGCTTCATCCCCCGCACCGCGTCACCGGGCACGGCAGGTCCGTGCCGGCGGGAGCGAGGCCGCACTCCGGATACGGTGGCGGCACCGGTCGTCCTCCCTGGAAGAGGAAGAGAAGGATAAAGATGGCGTCGCTGATGTCGGTGCCGCCATCGCCGTTGGCGTCCCCGGCCGCGAGGCAGGGCGGCGCGGGGCCTCCCCGGAACTGCCATTCCAGCGCCCAGATCGAGTCCGACAGGTCGACGCGCCCGTCGTTGTTCACGTCGCCGCGCAGGAACACCGTGTCGCCGCCCCCGTCTCGCACGACGATCGTGAACTCCCGCACCACGGGCGGTGAGGCGCCGTCGTCGAGAGTCACGCTACCCGTGTAGACACCGGGCGCGAGGTAGCGGTGCGAGACGACCGGGCCGCTCGCGGTGGCGCCGTCGCCGAGCACCCACTCGACGGTGAACGAGTCGCCGTCGGGATCGCTCGAGCCCGATGCGTCGAGCGTCACGTCGAGCGGCGCGTCGCCCTCGGTCGGCGCGACGGAGAGCGCCAGGATCGGCGGGGTGTTCGCCAGCACCGTGATGCGGAAACCGCGCGAGACCGGCGTCGACTTGCCGTCGTCGAGCGTCACCAAGCCCTCGAAGACGCCGGAATCGCGATAGACGTGCGTCAGGCGCGTGCCGTTCCTCTGCGTCCCGTCGCCGAGGTCCCAGCTCGCGGTCAGGGCGTCGCCATCGGGGTCGATCGATCCGCTGGCGTCGAGCTGCACCTCGAGCGGGGCCACGCCCTCGCGCGGCGCGACCACGAGATCGATGAACGGCGGCAGGTTCTCCGACTCGAGCCGCCCCGGCGAGCCGCCCGCGACCGAGGCGCGCCAGCTCCCCGGGAGGTCGTTATCGATGCCGACGTTGCGAAGCTCGAGACTGGGCCCCGTTCCGTCGGGCGACGAGGGCCAGTCGCCTCCGTCCTCGTAGACCACGACGTCGATCGTCAGCGGGTGTCGCGCCGGGAACGTCACGCCGCTGCCCGGCGTGCCGTCGAGCAGACGGACGGTGTCACCGCCGTTTCGCAGTCGACCGGTGTACGGCCCGAAGAGCCGGGCCGCCATGCTCGTGTGCGTCTGCCGCAACACGGCCGGATCGCGGCTGACGACCACGGTCTCGCCGCCGGCGAGTGTCGTGCCAGCAGGAAACGTGAAGCCGACTGGCTGGAGGTGCCAGCCGGAGACGTCGACCGATCGGGTCTCGGTGTTGTGGAGCTCGACGAACTCGAGCTCGGGCACGCCAAACGGGTTGTACATGATCTCGGTGATGCGCACCCACGGGAAGCTGTCGAGACCGACGCGGGCGAGCTCGGCGCGCAGGAACGCGATGCGACGGCCGAGGTAGCCGTCTTCGGCGAAGGCGCCGGCGCCGAGGAGCTGATCGAGGTTCGAGTCGAAGTCCGCGGGGTGGTCGGGATCGGGTCTGCCCGGGAAACGACCCCACCGTGCGCGGTCGTCGGCGGCCTCGAGCCGCAGCAGCTCGCGCAGGTCCTCGACACGCCGGCGGAACGACGGCCCGCCGGTCTTCTCGCGCAGGTGCGACCAGACCCTCCCCGCGAGCACCCGGTCGAAGTACCGCGCCCCGCCGCCGGAGCTGGCGCCGAAGAAGCGCGTCGTCAGCCCGTTCACGCCCTCGCCGTAGAAGAGGTCGACCATCCCGGGAGCGACGATGTCGTTGAAGGCCCCGCCGTTCGCCGGATCGTTGAAGCGCCCGTGCGTCAGGTCGACATCCCAGAGAAGCCGGCGCCAGAGCCCCGTCACCGGGTCGTGGTGCAGGTAGTGGTTCTTGGCGAGGTGGTCCGGGCCGGCGATCGCCACCACCGAGGCCTGGTAGTCCAGCTCGGCCTCGACGTCGACGTTGGCGTGCAGCCACGTCAGGAGCTGCGCGGCCGACTGCGAGCCGAGCTGCGTGATGAAGTCGATCAGATCGGTGAAGTCGCCGTCGTCGTTGGTCGTCTTCCTGTAGGCCTCGCGATACGCCGCGGGTGACGCCAGCGGCTCCTCCGTGCCGCTCGCGGAGTTGTAGAGGTTGCCGCTCGCGTCCAGGTCGTTCGAGCGCAGGTAATCGCGGTCGGGGTTCTCGAGGAAGAGGAAGAGCCCGTGGTAGTCGCCGTCTCGGTGCACCCGCACGTGGAACGCCTCGCTCCGCGGCTCGCGCAGATCGTCGAGGATGTCCCAGCTGAGCTTCTCCCGCACGAGCGACTTGTCGGACCACAGGCTGTTGAGGTTGATCTTGCGGTGGCCGCGGAACTCGCGCGTGCGGTTGAAACGCACCCGAATGCTGCGCTTCGGGAGCGAGCAGTCGCCGCGATTGCGGACCCCGATGTTCAGGAAGACGTCGTCTTTGCGCACGAACTGCGCGGTGATGTAGTCGTCGCAGTCCAGCGCGTTGAGGTCGGCGCCGAGGAAATAGTAGATCGGCACCGTCGTCTGCGGGCGGTTGTCGTCGACGTAGAACGCGAAGCTGCCGGTCGGCTCGTTGCCGTCGGGGAAGGTCGCGACGCCTCCCTCGGCGTCGAAGGCGGTGATCGTGTACCGCACGATCGTCGCGCTCGGGAAGGTCGGCATCCGCGCTCCGTACACGCCGTCGCCGGGGAGCCCGTCGCCGCTGAGCCCGTCGTCCTGCATGAGGACGAACCCCGCGGTGTCTCCGGCGCGGTAGTTCAGCTCGACGTCGGTCACCTCCGCGGACGCCTTCACGAAGCAGGTCACCGTGACGCGGTCCGTCGACGTCGGCTGGTCGATCGAGTTGGTGATCCGGATGACGAACGGCGGCACGGGCGAGTTCCGCACGGTGTTCGGCTTGCCGGGCGAGAGGAAGACGTCGGTGAAGTCGACGCGCTCGAAGACGCCGGTCTGCGCCGTCGAGCCGGCGAGCCGGACGATCGTGGTGACGGAGCCCCACAGCGGCTTCAACGACAGCCGCAGGCGGTAGCGAGCGCCCATGACCAGCGCCGGGGACGTCACATGGACGATGGCGCTCGCCGCGCCGTCCCCCGGGTCGCTGGCGATGACGCGCAGGCACGCGCTGTCGTCGACGCCGCCGTCGGGCTGCCACCGCGAGTTGCCGTGATTGCCGAGCGCGGTCCAGTCCCCGGCGCCGAGCGCGAAGTCGCCGCCGGGAATGACCTCCGCCGCGGGGTCGCCCTCGGGGGTGAGGCTGACATCGTCGACGAGCAGCTCGCCGTCCGCCTCGAGGTAGACCTGCAGCTCCGACGACGTCGCCGTCCCGGTGACCGTCACCTCGCGGAAGCCCGCGGATCGTCCGCCGCCGATGGCGCTCCGCCAGCTCGCCGGGTCGATGCCGTCGGCGGCGGGATCGACCTTCTCGATGCTGAACCCGAGGCCGTCCGCGGTCTCCGGCCAGCTGCCCGCGTCGGAGTACTTGACGACGTCGACGGGCAGCAGCATGGCGTCCGAGAGCTCGATTCGCTCGCCGCCGTCGGCCAGCGTCCCGAGGAAGTTGCCGACGACGTTGGTGATGCCGTACCGGGCGCGCACCCGGGCGGCGTCCGCGGCGACCACCAGCAGGCCGCCGCCGGGAATCGTCGTGCCGGCCGGCATGACGAAGTCCAGGCCGTCCGTGAAGCTCCAGCCGGACACGTCGACCGCCGTCGTCCGTGTGTTGTAGAGCTCGACGTACTGGAGCGCATCGCCCTCGGACGGGTGGTAGTGGATCTCGTTGATGACCACCGCCGGGGCCACGTAGGCCGGGGGCGGACACTGCACCACGCCGTTGCGCGCGCCGGGTGACGGCCCGCGAGCCGCGTCGGCGCTCCAGTTCTGGGCGGAGTCGCCGGACGACGTCGCGCAGAGCCGCTCGAGCGACGCGCCGTTGCCGTTCGCCGCCGCGGGCCACGGGAAGGGCGCGCCGTAGCGCACCTGATCGCGGATCACCCCGTCCGCGTCGACGATGCGCAGCGTCTCGCCGTCGTTGTCGAGTGACCCCTCGTAGCCGCCGATGACGCGATTCGCCGGGACGCCGGGAAACTGCGTGCTGAAGGCGGCGAGGTTCCTCGCCGCGACCAGGTAGTCGCCGGCGGCGATCGACGTGTTGTCCGGAATCGTCAGGTCGATGCCGCGCTGAAAGCGCCATCCGGAGACGTCGACACGACCGGGCGAGGCGTTGAGCAGCTCGACGAACTCGAAGTCGCGGCCGCCGACCGGGCGGAAGTGGATCTCGTTGATGACGACGCCCTGTCCCACGAGCGACGCGAGGGGCGCCAAGACGCCCACGAGAATGCAAACAGCGAATGGTCTCCGACCGCCCCCTGCGAAAGCTGCAGGTCCACACATTGCAAAAAGCCCCCCCTCGATGTAGAGGAGTTCTCCTCGAATAAGGAATGACATCCGGCGTCCCGATCCGTGACCGGAACGCGGCTCCAACCCGCGCTTCCAGCGGCCGATTGTACGGCACGCGGAGGACAATTGCGACGTCCCGCCGGGCCGCCGAGCGCGCCGGCGCTGCTGCCGAGGCGACCGCGGGGGAGCGGGAGGTGTTCCCGTAAGTCGGCGCGGCGGAAATCGCCACGCGGGGTTCACCTCGGGCGCCGGCGCAGCCGACATCCCGATGGACGGGCGAACCCGTGGACAAGACCTGAGCAGAACCTTGACGAAGCCGGAGAAGACAGACGACAGGCACCGCGGGCGCAGGCGGAAACGGTGGATCCGCCCGGACCTGCAGGGCAAGGTCGTGCTCGCCGCGGTCGTCGTCGCCCAGCTGACGCTCCTGGTGCACTTCCAGCTCAGCTTCGCGCTGATCTGGCTCGGACGCCGGCCGGACTTGCTCGACGCGGTCAGGCACGAGGAGACCAGGCTCCTCGTCACGGCGACCCTCGCATCCTGCGCGGTGGCCATCCCGGTCGCGTTTCTCGTCGGCAAGTACCTCTCCTTCAAGTTCTGCGGCCCGATATTCCGCTTCAAGCAGTACCTCCAGGGGCTGGTCGACGACCGCTGGGACCGGCGCTGCGAGCTGCGTTCGGGTGACGAGCTCCAGGACCTCAAGGAGGTCATCAACTCCACGGTTGGCTCCTTCGCCGACCAGATGAACCGGAGCCGGAAGCTCCTGGGCGAGCTCCGGGACGTGGTGGAGCGCGACGGCGACGCCGTGACCGACCGACAGGCGCTGGAGGATCTCCTCGAACGGGCGCGCGCGGAGGAGGCTCTCCTCGGACACCGGCTCGGCGACACGCCGACGGACGAGAGACCGGATGCAGACTCCGATGACGACGCGACCCGAGATCCGGCACCCGAGAGGGACGCCGCCGGCGGGCGGCCGGATGAGCTCGAGCTCCAGAGCTAGCCGGACCCTCATCGCTGTCGCTCCGCGCCTGCCCGCGCTCGCAATCGCGCTGGCCGCGAGCCTGACGTGTGCGGTCTCGGCTTCGGGCGACCCGGACAGAGGCCCCACCACCGTCACCCAGCCGGTGAAGACGCTGGCCGGTCTCGTCATCGCGGACCCGGCCCGTGCGCTCGAGCGTGCAGGACAGCTTCTCGACGGATCGGCCGGGTCTCGCCTCGCGGAGGTGATCGGCGAGCTCCGCACGACGATCGGGTATCTGGACGCGGGCCGGCCGATCGGCGTCCTGCTGCTGAGCCGGGGCGTCGAGGTGAGACCCGTGCTCGTCCTGCCCAAGAGGCACGAGGACGGGGTGCTCGAGTTCCTGAGCCCGTTCCTCTGGAGGCGCGCGAGCACCGGGATCGGAACGTACACCCTGTCGTCCAACGAGACGTCCCTGAGACTCCGGCTCGGCGAGTCCTGGGCGGTGCTCGGCTCGAGCCCCGACTGGATCGCTCCCGACGCGGCGCGCCTCGACGGTGTCCGGCGAGGGGAGGACGACATCGCCGGCTTCCTCGACGTCAACCAGTGGCCGCAAGCGGCGCGGGAGGCAGCCTGGGCGCTCTGGCGCGACCTCGTCGTCCAGCAGGCCGCGAGACGGACGGGAGAGACCCACTTCGCCAACCGCGCGCGCGCCGAGATCTCGCAGCTCGTGAGCGCGGTCGGCACCGTCGTGAGCGACTTCGAGGGCGCCCGGCTCCGCGCTCGAGTCGATGACACGGCGAGGGAGTTGCTCGTCACCATCGACGCGCCGTTGTCGCGCGGCAGCGAGCTTCCCGCGGCGCTCTCGGCGCCCACCGCCGGCGGGCTCGCACCGCTCTGCGATCGCGACGCGGCTTTCAGCCTGCGAGCCGTCTTCCGGCCGTGGGTGGTCTCCCGCAGCGCCATCCGGGCGACGACGGCTGCGCTGCGCGAACGACTCTATCGCGCACACGAGCTCAAGATGCGCACCGACCTCGAGAGCGCGCACGACTGGATGAAGTCCTGGCGGGCGCTCGCCGGTCCGCTCGAGGCTCTCGAGAACGCCGTCAGCGGCGCGGCCATCGATCTGGCGTTCACGGTGCGCCGTTCCGGCCCCGGCGCCCGATCGCTGCTCGCAGGGCTCCGTTCACCGGTGGTGAAGGAGACCAACGTTCGATCGTGGCTCGAGAAGCACGTCCCGATCTGGGTCCCTCTCGGGATGCTCGAGCCCGGCAGCCTCCGGGCGGGCACCGTGGGCGAGTTCGCGGTGCACTCCTTTCGGCTCGCGCCGCGGGCATCGGAGGCGCTCAACTCAGGTGCCGAGGCGGAGGTGCGCATCGCGACGCGCGGAGACACCATCCTCTGCGCCGTCGGGCCGCCGGGGGAAACGGGTATGCTTCACCGCGCGATCGCCGCGCTCGAGGGGCCGGTCGACGCCACGCTCGACGCGCCGCCGATCGAGCTCCACGTCTCGCTCGACTCGCTGCGAACCATGGCCGCCGGCCGCGGACAGAATCTCCCGGGGAGTACCCGCCGAGGCAACCACCACGTGGAGCTCGCGGCCGAGCCGACGCCCGAAGGGGTCCGCGTACGCGCACACATCGGTGGCGCCGCGATCGGTCCGCTTCTTCAGCTCCTGCGCTTCGGCTTCTGAACGTGAGCTCCCGTCAGGGACCGCTCGAGCGCCACCTGGCGAGGATGTCGTGGGTCGTGGAATCCGGTACGGAGGTGCCGAGCGAGCCCCTGTCGATCGCGAAGATGCCGTCGTGGTTCAGGTCGACGGTCCTGGCCACGGCGGATCCATGCCACTCGCTCCCGTTCTTGAGCAGGAGATTGTGCGCCGCGGCGTAGAGCCTCCCGTGGACGGTGGATCTGTGATCGATTTCGATCTCGTCCGCCGAGGCGTTGCCGCCGAGGCTGATGATCTGCGTGTAGCCGCTGTTGTTCGGGTCGTTGACGCTCTGGCCGTAGACGCTGTCGCGGAGGACACGAAAATCCGTGTCCTGGCCGAGCACGGTGAGCAGCCCGTTCTGGGTGCCGCCGGAGTCGACGAGGACCTTCCCTGCGGTGTCGAGCGTCAGGTCGTTGAGCGTGCCGGTCCCCTGTCCCGCACCGACGTAGACGAACTTCACCGGTCCGCCGCTGGTGTCGAAGATGACCGTCGTGCCGTCGCGGACCTCGAAGCGGCGCACCCTGTAGGTCCCGGACGGAACCACGTACGTGCCGCCGTCGGCGACGACGAGGTCCCCGTAGTTCTCCGGCCCCAGGAGCGGGAACCAGTTGACGCCGAAGATCGCTCCGAGGTCTCCGTTGTCGTTCGCGGTGCGCGACGAGTCGTAGAGGTCGAGAACGATCGGGTCGATGTTCTCGACCGGGGTCTGGCCGCCGTTCTCGGTCAGGGTCCCCGAGACGTCGGACGGGCTCCCCGAGTCGAGCGTCCCCGAGGCCGTGACGTCCCCCTTGATCTGGGAGCCGCCGCTGAGAGTGAGGCTGCCGTTGATCGCGATCGTGGCCTCGGTGCCGGGGTTTGCCGGGTCGAAGGCGCCGCTGGCCGGATCGAAGCTTCCGATGAGAGACTTGTCTCGCACCCTCAGGGCCACATCGCCGTCGACTCCGGTGCCCGCGACGACGATGCCCGGCGGAAAGACGAGCGAGCCGCCGCCGATGATCGCCCGGATCTCGTACTCGCCCCGCCCGCGCGTGCCCGTGATCGTCAGGTCCCACCCGTCGGTCGTCGTGACGGCCGCCTCGAGGGTGAACTCGGCATCGCCGACCTGGATCGGCGCATGCGGCGCCGGGTTGGTCGAAAAGTAGTTCCCGTCAAGCAGTACCTGTCCGAAGTAGAAGGCGAGCCCGGACTCCGCGACCCGGATCGCCAGCTCCTGGTCGAGGTCCTCCGTCGACGAACGGGCGTGGCTCGTCGTCAACATCACCATCGCCGCGGACATGCTGCCGAGGAGCAGAACGAGGAGCATCACCGGCAGGAGAATCGAGCCTCTCTCTTTGTTCATGGAAGCACCGGATTCGTGGATGAGGGGCTGGTTACCAGGATCGGACGCTGAACAGCAGGACGTCGGTGGTCACGACGCGCGTCGAGGACGTGGAGTCCACCACCGTCATCGTGATGCGTGTCGGCAGGATGCGGTAGTCGCTGACCGGCCCGGAGCTCACGGTACCGTCGGCGTTGAGATCGAATCCCCCGTTGAGCCCCGCGAACGAGGCGGGAATCGAGCTCTCGTCGTTGAAGAACTCGATGCTGCCGGTGACCGAGGCGTTCCCGGGATCGGTGAAGACGACCGTGCCGTCGTCCGTGCACCAGAAACTGGGATTCGCCGTCCCCTGGCCGTAGTTCGTGGTCAGCGATGGGAAGTGCTCCGCGTGCAGCGTCTCGAGGACGTTCTTCATGGCCACCGTGATCACGCGCGTGTCACGGGTGTCCTGGGAGAGCTGCGCCGTGTTGACGAAAGTCCCGGCGAAGGCGAGCGCGCCGATCGCCAGGATGGAGATCGCGATGGCGATCTCCACGAGAGTCATTCCCCCGGAGTCGGCGGCGTCGCCTCCCGATCGTGGCTCCGTCGCGCGCCCGGGTCGCTTGCGTATCATCGGTCACTACAAACTCAGGTTCGCCACCAGCTGGCGCGAGATCACCCGCTCGACGCCTCGCGTCGCCGTGGTCGCGCTCACGCGGACCGTGATGGTCAGCACGGAGACGTCGAGGTCGAAGAAGACGTCCGCCAGGCCATCCACGATGACCTGACCGTTGAGCGACAGCGCCCCGCTCGCAAACGACAGCGTCTGCGTGGCGCTGGTCGTGGGAGCCGTCCCGCTCCAGCCGGTGATCTTCGTGTACGAGATCGACGGCGCATTGGTCGGCTGGCTCAGCGTGATGCTGCTCAGCTGGGCATCCCGCAGCTCGGAGACCGCCTGCCTGAGGACTCGCGTCGCCGTCGAATCGGCGTTCGCGGCGACCATGCCCTCGTTGTAGGCGCCCTGGGCGCCGATGATCATCGAGCCGAACGTCAGCAGGAGCACGGTGCCGACGACCAGCACGATGACGACTTCGAGCATCGTGTGCCCGGAGTCGCCAACCCGTTCGCGGGGAGTGTCATCGGTCGACGTGCGTCGTGCCATCGCGAGCTCGAGCTGGGAAAAAGCGCCACCACCGCGGAAGAGCCCGCGGCGTCCCCGGTTCCCGGAATGCCGTAAGGAACGATACCATCCCCGGGCGTGAGCGGGCCAATCGGGGCAGCTCGAGAGCGGTGCATGCACCGATTGTTGACGGTTTCGTGCTCCCGTCCCCGGTCCCGGTCCCGGTCCCGTGCCCGTGCCCGTGCCCGATCTCGTCCTTCGTTCTCGTCCTCGATTAAACCGAGACAGAGACAGAGACAGAGATCAGAGGACAGAAACCAGCGCTCAGAGGTCCGCGCTCGCCTCAGCGGTCGGGTCCGAGCGGCCGGACCTTGATATTCTTGAACCACACGTCGCTGCCGCCGTCCTCGAGGCCGATGCGGCCAGCGCGGGGCAGGTCCTTGCAGGCGACGTCGAGCTCGTGCGGCGTGCCGTCGGGGCGGCGGCCCTTCTCCGTCCAGGCGTCGAGGTCCATGCGCGTCACCTCCTCGCCGTTGATGCTGACGGTGATCAGGTTGTCGTCGCAGACGAGCAGGAGGCTGTTCCACTGGCCGGGTGGATCCATGACGTTGTCGGTCGGCTTGACGAGGCCGGAGATCGCCCCGGTGTCGTGATTGTCGAGGGGGAACGGAGGTCGCCGGAGGGCCCTCATGCACTCGAGGAACGGAGCCCCGTGTTCGTCGTCGAGCCGCTCTCGGGGTATCCAGAAATGCGGCCGCTCGAGCGCGCGCTCCGCGCGCTCGAGGATGTCGCCGTATTGCTCGAGTCTCGCCCGCGCGCGGTCCGGGTTCCACGAATAGCCGGGGAAGTGCTCCCGGGCGAACGGCACGAGCTCCCGGATACCCGACTCCGGCGAGTTGAACCCCTCGAACTCGTCGCCGTCGAAGTCGACCAGCTCGAAGCCGTTCTCGCCCGCGGCGATCACGGGGGCGGGCCGCGGCAGCAGGTCCGAGTCGTCGGGAGGATCGGCGTCGACGAGGTAGTGGTTGTAGGCGACGAGCAGCAGCACCAGAAGCGACGCGCAGATCACCCCGGTGACGACGGGCCACCTCCGCCGCTTCGACGTCCCCCGTTCATTCCTCGCCGTCATCGGAGACCCGTCCCCGCTCCCGTGCCCGGTCCCGTGCCCGGTCCCGTGCCCGAACTCGCCATCGCCGCCGATCCCCGGATCGATCCGCGTATCCTCGCCACCCTCACCGCACCAGCCGCGCGAAGCCGTAGTTCAGGTCGAAGACCACGCACCAGATCGACACGTAGTCGAAGTCGTCGCCGGAGATCTCCGGGGGGATGTCGAACTCGAGGGTGGCGTTCTCGAGCGGCTGCCCGCTGAGGTCGGGGCTGATCGCGAAGCCCTGCGACTCGGTCGTGCGGTCGCGGTGGAGCCACACGAAGACCCCCGGCGGCCCGCCGCCGTCGTAGAAGAACCCGCTGAGTCGAATGGCGCCGCGCTCGAGGTGCTCCGCGCAGCCGTTGACCCCGTGCTCGCGCTCGACGAAGGTCCCGTGCCGCAGCACCCCCGGCGTCAACTGCGGGTCGCTGCACCCGATGAGATCGATGGTCGTGTCCGGACCGGCCGCGGGATAGGGCTCCGGCGGCGGACTCGAGCCGTTGAAGAGAAACGTCAGGAGGAAGATGGCGTCGGAGATGTCGAGACGCCCGTCGTCGTTCGAATCGGCGGCGTCGAGGCAGCGCGGTGGCGCGCCGCCGTGGAAGTTGAAGCCGAGGAGATAGATCGCATCGCCGATGTCGACGCGACTGTCGGAGTTCGCATCGCCGCGCACGAAGCGAGCCGTCGACGCCTGCGCGGGCGCGGCCAGCCACAATGCGATCGCGAGCACGCCGATCGGCGTGAACTCGCCCCCGGCAATCCGCCCCACCGGCCGCGTCTCCCGGTGCATCTCGATTTGTCTCCCCGTGTCGGACCCAGTCTTCGTCGCTCGTCCCGGACTGCCCTCGATTGTAGTGAGCGCGACGCCGACCCTCAAGCGGTCGCATGGGGCGATCAGGCAGCTTCGAGCAGGAGGAACGCAGATGACGCAGATGACGCAGATGAAGGATCGGGATCCACGACGAGGAGAAGCGCTCCATCTCGTCCCCGTCCCCGTCCTCGGAATCGGAATCG
>JBFFXF010000202.1:0-13440 GCA_041569895.1 Planctomycetota bacterium | reverse complement strand
GGCCCCGGCGCCGGTGGGGTCGTCCAGGACGGTGTCATCGTCGGCATCGACCTCCACCACGACTTCGGCGGCTTCGTGCGGCCCGGCACGTCCCCGACGTGCCCGCAGCCCGAGGTCGTCGACCTCCGCTGCGCGACGACGCCGAACGGCGTGACGCTCTACTGGAACACGCTGCCCCGGCAGTGCGACTGCGAGAAGATCGAGATCCGCGACGCCACCGGCGCCGTCATCATGACGCTGCCCGGCAACACCACCAGTGTGTCGATCCCCTGCGAACGGCTCCCCGCGCCCTCGGGCACGCTCTGCGTCGTCTGCATCGGCCCGGACGGGCGCGAGACGCGCGCGTGCTGCGACTACTCCTGCGATGGCTGTCTGCCGATCGACATCGCGCGGTGCTCCGTCGACGCGAACGGCAAGCTCGTCGTCGTCTGGAACTCCCCTCGAGACGGCTGCTGCGAGCGCATCGTCGTCCGCGAGACGAGGACCGACACGATTCTCCGCGTGCTGCCCGGCACGGCCACCGGCGTGGCCATCGACTGCAGCGAGCTCCCGGTCCTGACCGGCGAGATCTGCATCGAATGTGTCGACTCGAACGGCCAGGTGGTCTCCAGTGCCTGCTGCCGCTTCGCGTGCCCGCCCCGGCAATGTCCGCCGCTCGCCAACCTGACGTGCCGGCCCGTCTCGCCCGACCAGGGCGGCCCGGCGGTGATCGTGAGCTGGGACCCGGTCGACCCCCTCTGCTGTACTCGCATCCGCATCGTCGACGCCAACGGCAACGTGCTCGTCGTGCTGCCCCCGACGGCGACCTCCGCGATCATCCCGTGCGACCAGCTCTCCGGCCTTTCCGGCACGCTGTGCGTCCAGTGCGTCCGCGTCGATCCGGTCAACGGCGCCCTCGAGGTGGTCTCGGAGCAGTGCTGCGAATACACGTGCCCGGTGGAGTGCCCGCCGCTCGAGATCGTCAAGTGCGAGCCGCTCGATGATCCCGACCTCGGGCCGGCCATCGCCGTCGGCTGGAACCCCATTCCCGCCGGTTGCTGCGATCAGCTCCGCGTGTTCGTCAACGGCAACCCGGTCGCGGCGCTGCCGCCCGACGCCACCAGCGTCGTCATCCCGTGCTCGGACAACCTGCCCGACGCGGGTCAGATCTGCATTCGCTGCTTCAAGGACGGCGAGGTCGTCGACGAGGCGTGCTGTCAGTATCGCTGCCCGCCGCCCGAGTGTCCGCCGATCGCGGTCAACTGCGATCCGACGGCCGACTCGGTGGTCGTCACCTGGACGCCGCCCCCGGCGAGGTGCTGTCCACTGGTGCGCATCCGCGACGGCCGCAACGGGCCGGTGATCCTCGAGGTGCCCGCCGACGCCGGCTTCGTCGAGATCCCCTGCGAGAAGCTCTCCGGCGCGGGCGTGCTCTGCGTCGAGTGCGTCGACGAGGCCGGCAACGTCACGTCGATCGCGTGCTGCGAGTACGAGTGCCCCTGTCCCCCGATCGATGTCGTCTGCGATCCGACGGGCGATGCGGTGGTGCTCGCGTGGACGCCGCGGCCGGCGAGGTGCTGCGAGAAGGTCGTGGTGCGGTTCGGCGTCAACGGACCGATCATCGCGGAGGTCCCGGCGAGCGTCGGCAGCATCACGATCCCGTGCGACGAGCTCCCCGCGCGCGCCGGCACGCTCTGCGTCGAGTGCGTCGATCCGAGCGGCGCGGTGACCTCGCGCGACTGCTGCGACTACTCCTGCGAGCCGTGCCCGAGGCCGGAGCTGCTGCGCTGCGACACCGTCGACGGCAAGGTCCTGCTCCTCTGGAGCCCGCTGCCGCAGAACTGCTGTCGCCGGATCGAGATCGTCCATCGCCCGACCGGCACGGTGGTCGCCACCCTGCCGGGCACCGAGACGATGTTCGCGATCGACTGCAGCGCGCTGCCCACGCCGACCGGCGAGCTCTGCGTGGTCTGCGTCGATCCCGACGGCAACCGCGATCCGAACCCGCCGTGCTGCGACTACCGCTGCGAGCCGGACTGCCCGCCGCTCGAGGTCGCGTGCGATCCGACCGGCGACCCCACCGGCGACTCCGTGATCGTCGTCTGGAACCGGCGGCCGCGCGAGTGCTGCGAGAAGGTGCGCATCCGCGCCGGCGAGAACGGCCCGGTAATCCGCGAGGTGCCCGCCGATCTCGGCGAGATCGACATCCCGTGCGCCGAGCTGCCCGAGCGCGTCGGCCGCATCTGCGTCGAGTGCGTCGATCCGGCCGGCAACGTCACCGCGGTCGCGTGCTGCGAGTACGACTGCAGGCCCTCCGGCGGCGGCCAGAGGCCGTTCGACTGCAACCAGGACGGCGCGGTCGACATCGGCGACTCGGTCTGCCTCCTGAGCCACCTCTTCCTCGGCAGACCACGCGACCTCCCGTGCGACATGCCGGGCGAGCTGCTGCTGATGGACTGGAACGGCAGCGGAGAGATCGACCTCTCGGACGCCATCGCGTCCCTGCGGCACCTCTTCCTCGGCGGCCCGAGGCACGTGCTCGGGGAGATCGAGGAGTGCGTCATCCTCGAGGGCTGCCCGTCGCTGTGCCGGCCGTGATCTGAAGACCTGACCCTCTCTTGATGCCCGCGACGTCTTTCTTGCCGGACGTCGCGGGCTTTTTTGATTTTGAAGAAGCGATGACGGCGACAGGGAGCCTCGAGGAGGGAACGGAGGAACGGAACGCAGATTACGCAGATTCCGACCTCCAAGCTCGGCGAGGGAGAGTCGACTTCGGAGGCTTGCTGTCAGACGATTCATGAGGAAGGCAGGAAACGCAGGAAGGCAGGAAACGGGTCTGGTTCGAAACGCTTTCGAATCCGGAGATGATATCGACAGGCGTCGGTCTAAAAAGGGAACCAACGGTCGCTTCTCGACGGCGTTTTCAAACTCGACAGAGCTCGCAACGCACGACGAAACTCGTTTCCTGCGTTCCTCTTCTTCCTGCTTTCCTTATAGATGCGTCGCAGAGTCTCGCGGTCGCAGTCGAGCAGTCCTTTCGGGACCGGGACCGGGTACGGGACGCCCGCGACCCGCGCTTGCAAAGCCGAACCTTCCTGGCGACAATCCGCACGCGCGTCACGGAGTGGAGAGATCGGATGTGCGGAGTGATCGGCGCCGTTGTTGCCGCCGCCGAGGGCGCCGCGGCGGTCGAGGTCGTTCGTCGCGGGCTGGCCGGAATGGTCCGGCGTGGGCCTGACGACGAGGGGCTTCTCGGGGCGGACTGCGGCTCGCGGCGGGTCATCCTCGGGCACCGGCGTCTGAGCATCCTCGACCTCTCCCCCTCGGGCGCCCAGCCGATGCGCTCCGGCGAACGCGCTGACGCCGGCGACCACGACACCGCGATTACCTACAACGGCGAGGTCTACAACTTCCGCAAGCTGCGCGAGCGGCTCGCGGCGCGTGGGTGCTCGTTTCGCTCGGGCACCGACACCGAGGTGATCCTTCGCGGCTACGAGGAGCACGGCGTCGAGTTCGTGCGCGAGCTGCGCGGCATCTTCGCCCTGGCGATCCACGACCGGCGCCGCGGAAAGCTGGTGCTGGCGCGGGACCGCACGGGCGTCAAGCCGCTCTTCGTGCACCGCGACCGCGACGCGTTCCACTTCGCCTCCGAGTCGAAGTTTCTGCTGCCCTTCCTGCGCTCGGTCGAGCTCGACCCGCCGGCGCTTTCCTATTACCTGCGTCTCGGCTACACGCCGCCGGGCCGTTCGCTCTTCCGCGGCATCAGCAAGCTGGCGCCCGGCACGGTGCTCGAGGTCGACGTCGACTCGCTCGATTCCCGCGTCACGCGGTTCTACCGGCTGCCGCGGGAGCGCGTCGAGAACGGCGCCGTCGATGCCGGCGCGCTGCGCTCGGAAGTGGAGTCGATCGTCGAGGAGCAGATGATCGCGGACGTGCCGGTCGGCACCTTCCTCAGCGGCGGACTCGACTCGACGATCGTCACCATGGTGGCAAGTCGCCTCAACCCCGACCTGACGGCGTTCACGACGCGCTTCCACACCTCCGACCGCTACCTGAAGTTCAACCTCGATTTCGAGATGGCCGCGCTGGCGGCGAGACGCTTCGGGATCCGGCTCGAGGTCGTCGACATCGACGAGAGCGACGCCGGGCTCCTCGATCACTTCACGCGCGCCCTGGAGGCGCTCGACGAGCCGCACGCCAACCTGACGACGTTCTCGACCGCCATGATCGCCCGTCGCGCGCGAGAGATCGGCTTCAAGGTCCTGCTCTCCGGCGACGGCGCCGACGAGGTCTTCGGCGGCTACGATCGGTACCGCAAGGCGCGGCTCCTCGAGCGCTCCTGGCCGCTCTGTCTGGCGCACCCGAAGGCCGCGTCCTTCTTCCGCGGATCGCCGTTCGATCGCTACGTGCGGTGGCACGATCTCTTCCCGCGTGGCGCGCTCGCCGAGGTCACACCGGCGCGTCCCGGGAGCCTCGACTCCTTCGCCCTCGGCGACGCGCCGCGAGGCCTCGCCGACATGGTCAACTACTACGACCTCGACTACTGGCTCGGCGAGGAGAGCAACACGCGCATCGACCGCGCCTGCATGATGCACTCGATCGAGGCGCGCGTGCCGTTCCAGGACCACCGGCTGATCGATCGCTACTGGCCGGTGCCGCTCCACCGCAAGCTCGCCGGACGCGACACGAAGATCCCGCTGAAACGCGCCTTCGACGACCTCCCTCGCGAGATCCTCGAGCGCCGCAAATCGGGCTGGAACTCCCCGGACTCGAAGTGGTTCCGGACCTTCCTGAGGCCGTATCTCACCGATCTCCTCTCCGAGTCGAAGCTCCGGCGCCAGGGCATCTTCGACGCCACCGCGGTGTCGCGGCTCGTCGAGCGGCACCTCGCCGGCGAGTACTTCCGCAATCAACTCCGGACGCTGGTGGCGTTCCAGGCCTGGTACGACACGCACGTCGATCGATCGGCGGTCCCGGCGGGCGTCTGAAGGGCGAAAGCAGAGCTTGCGCGGGCGACGAGCGGCGCCTACCATGGACGGCGGGTGAGCGCTGCGCCAGGGGCCGATCAGCGCCCCGCACGAGTGCATGAGAAAGGGGGTCCGCCATGCGCTCCGTTTCCTTCCTCCCGTCCTTCACGCTCGTTCTCGCGGTCTTTCTGCAGTCCGGCATCTTCGGTCAGACGCCGGTGTTCAAACGCGGCGACTCGAACGCGGATTCGTCGATCGACATCAGCGACGCGACGTTCACGCTGCGATACCTCTTCGCGGGCGGCAGGGCGCCGGGCTGCGAGGATGCGCTCGACGCCAACGATGACGGTCGGATCGATGTCTCCGACGCCGTCAACGTCCTCGTGCACCTCTTTCTCGGCGGGCCCGAGCCCGCGTCGCCGGGCCGGATTTGCGGTCCGGACCCGACGCCGGACGACCTCGGCTGCGAACGCTACCTGCCGTGCGGTCACACGGGCACCATCGACGAACTGGCGACGCTGCGCGCGGCGTCGGAGTGCGGCGAGGTGGTCGACGCGCTGAAGCGGCAGCTCACCGAGAGCATGCAGGAGACCCTCGAGCAGAATCTCGCGCTCGCTCTCGACCTGGTCCAGTTCGGCGGCTGCTGGGGGCGCGATATGTTCCTCGGCGCCGTCGAGGACGGCCCGCCGGCGCCGGCCCCACAGGGCGGCGAGGGCGGCGACGGCCCGGATGAGTTCTCCGAGACCAACAACCAGGTCGAGGGGGTGGACGAGGCCGACTTCGTCAAGACCGACGGATCGTACGTCTACGTCGTCGCCGACGGTCGCTTCCAGGTCATCGATTCGTGGCCGGCCGCCGAGGCGCGACGCATCGCCTCGGTCGACATGGAGGGCACGCCACGCCGGCTCTTCGTCCACGGCGACCGCGCCGTGATCTTCTCTTCGCTCGAGCAGATCACGCAGACCCCGGGAATCGATCCGTGGTTCGGCGTGCCGATGTGGACCAGACCAGGCGACTGCACGTACGGATACGACTGTGAGCTCACCGGCGACGGACGGAAGCTGCGCGTCAGCATCTTCGACATCGCCGACCGCACCGCGCCGGCGCTCCTGAGGGAGCTCGACTTCAGCGGCTCCTACCTGAGCGGGCGGCGCGTCGGGCAGATCGTCTCCACGGTGGTGACGTTTCCCGAGGTCATCGTGCCCGGCCTGAAATACTGGCCCGAGGAGCTCGAGGACGTCTGGGACTGGTGCTGGAGAGTGGGAGGTGACATTCCGTTCACGGCGGACGAGGTGCGGGCGATGTTCGAGCGGCTGCGCGAGCACAACCTCACCGCCATCGCCGACGCCACGATCACCGACTTCCTGCCGAGCGTCACCGACACGCGGTACGAGGGCGGCGAGCCGGTCGTCCGCGAGGGACTCCTCGAGGACTGCAGCGACTTCTACCTCGCGCCGACGCCGGACGGTCGCACGCTCCTCTCGCTGATTTCCTTCGCGCTCGACGAGACCGAGGATCCCGCGGCGACGACCATCGTCAGCCGGCCGGGCGCGGTCTACGCCTCGCGCGAGTCGCTCTACGTCGCCACCCGGCACCACGTCCGGGACCTCGACGAGTGGTTCTTCCCGGTCCCGGAGCGCATACCGGAGGCGACGACGGTCCACAAGTTCGCGGTGTCGCCGATCACGCCGGGGTCGGTCTATGTCGGCAGCGGCGTGGTCAAGGGACGCGTGCTGAACCAGTTCTCGATGGACGAGTTCGACGGGCACCTGCGGATCGCCACCACCACCGGCAGGGTCCCCTCGCCGAGCGTCCACAGCACGGTGTCGGTGCTGCGGGACACGAGCGACGGTCTCGAGGTCGTCGGGCAGGTCGACGACATCGCGCCGACCGAGGACATCCGCTCGGTGCGCTTCAACGGCGACGTCGGGTACATCGTCACCTTCAAGAAGACCGATCCGCTCTTCGTTCTCGACCTCTCCGAGCCGACCCTGCCGGCGATCCGCGGCGAGCTGAAGATCCCCGGCTTCTCGACCTACATGCACATACTCGACGACGAGCACGTGCTGTCGATCGGGTACGACGCCAACGACCAGGGAAGCTTCGCCTGGTTCCAGGGGATCCTGCTGCAGATCTTCGACGTCGGCGACATGGAGAACCCGCGGCTGACCCACCGCGAGGTGATCGGCGCCCGCGGCTCGACCTCCGACGCCGTGACGGACCACCTCGCGTTCACGTTCTTCAGACCGCGGGGCCTCCTCGGCGTGCCGATCATCGTCTGCGAGGGCGGCGGAGGCGGGGGCGGCTTCGGCGACCGCATGACCTTCAGCGGGCTGATGGTCTATCACGTCGACGTCGCGAGCGGCTTCGAGCTCCTCGGCGGCGTGCCGCACGCCGATCCCGTGGAGGGGACCGAGGCGCGACAGCTCTGCAGCAGCTGGTGGACGACCTCCAACTCGAAGGTCAAGCGAAGCATCTTCATGGACGACTTCGTCTTCTCGATCGCGCTCGACGCCATCAAGGTCTCGCACGTCGACGACCTCGAGCATCCGGTGGCGACGGTATCGCTGGTGGAGTGAGTCCCTGTCGTCGGCCTCGGCCCCGTCCTCGGGCAGTCAGAGTCGACTTCGGAGGCTTGCCGTCAGACGATTCATAAGGAAAGCAGGAAACTCAGGAAAGCAGGAAACGGTAGAAGAGAGGGGTCGAGCCTCGTGAGCATCGCTCGCTCCTTCGAACGGAATCGAACCTACTCTGTCCGTCTCTGTGCTCTCACGCGGCGCTGCGCTGGCGCAGCGCCGCGCCCCTGTGGTTCAAAGCCGTAACCGACTCTCGCTTCTCGACGGCGTCCTCGAGATCGAAGGAAGTCGCAAAGCGCGAACAGACTCGTTTCCTGCCTTCCTGCTCTTCCTGCCTTCCTTGCTGTTCTTCTGCCGTCCGGTCTGACCATCGGAGTCGAGAAGGCTTTCGCGAACGGGAACAGAGAGGTTGCATTCCCGCCTCCCAGGCCGTGAAATTGACGGTCTTTCCCGAGCACAGGAGCAGCATGAGATCGACGATCACGGCCCTCGTTCTTTGCGGCGTTCTCGTCACGTCCGTCGCGGACCTCGTGGCTCAGGACACGGCGGCGCCCGCGCAACCGGTGACTCGCGTGCGGCTCGACGTCGAGGGGGCGCCCGCCATCGGGCCCCGGAGCGCGCCGGTGACGGTGGCGATGTTCGTCGACTACCAGTGCCGCTTCTGCTTTCGTTCGCACGAGACACTGGCGCGCGTCCTCTCGAAATACGGGGACCGCGTGCGCATCGCCTACCTGCAGAACCCGTCGAGGTTTCACCGTGACGCGTCGCTCGCCGCCCAGGCGGCGCTGACGGCCTACGAGATGGGGCGATTCCGGCCCTACCACGAGCTGCTGTCGGCGGACCCGCAGCGGCTTCGGCGCGACGACCTCGTCGAGTACGCGCGTCGCGTCGGGCTCGACGTCGACGACTTCGAGACGGCGCTCGATGACCGGATCTTCGCCGATGTCGTCGGCGACCATGCCGCCCTCGCGAAGCGCATCGGCGCGAGCGGCACGCCGTTCTTCTTCGTCAACGGCCGTCCCCTCCGCGGCGCGCAGCCGCTCGAGACCTTCGAGCGCATCATCGACGAGGAGCTCGCCGGGAGCGCCGGCCCCTCGCGATGGGTGACGCGCCTCGAGGGCCATGGCACCCACGATCACGAGCATGAGCACGATCACGGCGCCGGAGCGATCGATCCCGCGTCGCTGCCGACCGACGGGACGGAGGTCGAGCGCGCCATCCTGCGGGAGCTGATGGCGCTCAACGCCGAGATCCGCCGGCTGCGGCACGACGTCACGCATCTCCGTCGAGCGGTGAACGACATCCGCAAGGTCTTCGGTGGCGCCGCCGGCGACGCGCCTCCACAGGCGGCGCCGGTGCCGGAGCGTCTCTCTCTCGACGACGACCCCGTGCTCGGCAGTCGCAAGGCGAGGGTCGGCATCGTCGAGTTCTCCGAGTTCGAGTGCGGCTTCTGCGCGCGGTTCCACCGCGAGACCTTTCCGCAGATCAAGAGCCGGTACGTCGCCAGCGGCAAGGTGCTCTACGTCTTCCGCGACTTCCCCCTGGGCTTCCACAAGCAGGCTCGCGACGCCGCGATCGCGGCCAACTGCGCCGGCGAGCAGGGCGCCTACTGGGCCATGCACCACGAGCTCTTCGAGAACCAGAAGAAGCTCGGCGCGGCGCTCTACGAGGAGCTCGCCGCGCGTCTCGGTCTCGATCGCGACACCTTCGAGCGCTGCATGCAGGAGGCGGCGCGGAGCGTCGAGATCGATCGCGACGTGGAGGCGGCCCGCGAAGCGGGCGTCGATGGCACGCCGACCTTCTTCATCGGGCGCGTCGAGGGCAACGATCTCGTCGACCTGCGCCGCCTGGTGGGCGCCCAGTCGATCGACGCCATCGCGGTGGAGATCGATCGCCTCCTCGCCGCCACGGACGGTCCCCGCTGACCGCTCCCGCGCTGCTGATTTCCGGTGAACGGCGAGCGCCGTTCGCGGAGATGAGGGGTGTCACTCGCCCCCGTGACGAACAGAATGAGCTCTTAGTCCTGCCACGGCGACGGTAACGACAACGGAGACGGAACACGGATACGGAGCACGAGCGCGGGCCAACCCCGGCCTGGACGGTTGGACCGTGGACCGTGACCCGTGGACCGTGACCGTGGACCGTGATCCGTGGACCGTGGACCGTGTGCCGTGACCGTGTGCCGTGACCGTGACCGTGACCGTGACGTCTTGGCGTTGTCCAGCGAGTTTTGTTTCGCCCTGGCAACGACCTCCGGGTGGGGCGAGAATGTCGAGCCGGACGTCCTTCGCGACCCGCCATGAAGAACATCATCGCCGCCGCGCTCCTCCTCGCACTGGGACTGCTCGCCGTCGCGGGCGACGCGCTCGGGGTCCGCCGGCTCGAGGAGTACGCCGCCGCGACCGGCGCGTCACCGGTCGCCAGACGGCTGCCGTGGATCGATCGCGACGACCTCCCCGCCGGCGAGCCGGTCCTCATCGAGCTGCGAGGGAGGAACGGCGAGAGCCGCTCGTACGAGCTCGGCCCCGAACGCCTGGCGACGCTCGGCGGGCCGGCGATCCGCCGTCACGCCATCGAGCGCGCCCTGTCCGGCGCTGCAGCCCTGGCGGCCACGGATGCCACCGCCAGCTCGCCACGTGACGCGGAGGCGGTCCGCTTGCTCGAGACCGTTGTCCGCCACGCGCTCTGCGGCGACTCGCCGGTCCTGCGTGAGCTCGGCATCGAGCCGGAGAGCGGCCCCGGGTCGGTCGCCATCCGACGCGATGCCGCGTCAGCCGCCATCGAGGTGCGCTGCGATGAGTAACGGCTGGACCGGCGGACAGTACAGCCTCCTGCGCGTCGTTTTTGGCGTGTGGCTGCTCGTCGAGCTCCTGATCCTGGCGCCGTGGGCGCCCGGGCTGCTGTCGAGCGCGGGGATGCTCCCGCGCGCCGATGCGAGCCCGCTCCTCCACGTCGTCCCGAACCTCCTCGGAGTCGCCGATGCGCCGTGGGTGACCGTCGTCCTCGTCGGGAGCGCGGCAATCGCCAGCTGTCTCCTCGTGATCGGCTTTCTCGACCGCGCGGCCGCGCTCTGGATCTGGTACGTCCTCGCCTGCATCGTCGGTCGCAATCCGCTGGTGGCGAGTCCGGGGCTGGCGCTCGCCGGCTGGATGCTCCTCGCGCACGCCGCGCTCCCGCGAGCGCCGATCGGCAGCGTCGCCGCGCTTCGCCGAGATGATCCGGGAGGCGGGTGGCGGTTTCCGGGACTTATCCTGGCCGCGGCGCGGATCGTGCTCGTCGCGTTCTGGGTACACGCCGTGACGATCGGCGAGCCCGCCGTGCTCGTCGAGTCGGCCGGCGCGGTCGTCGCGCTGCTCGTCGTTCACCTGCTTGCGTTCGATCCGGCGTGGATTCCGCCCCGGCGCAGCGACACCCGCGACACGCTCTTCTACGACGGCGGCTGCGGGCTGTGCCACGGCTCGGTGCGATTCCTGCTCGCCGAGGACACTCGAGGCGCGATCCGCTTCGCGCCGCTCGGCGGCCCGACGTTCGAGGAGTCTGTCGACGAGCAGACCCGCCAGGAGCTCCCCGACAGCGTCGTCCTGCTCACCGGGGACGGCCGGTTGATGACCCGATTCCGGGCGACGCGGCGCCTGCTGGCCCGGCTGGGCGGTCTGTGGCGAGCGGTCTCGGTCGTCCTCGCCGTGGTGCCGCCGTGGATCGGAGACGCGCTCTACGATGCGGTGGCGCGACGCCGGCTGCGCTGGTTCAGACGTCCCGCGGACTGGTGCCCGTTGATCCCGGCGCCGCTGAGAGACCGGTTCGCGCCGTGAGCGACACCGGCGCGCGCACTGCCAGCGGCAGGCTCCCTGGTCTCGAGTCCGTGACGATGGCGTTCGTCATGGCGGCACTGGCGGGGCTGGCGCTCGCCGGCTGCGAGGGTGATCGACGCGAGGGTCATCGACGGGATGGTGATCGAACCGACGGGGCTTCCGAACCGAAGGCAGCGGTCGTCGAGCCGGAAGCGGCGAGCGGCTACACCGCACCGACCTCGACCGGCGGACCGACCGCGGGCGCCATCTCGGGACGCGTGGTGTATCGCGGGCCGCCGCCGGAATCGACGACGATGGCCATCCCCGAGGCGGGCACGCTGCGCGCCCACACGGTCCACGTCGATCGGGAGAGCGGCGGGCTGGCGGAGGCGGTGATCTGGATCGACGGACCACTGAGCGATCCCGGCGGCGAGGAGCTCGAGCCGGCCGTGCTCGACCAGCGCGACTGGACCTTCCTGCCGCACGTCCTCGCGGTTCGTGTCGGGCAGCGCGTGCGGATGATCAACTCCGACATCGCCAACCACAACATCCACTCGCGCACGCCCGGCCACGACTTCAACGTCGGCACGCCGACCGGCCAGCTCACCCACCACCGGTTCCGGCGAGCGACCGGCGCGCGACCGGTGCGCATCGAGTGCAATCTGCACCACTGGATGCTCGCCTGGATCTACGTCTTCGAGCACGACGCGTTCGCCGTCACCGCCACGGACGGCACGTTCCGCATCGACGGCGTCCCGGCGGGCGCATGGACGCTTCGCGCCCATCACGCCGATGGCGGACTCGCGTGGGCCGGCGAGGTGCGCGTCGCGGCGGACGGGACAGCCGAGCTGACGATCGAGCTGGGACCGGAGGCGCCGGATCCCGGGCGCTGAGAGCGTTTTCCGGACGGCGACGCCAGCCCAGGTGGCCGATCCCGGCGACCCGCGTGGCACGCGGTGTGCTTTCCTTCTATCATCGCACCATGCCGACGATGAAGACGCCGCCCACCCGCGCCGAGAACGAGGTGCTCGCGAGGCTCCTCGACGAGACCGCCGAGCTCCTCGAGACGCAGGACGCCAACCCCTTCCGGGTGCGCGCCTACCGCGAGGCTGCGGGCGTGGTGCGCGAACTCGGGGAGGACGTGCGCGAGCTCCGGCGCCGGGAGGGGCGCGATGGGCTCGTGGCGCTGCCCCACATCGGCGAGAGCCTCTCGAGGGCCATCGAGGTGTGGCTCGACACCGGAACGCTCGGGATCCTGCAGCGCCTGCGCGGGGAGGAGTCCGCGGAGCGGGTCCTGAGGACGCTGCCGGGGATCGGGCCCGAGCTCGCCCGGCGCCTCCACGAGGCGCTCGGCGTGTCGAGCCTCGAGGAGCTCGAGATCGCCGCGCACGATGGTCGCCTCGAGAGAGTCGACGGAATCGGGCCACGACGGCTGCGGGCCATCCGCGACCAGCTCTCCGCGAGGCTGCGACGCCGCCCGTCGCGATGGGGCCGCTCCAGAGACGCCTCGCGAGAGACGCCGCGACCGTCGGTCGACGAGCTCCTCGACGTCGATCGCGAGTACCGCGAGCGCGCCGCGGCCGGCGAGCTCCCGCGCATCGCGCCGCGGCGGTTCAACCCCGAGCGCCGCGCGTGGCTGCCCGTCCTCCACACCATGCGTGCCGGGCGGCACTACACGGCGCTCTTCTCGAACACCGCCCGGGCGCACGAGCTCGGTCGCACGGACGACTGGGTGGTCGTCTTCCTCGATGACGGCGCCACCGAGCGCCAGTGGACGGTGGTCACGGAGACGCGCGGCGCGCTCGCGGGCCAGCGCGTCGTGCGAGGCCGGGAGCGCGAGTGTCTGGCGCACGGATCTCAGGGGACAGGATAGCGTCCCAGGCACGACCGAAGCTCGACAAGGACGGGAGTCGGAGTCGGTATCCGAGTCGGAATCGGTATCGGAGTCGGAGTCGGAGTCGGTATCGGTGTCGGAGTCGGTATCGGTCATCGGAATCGGAATCGGCCCTCGGATCTCGGACCTCGGATCTCGGACCTCTGATCTCGGACTCGGACTCGGTCTCGGTCTCCGCCAACCCGGCCCCGACGGCGACCACGAGCACGACGCCGGCGGTCTTTCGGGCACGG
>JBFFXF010000201.1:0-13470 GCA_041569895.1 Planctomycetota bacterium | reverse complement strand
CGGCGCCGACAACGTCGTCACGCTCGACCCGCCGACGCCCGGCGAGTCGAACTGCATCTACGGCGCTCCCGACGTCGCGTCCGCGGAGACGACCGTCGTCGGGACAACCGGGCCCGGTGGCTGCCTGCTGCCGGACAACGCGGTGCGCATCGAGGCGCTGGTCTCCATCGCGTGGCGCGAGCTGATCCTCAATCCGGACGAGCTCGGCGTGCAGTCGGCGGAGGTGATCGTCGAGAAGGACGGTGTCGCCGAGGCGCCCGTGAGCATCGGCGCACTGGGCGGCTCGATCGTCCGCAGCGAGGCCGACGACCCCGGTCCCTGCTCGATCGCCGTTCGCGTCGCCGTCGACGTGCCGGCGCCCGGCGAGGGCGAGACGGCGTCGCGGGTCTCCTACGCCCTGCGCGTGACCGATACGCGCGGTGGGGCGGTGACGTCGGAGCCGTCGGTCTTCGACGTCTGCACCGGCGAGGGAGAGTTCATCCGCGGCGACGCCAACCGGGACGGGCACATCAACGTCACCGATCTCGTGTGGATCAACTTTGTCATTTTCGGCATCTTCCCGCCGACGTCCTGCATGGACGCGCTCGACGCGAACGACGACGGCGCGGTCGATCAGGCGGACTTCCTCCATCTCGCCGATTTCATCTTCCGGCGAGGTCCGAGAGTGCCCGACCCGTACCCGCTTCCGGGGATCGACCCGACGCCCGATGATCTCGAGTGCGACCCGCCGCCGGACGGCTCGGAGGAGCCGTGATCCACTCGTTCCGATAAGGAGCCACCGCTCAGAGAGTCAGTGTCCGGCGACGGGGCCCGCCGCGGGGCGGGAACCCGAAAGGGGATCGCGCGCGATCAGTACGCCGGCCGTGCGACCGACGTACTGTGTAACCTGCCATGACATCTCAACCAGCAATTCTCGCGCTCCTGGCGCTGGCGCTCTCGGCGGCTCCGGTCGTCCCACTCGCGTCGCAGGAGGCGCCCGTTCGCGAGGGGGCCCAGGACGGTGCGAAGAAGAAAAAAAAGAAAAAAAAGAAGGACGACGGCAAGGATGAGGCGACCGGCGAGGGTGACCTCCAGGAGCGCATCCGCGCGCTCGAGAAGCGCGTTCGCGATCTCGAGAAGGATGCCGTCGCCGGCATGTCGAAGAAGGACCTCGACGACAAGATCGAGGACGAGATCGAGAAGCACTTCTCCAGGGGAGTCCTGACGATCGGCGGCGCGGAGCTGCGTCTCGGCGGCAAGCTCGAGATCAATTTCGTCGACACCGAGAACGAGAACGACCCGATCCGCGGCTCGACCGACAACCCGGATCCGCACTTCGACTTCGACCGCATTCGACTGGAGCCGGTCCTCGACGTCGGGAGGAAGATGGAGATCCGCGCCCAGATCGACTTCCTTCCCGAGGACGGTGAGACGCTTCTCAAGGAAGGGGTGTTCGCGTACGAATTTCAGTCCAACGACTACTGGGAAGACGTCTGGTGGTTCCGGTCGCGCATGCAGGTCGGGCTCGACGACCGCTTCACCCACCTCGGTCCGAGGACTCGCCTCACGGAGACCTATCCGCTCATCGGCACGGCGTTCTGGCGCGACGAGGAGATCGCCTTCATCTGGGAGAACATCTTCGGCCGCAAGCGCGGCGCGCCGGTGAAGGAGGAGAAGAAGAAGAAGAAGAGCGCGGACGCGGAGTTCGCCTCGGTGCCGCGCGAGGAGAAGACCAGCTCGACGACGCACGAGCCCTTCGACTTCGCGAACAACCCCGGCGCGTTCAAGCTGCTCTTCTCCATCGGCGACGGCTACAACCTCGACGGAAAGGCGATCGGCAAGGACGGGGCGCGCATGCAGGAGATCCTGCAGGACGATCGCGAGACCCGCGATCAGCTGTCGCTGAGGAGCCTCGGTTTCGGCGTCGGGTACGAGCGCGACTTCAACTGGCTCGGCGAGATCGAGCTGCTCGCCTTCTACTTCGACGATGAGCTGAAAGAGGACTCGATCGACTTCCTGCAGCAGGACCTCACCGAGTTCGACTCGTTCGGCACGGCGATCTCCGGCTACGGCACGACCAGCCAGCGCGACGTGTCACGCCGGATGGGGTTCCAGGTCGCCTATCACCTCGAGGCGTACCACCTGCTGGATCAGTGGCTCGACACGTGGCCGGGCGACGGGCTCTACCTCACGTTCCAGTGGATCGACGCGCGCGATGGAAAGCTCGACCGCAGCGGGTGGTATGTCCAGGGGTCGTATCGGTTCTCGTTCCCGACGCCGCTGGTCAACGATCGGTACTTCCGGTCGATCGAGCCCGTCTTCCGCTACGGCGAGCTCGACACCGACACCCTGGAGACCAACTTCGGCGGGGCGATCGGCACCGTGCGGGTCGACAACAACCCATCTCTGCCGCTGACGTGGGACCGTCAGGAGATCCTGGTCGGCGCCGTCTTCGGGATCACCGAGTACATGTTCCTGAAGGCGGAGTATGCCTTCAACATGGAGGACACTGCGGACTCGGGGGACGAGGAGGTCGACAACGACGAGCTCCTCATCCAGCTCCTGCTCGAGTTCTGACGCCCGTCGCCGCCCACCCGGCGCTGCGTTCCCGCCCACAGCCGTCTTCGCAAGTCCGTGCCGTTGTTGACTTCCAACATGAGAAAGCTATAATGAACGGCCGCTCCGGGAGGGTGCGGGGGAGCCCGCTCTCGCCGCGCCGCGCGTCCGCCCGCCGGCGGAGCCGCGGATCGAGCGCGTGTCGTTTTTCCCTTGCGTCGCGTGTACAGGTAGCGTAAAGAACGGAAAAAGACGCGTGGGTGGGTCGGGTACCGGGGTCAACACGGAGCTGGGATGACAGAGGTCTTTCGCAGACGAGAGACGAAGTACGAGCTGAACGATGCCGAGCGCGATCAGCTGCGTTCGGTGGTCGTCCGGCACCTGCCGCTCTTCGAGTTCCGGCACGGCCGGCCCTTCACCTTCATCTCGACGGTGTACTTCGACACCGCCGCGTTCGACTTCTTCGCCCGCGCCCGCAAGTTCTACGACGACAGCGTCAAGCTGCGCATCAAGGAGTACTACTACTGCCCGGAGATGCTGTCGGAGCCCGAGACCTATCCCTTCTGTTACGTGGAGATCAAGGAGCGGATCGCCGGGCAGGTGCAGAAACGCCGGTTGAAGATCCACAAGAAGCTCGTCAACTCGCTCCTGCGCCGCGAGGACGTCTGGGACCGCATCGTCAGCGCGGATCCCGGCATCGAGTTCCAGGACTCCACCTATGACGTGTACAGCTACATCGCCGGTTTTCTGGCGGTGCACGAGGTCGAGCCCCAGGGGATCATCAACTACCGGCGCATTGTCTTCCAGGAGAACGAGCACGAGCTGCGCGTCACGTTCGATGACCAGCTGCAGGTCTTCCGCGCTCCCACGGGACTGTACAACGCGGTGCCGTCGCTGACGCCGGCGAACCTCGGTTCGCCGATCAAGGACATCCCGAAGATCATCATGGAGATCAAGTGCCGTGATGGGTATCCGGGGTGGCTCGACAACGCCCTCGGCACTCACTACCCGCAGCGCATCTCCAAGTTCACGACCAGCATCGACTTCCTCAGGGCGCATCTGGAGGAGAACGGCGTTTCCTCGAGGACGGCCGTCGGCAAGGGCGGCAACGGGGTCGAGCCGTCCCATCCGCCGCGGAGCCGGCTCTCGGGCCGGAGCGCCTCTCCGAGGCGCGGTGTCGAGACTCGCACGTCGGGGGAAGTCGACCTCGATTCGTAGTGCGTCCGCATCCCCGATCTGCTACCATCAGCGTCTCGCTGAATCCGACCGCGTCGTCGCGGGTCGGTCCCCGTCTGCGCCGTGACGGCGCGTGACTCGAACAGACTCTCCGAAGACGGCGTTGCTGCCATGCCTGAACCGGTCTTCATCGACTTCGAGGGAATCGACGGGAGCGGCAAGACGACACTCTCGAACCGTCTCGCCGACTATCTTCGCGAGAACGGCATCGCCGTGCATCACGCCCGCGACCGGGGCGTCTTCCGCTCGAAGATCTCGCGTGCGATTCGCGAGATGACCCGAAACCCCTCCTTTCTCCGCATGTCGCACTTCACGGAGCTGTTGCTCTACGTCGCCCGCGACTCGCAGATGATCGACGAGTACATCCGGCCGAAGCTGAAGGACGGTCAGGTCATCTTCAGTGATCGTTACCTCTACTCCGCGATCACCCACTCGCACCACGCGCGCGGGCTCGACAGGAAGGTCGTCGAGACGATCGTCGAGCAAGCGGCCGGCGGTCTGTGGCCGGATCTGGTCGTCTATTGCGACGTCGACCCGCTGACGTCTCGCGTGCGCAAGAAGATCCAGAAAGTCCGGGAGCAGAGGCTCGGCGACTTCGGACGCAAGGGTCTGATGGGCATCGGATTCCGCGAGCAGATGCGCGAGGGATTCCTCGAGCTCGCTCGCGAGAAACCCGAGTCGTGGCTCGTCATCGACAACGCGAACTCGACGATCGAGGAGTCGCTGCAGAAGATCTTCGCGCGCGTGCGCGCGGTCCTCGAACGCAAGGGGTACCCCGCCCTCCCGGATCCCGAATGGGCCGACCTCGAGGCCGCGCCGGAAATCAGGGTCTCGCCGGTCCAGGAGTGCGTGCGCCGGATTCTCGCCGTCGACGATCCGGACGCGCGTCGCGAGCGCTCGTTTCAGGAGTTCTTCGATCTCCTGCGCTCGATGGTCGAGGACCGTCCCGGCTACGCGGCGCTGTTTCTCGGCGGTTTCGACATCCACGAGGCTCACGAGCTTCGCGAGGCGCTGATCGACCGCGAGCCCGCGCTCGTGGCGTACAGTCTCCGCGGAATGAAGTCGGAGCCGAGCATGAATTTCCGGCGACGTCTGATGGATGTCGAGCCGGGACAGGTGGCGCGCAGCCTGAGCGGCATGGCGCTGATCGAGCCGGCGATCGCCATGCGGGCCGAGCTGGTGGACGTCGTGTCGGGAGAGGTGGCGCTCGCGCTCAGGGGCAACGACACCGAGCCCGCCTGGGAGCTGCGCGAGCGTCTGAAGAAGGAGGCGCCGGTCGAGGTGCTCCTCAGCCTGCGTGGCATCGACAGCGAGCGAGCGTGGGAGATCCGCGAGAAGCGCGCTCGCAAGCGCATCTACGTGCCGGCGCTGCTCGAGAGCCTCGGCGGCATCGAGAGCGAGCGGGCGTGGGAGCTTCGCGAGCAGTTCGCGGAGGAATTCCTGCCGTGGGCGATCCTCAGTCTTCGGGGGCTGCGCGACGACAGGTCCTGGGAGTGGCGCCGTCGCCATCTCGAGTGCGCGCCGAAGCTCGTCGTCAAGACCATCGGTCGCTCGGAGGACCCGCGCGCGTGGGAGCTGCGCGAGTTCACGAAGAACTACGCCAAGGAGACTCTCGACTCGATCAGCGGCATCGAGTCGGCTGACGCGTGGAACCTGCGCACCGAGCTCGCCGACAAGTGGCCGAACACGGCGGTATCGAGCCTCGGCGCGGGCAATCAGTCGGAGCGCGCGTGGAACTTCCGCTGGTCACAGCTCGAGGAGTACGACGACAACCTCCTTCTCCTGAAGCACATCGCCAAGGCGACGCTGAGATCGCAGGAGGAAGTCGAGTCGAGCGATGACGACGACGACGAGGACGGCGACTTCACCTGATCGTCGATCTCACGACGACGTCGGCTCCTCCTCGCCCTTGCCGCGACCGTTCGACCGCCGGTGGTCCTCTCGGGCGCCGAGTCCCCGGTAGAACGTCTCGAGGTCCCCGGCCTCTTCACGCGCCTCCGGATCCTCCTCGACATTGCGTTGCTCCTGCTCCGCGGCGCCCTCCACCCGCGCGACCACCTCGAGACCGCCCTCCCCCTCCCGGCCGTCACGCGCGTCACCGCCGCCGCGCCGTGCGCGGAACGACTCGCTGCGGTACTCGAACGCCCAGGCGTACTCCTCCTCGCCCGGGAGCAGGTCCGAGACGAAGGCGACGTCGGGCGGACCTTCCTCGAGCATCTCGATGGCGTCGTCGAGTGGGGGACTGCGGCCGAGGAAGTGACGCCGCTGCACGTCCCGGAGTCGCGGCAGGAGCTCGCGATGTCCGAGTCTGGCGGCCGCGAGCGCGATCCCCTCGACGAGCACGTCGCTCTCGCGGTCGATGACCTCGGAGTCGAGCGTCTCGGTCAGGAACTGCTTGACGGCCGTGAGGAGACCCTCGTCGCGCAGGGAGCCGACACAGCCCAGGAGGCCGAACGCGGCGCGCAGGAAGACCGGCGACGGGCTGTCGTCCTCGATGCCGCGCAGCAGCGCCTCGACTCCCCGCGTGCCGCACCTCAGCAGCGCGATCCCGGCGGCGCACTGGAGCTCCTCGTCATCATCGGACGACACCGCCTGGAGGAGCACGGGCACCGCGCGCGACACCGCCGCCTCGCCGAGAAGCAGCGCGATCCAGACCGACCCGCGGGTGTCGTCGTTCTCGAGGTCGAGACCGAGCTGCAACGTGTCGACGAGCGTCTCCTCGAGGCCCTCGTCGTAGGGCAGGCGCTCCAGGAGACGACTGACGGTCGCGGCGATGGTCGCCTCGTCGTCGGTGAACAGTCCGGCGATCTGCTCGTCGACGACCTCGCGGAGAAAGCGGGACTCGTCGCGTGAGGTCACCACCGTTCCTCCGGCGTCACTCGTCGTCTTTCTTCCGCGTACGCAGGCCGCGGTTGTCGCCGACGGTCATGGCGTGGAGCTTCAGGAACTCCTCGGCCATGCGCCGGCCGCTCGGCGTGTAAAAGTACCTCGTGAGCATCGCCTCGAGGGCATCCTTCTTGAGCGTCGGCGAGCCCTGCATGCTCAGCTTCATCTGCAGCTGGCGCGCCGCCTCGCGCTCCTCCTGCTCGAAGATGACCCGCGGGTTGTCCCTCGCCTGTTCCTCGAGCGCCCTTTGCTTCTTGATCTCGACGCGAGCCGTCCGACGCTCCTGCCTCCCCTGCTCCTGGCGGCGCTTGTTGCCCATGCCGTGAACGAGCAGCAACAGCGAGAAGAAGATCCCGAGCCCGATGCCGCAGTACGTGAAGAGCGGCGCCGGCTTCTTGTGGATGTGCCCGCGGTGCGCCGGCTCTTCCTCGAAATCAGCGACGCCCGCGCCCAGGCGCGCCGCCGCCCCGCGACGGGTCGATGCGCGAGGGGCGCGGCGCGCCGGAGCGCGGCGCTCCCCGGGCTCCCGGCCACGGGGACTGATGCCGGGCCGCGGCCTCGCTCGACCCGCAGGTGCCCGGGGTCGCGCTCGCTCGGCGGGTCGGCCGGAGTCCGCGGTCATGCCGAGGCAGGCCTGAATCTCGGCGATCGCCTCGACGGGCCCCGATGGACGCTCCGCGGGCTCCTTGGCGAGCAGCCGGCGGACGACGGTCGAGATCGACGACGGGATGCCCGAGTTCAGTCCGCGCGGATCCGGAACCGGCGCCTCGACGTGCGCCGTGCGGACCTCGTCCGGATCCTCCCACGGGAACGGCTTCTGCCCGGTGAGCAGCTCGAAGAGCGTGCAGCCGAGCGAATAGAGGGTCGCCCGGACATCCGCGCGCTCCCCCTTGAGCTCTTCCGGCGAGATGTACGGCGCGAGGGAATCATCCAGGAACGCGTCGCCCGCCAGCTCGGGCGAATCGACGAACTCGACCGCTCCGTTGACGATGCGGATCCTCCGCGGGTGGATCACGACGACCGCGCCCGGTCCGCCCGCCCGTGCGCGCTCCTCGAGCTGGCGCAGGATCGCGATGGCGATGCGTCCGACCTTCGAGTAGGGGAGCGGGCCCTTGCGCTCGAGGTACGCATCGAGATAGACGGCGTTGTCGGCGCTCATGTCTCTCCCGGAGGTGCTGTTGCTGATGGCGAGTCGTGGCCGCGGCGCTCCTCGCGCGACGACCGGCTCGTGTCGAGAGGGCGGGCCCCGATCGACTTGCCGGCGCCCACGATTGTAGTCCGTCGGCGCCGCGATCCCAAGAGGCCGGTCTCCGCTCCGATCTCGGGATGTCTCAGGATGCCGTCCCGACGAGCACGTCGGTGATCGTCGTCCCCATGTAGACGAGGCTGACACAGCCGTTCAGCGTGAAGAAGGCGAGATCGACTCGCGAGAGATCGTCGGCGCGCACCAGTGACTGCTCGTAGACCAGGATCCCGGCGACGGCGGCGACGCCCACGTGGTAGATCGCCCCGAGATACGGTCCCGAGCCGACGAGCCCGACGGCGATCAGCAGGAGGACCGCTCCGACGTGGAGGAGGCGCGACACGATGAGCGCCCTCGCGATGCCGAATCTCGCCGGAATCGACGCCAGGCGCGCGTTGCGGTCGAACTCGACGTCCTGGCATGCATAAATGATGTCGAATCCCGCCGTCCAGCAGAGCACCGCGACACCGAGCAGGACGGGCTGCAGCGCGATCTCCTCGCGAACGGCGATCCAGGCGCCCACCGGGGAGAGCCCCAGCGCCAGTCCGAGGATGACGTGCGATGAGGGCGTGAAGCGCTTCGTGTAGGAGTAGCCGAGGAGAACGACGAGGGCGACGGGCGAGAGGCGGAACGCCAGCGGATTGATCCACCACGCGACGAGGACGAAGAGCGCCGACGAGAGCGCCGACGCGACCAGGACCGGGCCGGCGCCCAGCTGACCGGCCGGAATCGCCCGCCCGGCCGTGCGTGGATTGCGAGCGTCGATCGTGCGGTCGGCCCAGCGGTTGAACGACATCGCCGCGGTGCGAGCGAGCACACAGGCGAGCACCACCTTGAGCACCAGCAAGGCGTCGGGGGTCCGTCGTTGCGCCAGAAACGCCGCCGCGACCGCGAAGGGCAGCGCGAAGACGGAGTGCGAGATCTTGATCATCTCGAGGAAAACGCCGACCGACCGCAGCCTTCGCGCGATCGCCCCGTTCACCGTCCCGCATCCTCGCCCCAGCGGGGCGACAGGGAGTTGTCGATGCCGAGGTGATCCAGGATGCGGGCGACGATGAAGTCGACCTGGTCGGCGATCGTCTCGGGGTGCGTGTAGAACGCCGGCATCGGCGGCAGCACCACCGCGCCCGCCTCCGAGATCGCCAGCAGGTTCCGCAGGTGGATGGTCGACAGCGGCGTCTCGCGCGGAACGATCACCAGGGGAATGCGCTCCTTGAGCGCGACGTCGGCGCCGCGGTGCAATCCGTTGCCGACGTATCCCGATGCGATGGCGCCGACCGTGCCCATGGTCGCGGGAACGATCACCATGGCGCGAAACCGAAACGAGCCGCTGCAGTACGGCGCGAAGAAGTCCTTCTCGCCGTGGACGTGGTAGCGTCCCGCGGGCAGGCCCGAGAAGACGGTCTCGGCGGGGCCGGCGTGCTCCGGGATCTCCTGCCGGATCACTTGCCGCCCGGCGCTCGAGGCGACGAGATGCACCTCGAAGTCGCGTTCGAGCAGGACGCTCACCAGGCGGTAGGCGAGGATGGCGCCGCTCGCCCCGGTCACGCCGACGACGATGCGCCGATCGCGCTCGTCCGACGCCGACTCGTTTTTCCGCTCGCCGCTCATCTCGACTCCTGCTCGATGTCGGGACACTCGCTGTCGGGACACTCGCTCGGGTCCTCCAGCCGGATCCATGTCTGCATCCAGCGGTCGAAGTTCTGCGCCTCCTCCGCCTTGAAGAGCAGTATGGAGTCAGGATCGGCGTCCGCCAGGAAAGCGGCGACGCGATCCCGGTTGCGGAGGTCGGGAAAGCGCTCGAGGAGCTTCTCGGCCAGCGACAGGAAGTTGTCGATGCTGTGGGGCATCTTGCCGTCGCCGAGAATCGAGTAGTCGAGGGTCTCGCGCTCGAAGCGTATCGGGCCCACCGGCTCGCGGACGTAGAGCGTCAGGACGAAGGACGGCGGGGGCTTGCCGGACTCCTCGATCCACTGCAGGATCTTGCTCCCCCTCGACGTCAGCTGGCCCTCCTTGACCGCGCTGAACACCGGGATCTGCAGTCGCCCGCGGTCGTCGTCGGCGACGGCGGGCTTTCCCGGAAGCGCGTGCACGTTGACGCCACGGACGTCGCCGTCGAGGACGACCACCTCCCGGCTCGACGGAGAGCGAGCGCTGATCGCCTCGTCGTAGAGCTCGAGCTGGGTGGCGCGAAGGCCTCGCGGCGCAGACTCGAGGATCTCCGCGCCGAGCGCGCGCGTCCGGACGCCGATCTCGCGCAGCGACTCGGCGATCTCCTCGACGACCTCCGCGGGCGCGCCGTTGATGATGATGCCGCCGCCGTATCGAACCCGCGCGACCGCATCGGCCGGGAAGAGCGCGAGGCGCGAGGCGACCACCTTGCCGATCTCCGCGTCCGGTTTCGGGCTCCCCGGCTCGAGGATGAGCGCCAGCGTCGATCTCGCGCTCACGCCGCACCTCCCGCCGTGCCGACGTGCACGGCCGCGACGCCGAACGTCAGCAGCTCGTAGCGGACGCCCTCGAAGCCGCACCGCTCCATCGATTCCCGCAGGCCGGCGGGTCGGGGAAACGACGAGACCGAGTCCGGGAGGTATCGATACGCGTCATCGACCTCCGGGCGCGGCGCGGGCGAGAGCCAGCGCCCGATCCGGGGCAGGAGGTGATTGAAGTAGAGGCCGAAGATCCCACGCACGACACGTGATCTCGGCGTCGTGAACTCGAGAAGCACCGCTCGCCCGCCCGGGCGCAGGACGCGTCGCATCTCCGTGAGCCCCTGCTCGAGTCCGCCGACGTTGCGGATCCCGAAGGCCACCATCACCGCGTCGAACGACTCGGCCGGAAACGGCAGTCGCAGGGTGTCCGCGACGACGAACCGCACGCGTCCGTCGCGGTCCTTGCGTCGCGCCAGCTGCACCATCTCCGCGCAGAAATCGGTCCCGACAACGCGGCCGCCGTCCGCCTCGCTCACGTGGCGCGCGGCGGCGAACGCGAGATCGCCGGTGCCGGTGCAGACGTCGAGCACCGCGTCGGACGGGCGCAGCTCCGCGAGTCGCACCGCGGTCCGACGCCAGAGGCGATCGACGTTCGCGCTCAGCAGGTGGTTCAGAAAGTCGTATCTCGGCGCGATGTCGGCGAACATGCGCCGCACCGCCGCCGGCTCCTTCAGAGGCCGATAGGGCGCCTCCGGGAGCGTCGTGGTCTCCTTGCGACTCATCGTCGCGTCCTCTCCCGCTGTTGGACGGACCACCATTCTTGCTTCCCTTTTCGATTTCTTCCCGAATAATCTCACAGGAGAGGCCGTCTTTCGAGAGGAGCGTCTTTCGAGAGGACCCGCCATGAGAGCGATTCCGCCCGCCGCCCTGTGCTTCCTCTTTCTCGTCTCCGGCGCGCTTCGCGCCGCCGAGGAGCTGCCGCTCCGCGAGATCGACCCCTCCTCCCCGGCGAAGAAGGACGGCTCGAAAAAGGACGCCATCCGACACGTCACCATCCAGGCGGCGATCGCCGGGGCGCGAGAGAAGTACGCGCCGTTCCTCATCGTCTTCGACGGCGGCGCGGAGTACCGCCCGCGCGAGGGTGACGTCCCGACGAGCTGGAATGAATGCACCACCAGTGCCAGTTTCCGCAGGGCGCTCGAGAAGATAACCGTGTGTCGCGTGCGGTCGGAGGACCTCCGGAAACCGTACCCGGCCCCGCCCCGTCCGGCGGGCGAGCGACCACCGGGCGTGCTCCCCGACGCCGACGCCGGCGAAGCGGGCAAGGGCGGCGAGCCCGCCAAGCCGGACGCGGCCGCTAAGACCGTCGCGGCGCAACTCGGTCTCGTCGACGGCGTGCCGGCCGTGGTCTTCGTCGACTACCGCGAGCGCGTCATCCGACGCCTGGTCGACTCGCTGCCGAGAAGGACGAAGCTGCGCGGCATGATCCTGTCCTTCGCCGTCAAGAACGCGACGCTGGCGCGATACGCCCGCCGCGCGGAAAAGATCCTCGAGCGGTCGCGCTACGCGTACGAGCTCGGCAAGCGTCGCACGGCCGTGCAGCAAGTGATTCCCTTCGAACGACCCGCAGAGCAGAAGAAGATGGATCCGGTGCTGCTGGCGCGCGCCAACGAGCTGATCTCGCGGTATCGCAAGGACGCGCAGCGAATCGTCGATCGTGGCAACGCGCTCGACCGGCAGAAGGACTACGTGCGAGCCCTGCAGGTCTTCGAGGAGGTGAGCCGGGACTACCCCTTCCCGGACATCATCCGCGTCGCCAGCCAGAAACGTGGCGAGATCCTGCGCAAGGCGCAGCTCGGCATCTGAGCCCGGGAATGGCCCGCCACCGCGCCGACGATTCGAGCCGGCCCGCCGACGACACCACCCCGCTCACCGAGGCGGCCAATCCCGCATCGGCTCGCATCGACACCCTCGATGCTCGTGGCATCGTCGGCGTCATCCATTCCGAGGACCGCCACGCGTGGGAGGCCCTCGACGGGGCCCTCGACGCGATCGCCGCCGTCGTCGATGACGTCGTCGTCGCTCTGCGCGGCGCGGGCCGGTTGATCTACGTCGGCGCGGGCACCAGCGGTCGGCTCGGGGTCCTCGACGCCGCCGAGTGTCCGCCGACCTTCAGCGTCGCCCCGGACCGCGTCGTCGGGGTGATCGCCGGCGGCGATGAGGCGCTGCGACGCTCCATCGAGGGCGCGGAGGACTCGCCGGAGGATGGCGCCGCCGCGATGCACGGTCTCGATGTCGGCCGCGACGACGTCGTCGTCGGCATCGCGTCGAGCGGCAGGACGCCGTTCGTCCTCGGCGCGCTCGCCACGGCGAGACGAGCCGGCGCGACCACGTGCCTGGTGACCTGCAACCGGATCCACGACGAGACGCGCGGCGCGCATCCGGCGGACCACGTGATCGAGCTCCTCGTCGGCCCGGAGGTGATCGCCGGCTCGACCCGCATGAAGGCCGGCACGGCGACGAAGATGGCGCTCAACATGATCACCACCGCCTCGATGATTCGCCTCGGCAAGGTCCACGACAATCTCATGGTCGACCTCCGCCCCGTGAACCAGAAGCTGATCGCCCGGGCGAGGCGTCTGATCCAGCGCATCGGCGGAGTCGACGGGCCGAGGGCCCGCGAGCTGCTCGACGCGGCGGATTCGAACGTGAAGGTCGCGATCGTCATGGCCAGAAGGGACGTGCCGGCGAAGCGCGCGCGGGAGCTGCTGGAGGCGGCCGGCGGCATTCTCAGGAGGGCGCTCGACGCCGGCTGAGCCGTCGGGTCCGGGGCGAGGCCCCTGCGTCGTCCTCGTCCTCGTCCTCGCGGATGGCCGTTTTCCGACTCGGAGACCGACGACCGATGACCGATTCCGACACCGACTCCGACCCCATCGTTGCAAAAACGTACCCGTACCCGTACCCGTACCCGTTCCCGTGCCCGTTCCCGTGCCCGTTCCCGTCCTCGAAACTCTGGTATCGGAGTCCGATGACCGACTCCGATACCGATGGCCGACACCGATACCGACTCCGATGACCGACTCCGACTCGATGGGCGGGGTTTCCTGTGCGGCGGGGGGCGGCGGCGTCGCTGAGTCG
>JBFFXF010000200.1:0-13681 GCA_041569895.1 Planctomycetota bacterium | reverse complement strand
AGTAGAGCCCCTTCGTCCTCGTTCCCGTTCCCGTTCCCGTCCCCGGTCCCGAAAGTCTGCGTCGTCGCCTCCATGTCCGACGTCGGGGCCGGGCAAGCGGAGTCGGTGACCGAGACGGAGTCGGAGACAGAGACCGAGAACAGAGATCGGAGATCAGAGGGCCGGGGGCAGAGACCGAGGTCCGAGTCCGAGGTCCGATTCCGCCGACACCGACTCCGACTCCGACTCCGATGAAAGGTGATCGTTGTTCGGTCTGCCTCGATCTGCGCCATCTGCGTTAGGCGCCGTCGATGCGAAGAGTCGAGCGTCGCCGGCTTTCCTGCCGTCAGAGCTCGCCAGCGGCGACGAGCAGCCTCGCCGGGCACGGGGACGGGAACGTCAAAAGGTAGCGATGGGATTCAAAGGCGAGCCCGTGCCGCCCTCGACGGCCAGGGGGGCCGCTGTCAGGAGGAAGCTCCAGCGGTCTCGTTTGGCGCAGGATTCGGCGAGGGTTTCGAGGTCGAGGTTGTCGAGGATGTGCACGCCCATCGAGTGGAGCAGCAGCAGGTGGACGGGGTGCGACATGCCCTCGATGCCCGACGGCATCACGTCGCTCGCCGCGTCGCTGCCGAGGATGGCGATGTCGCGGTCGCGCAGCCACTTCGCGCAGGAGACGTGGAGGCCGGCAGCGCCCTGCTCGTCGACGCTCCAGGGGCCGACGGTGTCGCGGCGCGCCCAGCGTCCGGTGCGGATGAGCAGCACGTCACCCGCCGCGACGCGCACTCCGGCCCGGCGCTCCCACGCCGCGAGGTCCTCGGTGTAGATCGCCGTTCCCGGCTCGAGGTAGGGAACGCCCCTGAGGCGCGGCACGTCGATGAGGACGCCGCGCGTGAAGATGCCCTTCTTCAGGTTCTGGATGTCGAGCTTCTGCGCGCCGCCCGGGACGACGGCGTCCCTCGAGAAGCCGTTGTACATCTTCCCCTCGTGGAAGATATGGCAGAGCGCGTCGATGTGCGAGTGAGCGTAGCCGTGGAAGGACACGCTGTAGTTGTCCATGCACCACTGCCCCTCGTCTGCTCCGGTCGCCAGCATGGTGTGGACGAAGGGCAGCGGGTTGTCGGGTGCTGACGACTTCTCGACGTCACGCGCGAGAGACACCGACACGCCGTCGGAGACGAGCCGAGCGGCGAGCCGCCGCTTTGTCGGCGTGATGAGGTTCATCGCGCCGAGCTCGTCCGCCGCGCCCCACCGTCCCCAGTTCGACAGCTCCTGGAGCCATCGCTCGACGTCGGCGCGGGTCATGTCGCGATTGACGATCGTCTGCGCGACGGTCGCGCAGGAGTGCGGCGTCACCGCAGCGATGGTGATCGCGAGAACGAGAAGGACTCGCATTGCCGTCGACATCGGTCAACCCCCGAGCTCGTTCAAGGGCTCCGTCGCCCCGCCGAACTCGCGAACATCGGCGCCGGCGCGCTGGAGCAGGGTGAGGTGGAGACGGGACATGCTGGTCGGGCGCGAGAAACGCACGACGCGACCGGGCTTGAACGCGCCGCCGGCGCGCCCCCCGACGAGGAGCGGCAGGTCGCGCGAGTCGTGCTCGTGGCCGTCGGCGAGGCTGGAGCCGTAGACGATCATCGAGTTGTCGAGCAACGTCCCGTCGCCGTCGTCGATCTGTCGGAGACGGCCGAGCAGGTACGCCACCTGCTCCGTGTGCCACATGGTCACCGCGCTGTACATGTCGCGCTTCGACTCGACCGAGTCCCATGACGTCTTGCCGTCGTCGTCCTCGGTCTTGCCGCTGATGTCGCGATAGTGCGAGAGCGCGTGCCAGGTCCCGCGCACGCCCGGGATGAAGTTGAAATAGCGGTTGCTCTGGCCGTGATCGAGCATGAACGTGCACACGCGAGTGGCGTCTGACCAGAACGCGAGCACCATCATGTCGAGCATCAAACGAACGTACTCGCGATGGTCGGTGGGGATTCCCGGCCGCGGCCGGATCAGCGAGTCGGTGAGCTCGCCGGCCCGCACCGCCTCCCGCGATCGCGAATCGGCGAAGTCGAGGCGTCGCTCGATGGCCCGCACCGACTCGAGGTACTCGTCGACCTTCCGTCGATCGGACGCGCTGACGCGCCCGCGCAAACCCCTGGCGTGCCCGAGGACGATGTCGAGCACGCTCCGATCCACCGCGCCCTCGCCGGGCCGCCGGAACATGCGGTCGAAGACGGCGCGCGGGTCCACCTCGCGACTCGCCGGGCGATCGCTCGCCGCCCAGGAGATGGTGTTTCGCGCCAGGTCGTTCGAGAAGAACCCCTCGCCCCGCACCGACAGCTCGAGAGACGGTAGCAGCGTGTCGCGCCCGACGTGCCGCGCCGCGATCTGGTCGGCCGAGACGCCGCCCGCATCGATTCGCTTCGAATCGTACCCGCCGCCGGTGAGCCACGTCGCGGTGCCGGCGCCGTGGCCGTTGCCCCGTGGCGTCCACATGTTCGTCGGAACAATGATGTCGCGCTTGAAGGGCTCGAGCGGCCGCATCCACCTGTTCAGCCGCATCAGCGTGCCCCTCCTGGTCGCCCTTTTCGGAGCCCACGATCCGTCGGGCGTGCCGTTGGGGATGTAGAGGTACGCCAGGCGCACGGGCCGGCTCGATGCGGGCGGAGCGACTGACCCGACGGCTTCCATAACGTCGAGGAAGGGCAGCGCCATCGCCGCGCCGACGCCTCGAAGCATGGTCCTGCGGGAGATTCTCCAGTTCTCGTTCATCGCGTCGCTCCGGCGCTCTCCTGGGTGGCTCGGTTCTTCTTGAATCGGAAAGGATAGCTGGTGACGATCTCGCGGATCAAGTCGCGGAACCGCAGGCCATCGCGCTCGAGCGCGGCGACCGCCCTGCGCACCGCCGCCTCGTCGTAGTACTCGAGCTGCCGTCCGAGCGCGTACGACAGCATCTTGCGAGTCAGTTGCCGGACGAGATCGTCGCGTCGCTTCGCGAGGATCACCCGGCGAAGACCCTCGAGACCCTCGAACTCGGTGCCATCGGGAAGCCGCGCCCGCGCGTCGATCCGCCGGCCGTCGCGCCGCTCGCGCCAGCGACCGAAACGGCCGTAGTGCTCGAGACTGAAGCCGAGCGGATCGATCTGATCGTGACACGAGCGGCACTGCGGCTTGCGCCGGTGGAGCTCGAGCTTCTCGCGCATGGTGAGGCGGTCGTTCTCCTCGATCTCCTCGGGGATCTCTCCCGCGTCGGGCGGCGGCGGTGGCGGCGGCGTGCCGAGAAAGTCGGCGAGGATCCACCGCCCGCGCAGCACCGGGCTGGTGCGGTCCCGGTAGGACGTCGTCGCCAGGATGCTCGCCTGGCCGAAGACGCCGCCGCGCAACGGCGTCGTCAGCGCGACGCGGCGCATCGCCTCGCCCGTGACGCCCCTGATGCGGTAAAAGCGCGCGAGCTCCTCGTTGAGGAACGTGAACCGCCCGTCGACGAGCCGCGTGATCGGCTCGTCGTCACGAATCAGCGCCACGAAGAACATCGCCGACTCCGCCTTCATCGCGTCCATCAGCGTGTCGGTGCACCAGGGGTTTTCGATCGGATCGAGTCGCACGCGGACGCCGAGCTTGTCGAAGCCGAGCCACTGCGCGGCGAACACCGTCCCGAGCGTCGACGACCGCCGGTCGGCGATCATGCGATCGACCTGCGACGCGAGCACGTCCGGCTTGCCGAGCTCACCGCGCCGCGCGAGCTCGAGCAGCTCGTCGTCGGGCATCGATGCCCACAGGAAGTAGGAGAGCCGGCTGGCGAGCTCCCAATCGTCGATCTGCCACGACGCGTCGGTGTCGCACGCCGCCTCGACTCGCAGCAGGAAGTGCGGCGAGACCAGCGGCACGCGCAACGCCCTCTTGACCGCGTCCTCGAACGACGCGCCCGCCTCGAGCGCCGAGCGGAACTGCCCGAGGACCTCGTCGACCTCGGCCCCGGTCGGCGGCCGCCGGTAGGCGCGCAGGAGAAAGCGGTCGAGGATGGCGCGCGCCGCGTCCACGGGCGACGTGTCGCCTCCGGGCAGCGCCACGAAGATCCGCCGGAAGCGCGCCTCGTCCTCCGGCGTCGTTCGCGAGGCCGGCAGCGCCGCCTCGATCGCGTCCTCGGCCGCGGTGATGACGCGCTCGAGGAGATCCGGCTGCATGAAGAGCGTGTTGGCGCTGTTCTCGAAGCCGCTCGTGCCGCTGAGGTCGGCGGGGAAGCGCGCCACCAGATCGAGATCGACGCCGAGGAGATCCCGCATCGTGTTGGCGTACTCGACCCGCGTCAGCCGCCGCACCGGCTCGAATCCGGGATCGTCGACGGAATCGTAGTCGAACTCGTTGATCTCCCGATCGAGCCACGAGACCAGCCCGGCGCGCTCGGCGGCGGCCGGCTGCCGCGCCTTCCGGGGAGGCATCTCCTCGTTGCGCAGCCGCGCGAGCACGTTCTTCCACAGATCGAGCCGCTTGACCAGCGGACGCGCCTCGAGCGCGCTCTCGATATCGAGATCCCCACGCTGCCGCTCGGCGCCGTGACAGCGAAAGCAGTAGCGGCCGAGCAACTCCCGCGCGCCGTCGGTCTCGAGCGCGACCGCATCCGGCGCGGCGCCGGGGACCTCGTCGTCGCCGCTCGCGGAAGAGAAGAGGAGCGCGACGGCGGCGAGAAGACAGGCGAGTGTTCTGGGGCGTGGGATGGTTCCGACTCCGGCTGAGCGGTCCGCAGATGACGCAGATTGGGGGCTGTGTGGAAGCGGGGATTATATATCGGCGAGGGGGGGTATGAGAAGGATTGGGGGCAGCAAGGGCGCGGACGACGGTGACGGGAACGCAGATTACGCAGATTGAGAGAGGGGACCCGGCGATCGCCATTGATCGGTATCGGAGTCGGAATCGGAATCGGAATCGGTATCGGTATCGGGTCTCGGAGTCGGGTCTCGGAGTCGGCATCGGTCTCGGTCCTCTGTCTCCGTCTGCGAGTCAGTCGCGACGCCCCGAGCCCTCGAGGACGAGCACGGGCACTGGAACGGGGACGGGAACGTTACTCCCCGGTGCAGATATCCGGACACCCCACAACCACCACACACCCCGTCCCCGCAACCGGCGGCTCGCCCCTCGAGAACAGATACCCGAGGACCCTCACCGCATCCGACAGATCGACCCGGCCGTCGCCGTTGGCGTCGGCCAGCGCCGTGTTCGCCTCCTCGGTGGCGCACGGCAGTCGTCCATTCGCGGCGAAGAGCGCCCGCAGGGTCTCGACGGCGTCGGAGATGTTCAGCCGGCCGTCCTGGTTGACGTCGGCGGGGAGCTGGCGTCCGGCATCGCTGTCGGCGCGTCCGGGTGAGCCGCCGGGGGACTCGCTCGGTCGCCATGCGGCGGCGTCGCTCCAGGTCTCCGGCGGGCTCGTCGGGTCGACGAGCACGAGGGAGTGGCCCGCGCCGTCGGTCTCGGGATACCAGTCCCGGTAGGTGAACCGGAGCACCGGCTCGCCGACCGATCCCTCGAGCACGATCTCCTGGCTGGTGTTGGCGAGGATGCCCTCGAACTCGCCCGCGATGGTCACCACGCTCGCGTCGTACCTCGAGCCGAACGCCTCGACGCTCTCGACCACGAGCACGTGAGCGCCTGGCGCGACGATCGACGCGTCGCTCTCGGGAAACTCGAAGCGCAGCCGTCCGGTGAACGCGAAGCCGGCGAGATTCGCGGTCTCCCGTCCCGTGTTGAGCAACTCGACGAACTCGAAATTGCGTCGCGAGAACGGGCTCCCGGCCGGCGGCGGCGCCGGGTTGTACATGATCTCGGTGATCGCCACCGAGACCGTGTCCGTGACGTAGACTCCCTCGACCGCCTCGCTCCAGAGGTCCGACGAGAGGCGGGCCCGCGCGCGGATCCTCGTGTTCGCCGTGATGACGATCGGCTCCTCGAAGCGGACCGCCTCCGGCGCGGGCTCGTCGTCGTCGCCGCGCGGATCGGGGCCGTTGATCGTGTAGAAGACATCGCCGGACGGCGCGCTGATGGTCACCTCGGTCCCGCGTGCGACCTCGCCGCCCGGCGGCTCGAGCGCCGGCGGCACGGTCAACTGTCCGTCCATCCAGGCCAGCCGATCGACGACCCACTCGCGCATCCACGCGACGTGCTCCTCGTGCGTGCCGCGCACGAAGAAGTTCGGCCACACGAAGGTGTCGAGGATCCGCCAGCGGGTGAAGTTTCTGGTCACCGCGTTCTCGGGCGCGCCGCCGTCGGTGAGCAGATCGACGACGTTCTCGATGTCGGCGAGCAGCCGATCGGTGCGCAGCGGTCCCGCGCGCAGGTCGCCCCAGCGCTCCGCGTGGCGGCGCCGGAACGCGGGGTCCTCGAAGAGCCGCGTGTACCAGCGGTACCCGTTCGGGTTGTCGGCCGGGAACGTCGCGCCGCCCTCCGCGCACTCGCGGCAGTCGCGCTCGTCGAACTGGTGGTGCCATCCCGCCGTCTGGCACGCGCAGAAGTAGTTGGCGCCGCCGAGCGCCCCGTTGTAGTCCCAGATGGGGCCCATGGCGATCTTGCCGTCGCGCTCCTTCGAGAGGAACGTGCTGAGGACGAACCCGTCGACGTTGCGCGCGAGCTCCACGAAGTGGTGGTGGTCGGAGAACGAGTCGACGTCGATGTATCGCGCGTAGCCGAGCTGGGGATCGGCGAACCGCGGCCCCGCGAGCGCCCGCTCGAACTCGTCGAAATGGCGCTTCAGCCACGCCCGCTGCGGCCCGGTGAGCTCGGCGCCGGCGGGATCGACGTAGATCAGGTTGTCGCGGTAGGTGCTCGTCGTGAAGAACATCTCGCCATCGATCCAGTCCTTCTTCAGCAGGTAGCCGCCGGTGATCTCCGGCTCGGCGCCGTGCTCCGGTCGCAACGGCGCGATGTCGACGCGGTCCGGACCGCGCTTGATCCTCTCCATCAGCACGTAGACGCCGCGGTAGTCCGCCATCGAGATCGGCCGCCCGCGGCGCGTCATGAGGACCTCGCAGAAGCGCGTCCGCGGCGCGTAGCGTCCCGCGCGGTTGCTCCAGAGGTACATCAGGTGGTTGCGCATCAGCGTCTTGTCGGAATAGGGCGCGTGGAGCACCCAGTCGGACTCGGCGGGAAGCCCGAGCAGCGACACGTCGCGATCGCGGTCCTCCTCGTCCCGTGTCTCGAACGCGTACTGCTTCTTCGGGTACTGCACCGTGCTCGAGCCTCGAACGTGGAGACCGCCGTGGCCCGCGAAGTCCGCACGATCGCCGATGGCGGCGCGACGGCTCGCTCCCGAGGTGTCGATGAAGGCCGCGAGCACGGTGCGGAATCGCCGCGGACGCGCCGTCAACGAATCGATGTCCACGCCGAGGGTGTCGATCACGACGATCGGCAGGTTCGACTCGAACCCGAGCACACTCTCGTCGAGCGCCAAGTAGGCCTCGCTCGAGACGACGCCCGGCAGGAGACCGTCCTCGAGGGCGCGGGCACGCACGCGCGTCGTGGCGTCGAGCCGGATCGGTCCCGTGTACCGCAGCGCATCCGCCTCGCGTGGCTCGGTGCCGTCGAGCGTGTAGAGGATGGTGGCGTCCGGCGAGTCCGCGCGCAGCTCGAGCTCGAGCTCGCCGGTGAAGGTCCCGCCCGGCGCCGAGAACTCGACCGCGGTCGCCTGGCCGACGACGTTGGCGGCGCCCGGCGTCGGCTCGCGCATGACCAGCCAGCGATCGCCGCCGTCGGGGAAGCGGCCGAGCGAGACGTCCTCCTGCATCGACTCGAAACGGATCGAGTCGACCGGTGTGACGCCGTCCCGGCCGACGAGCATCACGGTCTCGCCACCGGCGGAGAGCCTGAACGGCATGTGCAACGGGCCCTGCTCCGGCTGGCCGTCGGCCCAGAGCACGAGATGTCCGCCGGCCGGGATCACCGTGCCGTCCGGAATGCGCCACCGGGTGCGGTCGTCGACGTCATCGGTGAGATACATGCCGCCGACGCCCGCCGGCTCGTCGCCGTCGTTGTGGAGCTCGACCCAGTCGTCGAACTCACCCGGCCGCTCGGGATCCTCGACGAACGACTCGTTGTCGGCCATCAGCTCGTTGATGACCACCCGTCCGGTCACCGACGCGGGACAGAGCGTCGCCGCGAGCAAGAGGACGGGTCCGAGTCGCGCTCCCATCGATCCCCTTTCTTTCTCCGCCCGTCACTGGCAGGCGAGCGAGACCTCCTCACACCCGAGCTCGAGGTCCATCTCCGTGCCGAGGCCGCAGTCGGGGAACGGCTCGTCCGGCTGCGGTCCACCGAGGAAGAGGAAGTTCAGGTTGTACGACGGATCGGAGATGTTGACGTCGCCGTCGCCGTTCGTGTCGGCCGCGGCGAGGCAGGGCGGCTCCGGACCGCCGAGGAAGAGGAAGTTCAAGTTGTAGGACGGATCCGAGATGTTGACGGCGCCGTCGCCGTTGCTGTCGCCGCGCTGGAACGGCGCGCCGCTGGGCTCGCAGTTGGCGCCCGGCTCGTCGAAATCGTCGAGCGCCTCCTCCTCGCTGAGCGCGTAGCTCCAGAACTTGACGTCGTCGATCCAGCCGTTGAAGTGGTTGATATCGCGGTCGTTGCTCGGCTCGAAGTCCGCCGACGGCCAGTCGAAGGCGCTGAAACCGACGCGCATGCGCGTCTCGTTCGGGCCGTCGAAGAAGAGCCCGCCGCCCTGGAAGTCGTCCTCCCATTCCGAGGCGAGCGCGCCGTCGATGTAGAGCCTGGCCGCGTCGAGCTCGCCCTCGAAGTCCGCGTCGACCGACAGCAGGACGCGGTGCGGCTCGCCGTCGTTGACGGGCGCCGCCGCGCCGATCGGCATCTCGCCCACGAAGAGCACGGTGAACCGGACCGCTCCCTCGTGCACGAACAGGTTCTGGACGCCCGGCTGATCGCCGCTGTCGTCGATCTCGGGACCGAGGATCCAGATCGAGCCGGCGTTCGGATCCGGCCCGCGGCCGTCGGGGTCCTCGCCGGCGAGGATGGTCGCGGCGATCGTGTAGCTCTTGCGAACGTCCATCGCCGGGTGCGGCTCGATCACCATGGCGTCGTCGACGCCGTCGAAACGGAGCGCGTTGCCGCTGTCGAGCACGCCCTCCTCGCGCACCGGGGGCTCGCCGTCGCCGACATCCTCCGGAAACACGACGAGATCCGCACCGAGGAAGCTCACCACGTCCTCGGTGAAATCCGGCTCGTCGTCCTCGAAGCAGAACGAGGCGACGAGCTCGTCCGGGATCGCCACGACGGTGAACTGGACGGCGTCGCACGTCGCGCCGGCGGACTCGTCGTCGCAGAAGAGATCGTCGTCGACGGTCGCCGAGACGCTCCAGTCGCCCGGGTCGAGCCCGACCTCGAAGAACGGCTCGGCGAACTGCGTCAGCGTGATCTCCTCCGGCTCGCCGGCCTCGTTCGTGCCGAGCAGCTCGATGGTGAAGAAGAGCTCGTCGTCCGTGGCGTCCTCGGCGATCACCTCGATCTCCCAGACGCCCTCGAGGTCGCCTCCCGGTCCCGAGACGAGGATCTCCGAGCAACTCGAGTCGCCGTCCTCCTCCGACCCGGCGGCGGGACAGACCGGCGGCTCGGACGGACAGCCCTCGTTCTCCGCCTCGAAGTCGAGCTCGATGTCCTCCTGCGTGAGCGCGAAGTTCCAGATCTTGACGTTGTCGATGACGCCGCGGAAGAGCGGCTCGTCCGGGAAGTAGATCGATCCCATGCCGATCCTCTTCCCGCCCTCGATCTCGTCCCCGAACGCCTGCAGATCGAAGGCGCTGCTCGACGCGTCGGGGATGGCGTCGACGTAGAACTGCATGGTGTCGAATTCGTCGAGGACGTCGCGCTCGACGACGATGGCGACGTGGTGGCACTCGCCGTCGGCGACGAAGGCGGTCGACTCGAGGAAACCGAGCTCGCCGACGTCGTAGATGAGCAGGCCCTCCTCGACGAAGAAGTGGTGCTCGCCCGGCTCGACGTCCTCGAGCGTGCCCTGCGAGAAGATGGTGCCCGCCGATTCCTCGTCGGTGCGGATCGTCGCCACGATCGTGAAGCTGTCGGAGAGCACGATGCGCTCCGCGGGGTCCTCGATGACGACGAAGCTCTCGTTCTGACCGGGATTGATGCCGGCCGAGCCGACGCAGCCGGGCGCCCACACGCCGTCCGGGAACTCGACCTCGACGATCTCCTCGCCGTCGAGACCGACCAGCACTCCCTCGGTGCCGCCCGTGGCGTCCGAGACGACAGCGCCGGAACGCTCCTCCATGCAGTAGTGCGCGACGAGCTGCGGCGGGATCGGCAGCACCTCGAACGGACCGGTCGAGCAGGTTGCGTCGGCCGCGGCGTCGTCGCACCACGGGTCGTCGTCGACGGTCACCGAGACCGTCCACGTCCCGGGACGCAGCCGCCGCTCGATCTCGTTCTCGGTCGAGGTCACGGTCGTCGGCTCGTCGATGCCGTTGTCGAACGTGAACTCGAAGAAGACGTCATCGCCACCGTCGTCGGTGGCGTTGACGGTGAACGTGTACAGCCCGGCGACGCCGCCGTCGGGCCCCCCGCGCGTGATCTCGTTGCAGTGCGTGTCCGCCGGGTCGTCGCAGACCGGCGGGTTGAGCTCGCAGTCCTCGCCGACCTGGTCGAGGCTGATCTCGACCTGCTCGGGCGTCAGCGCCCCCTGCCAGACCTTGACGTCGTCGATGAGGCCGTCGAAGTGGGAACCTTCCTCCGGGAAGTCCGGGCTCGCGAAGCCGATCTTGAAATCCCCCGGCGGCGCCCCGAATTCCTCGATGTCCCAGTCCTCCTTGACGGCGCCCTGAAAGCCGTCGACGTAGATCTGCACGCGATCGAGCCCATCGTCGGTGATGTTGAACTCGACCGTCATGGTCACGAGGTGCCACTCACCGTCGCCGATCGGGAAAACGGCATCGACGACGTCGATGTATCCGACATCGAATCCGACCAGCCCCTCACGGATGAAGAGCGCGATCGCTCCCATCGTCCAGTCGTCCTCGGTCGGCGACTTCGCGATGATGCCGCCGGCGTTCGGGTTATCGGTCCGGACGTAGGCCGCCCACGTGAAGTCCGCCGCGAGGTCGTAAAACTCGGAGTCCTGCACCAGGAGAAAGTCATCCTCGCCGTCGAAACGCAGCGCGGAGAGACCGGCTTCGCCCGGGACCCACGCGGTGAGTGGGTCCATGTCGATGAGCTCGGCGTCGTTGTTGCCGACGCGGTCCGCCGCGACGGACCCCTGGCGCTCCTCGAAGCACCAGTGCGAGACCAGCGTCTGCGCCCGCGCCGCCGGCACCGCGAGCACGAACGCGAGAAGCGTGATCAGCCAATGCGAACGAGTCGAAAAACTCATGGAAACCTCCAACCCTCGAAGCATCGCGAGGAGCGTCCGCCCCTCGCATCTCACCCCTGTCGAATCAGAAACCCCGGAGCAGCGGCGCCGGATCGCCCAGCGCGTGCACGGTGTTGTAGATGTCCTGCGATATGCGCGACCCGTCGGCGCCGCGCAGGCGGTAGCGGATGCGCATCTGCATGCACGGCTTCATGTCCGGAATCGCCAGGAAGACCGACCGGCCGTCCTCCGAGACCCGCACCGACTCGATGGCGACCTGATCGCGCCCCCGGCTCCCATCGGAGACGCGGTACTCCTTCGATCCGTACTGCGCGGTGCGGCGGTAGTTCCACTGCTCGATGACGTAGCTGCCGGCACGACCGGCGCGGCGTCGGTCCAGCGGATCGCTGAAGACGATGAGGACGCCGTCCGTCGTGGCGTGGAGGCGGACCGGCGCGTGGACCGGTCTGCCGGTCCACCGCACCCGGTAGAGACCTCCCGGCTTCGTCCGATTGCTCGACCAGCCGAAGAGCCCGCAGACGTAGAGCTGGCCGTCGCCGGGGTGGAAGCGACCGCGCATCACGCCGGTCGGGAAGATCTCGATCGGCAGCTTGACGACGCCGCCCTGCTTGCGGCCGTCGACCTCCTCCCACGGCACGAGGTAGACGTGTCCGGTGCCGTAGGAGAGCGACAGCAACCCGCCGCCGAGCGGCCCCCAGCGGTCGCTGGTGACCCAGAGCTGCTCGGCCGGCGAGCGATCCATCTCGGGATGAATCCAGCAGAGGGGACGACCCCAGTCCTCCGGCTTGTTCGCGTGGTAGCCGCCGCTCCACTGATAGCCGGAATAGCTGCCGGGCTCGATCCAGTTGATGCGGTTCGCCGGCGTCCAGTGGCCCTCCTGGTCGCTGCCGATGAACGAGCCGTTCGGATTGACGCAGAGGCCGTTCGGGGCGCGGAAGCCGTACGCGACCATCTCCGACCGGCTGCCGTCGGCCGAGACGCGGATCAGCGACCCGTGCTGCGGCGTCACCGAGTCGAGCGCGTGGCGGCCGCCCTTCATGTAGTAGAAGTTCCCGGCGGCGTCGGTCTGCAGCCCCGAGGCGAACTCGTGGAAGTGCTCGGTCGCCTGGGCATCGTTGTTGAAGTTCTCGTAGAAGTCGGTCTCGCCGTCGCCGTCGAGGTCATGGAGCCGCGTGATCTGGTCGCGACCGAGGACGTGAATCACGCCCCCGACGATCTTCAGGCCGAGCGGCTGATAGAGCCCTCCGGCGATGCGGCGCCAGGTGAGCTCGCCGAGCTCCGCGCCGAGCCCGTCGACCGTCCACACGTCGCCCATCCACGTGCAGACCGCGGCGCGCTTGCCGTCGGGGAAGAAGTCGAACCCGCCGAGCCGCATCCAGCAGTCCCAGGGGTTGTCGTCGGGCGCGGTGATGGTGTCGACGACGTACGGGCCGGCGGGACGACCGAGGACGCTCGACTGCGTCTTCACGACCTCCTTCCAGCGCCCCTCGCCACCGGCGGTCATCAATTTGAGGTCCGCGGGCGGCGGCAGCTTCGAGGCGAAGGCCGCGAGGCCCGGTGCGTCCTCGACGCCGGCGATGCGCGTCAGCACGACGCGTATCTTCGTCGGCTCGCCCGCCGGGATCCGGAGCCGCAGGTGGCCGTCGGGAGTGCCGACCCACGTCGCGACCTCCGGTCCCGCCGCGAGCGTCGCCGCCAGGATTCCGGAGTCCGCGCCATCGCCTCCACCGGCGCCGTCGACCGTCGCGACGTCGCCCGATCGGCCGTTGCCGCTGAGATCGGGAACGACTCCACCGGTCGCCTCGGCGGGGCGCCAGTGAGCCACCAGTCCGTCGGCGACGCGCGGCGAGGCGGGATCGACCCGCCGCTGGTAGAAACGCACCTCCTCGATCGAGCCGACGAACGAGCTGGGATCCGGAAAGTCCGGCGAGGTGTAGCCGATGCGCACGCGGTGTCCGGTCTCCTCGCCCTGCGGACGCAGCGACCGCTCGCCGTCGAGCTCACCGTCGACGTAGAGACGCGACACGCCGCTCGAGCTGTCGAAGGTCAACAGGACGTCGTGCCACTCGCCGTCGGCGACCCGCCGGCGTGACTGTACGACGCCGACCCAGCCGATGTCGTAGCAGAGCCTCCCGCCGCGCACGAAGAACGTGACGCCGTCCGGCTTCCACTCGCCGCGCGCCGGCGCGCTGGCGAGGATCGTGCCGCCCTTGCGCGTCTTGATCCGCGCCAGGACCGAGAAGTCCTTTCCGGAGAAATCGAAGTCCTCGCTGCGGCGGATCTCGACGCGCGTGGTGCCGTCGAAATTGACGCCGGCGGTCGCGGCGCGCTCCTCGT
>JBFFXF010000199.1:0-13865 GCA_041569895.1 Planctomycetota bacterium | reverse complement strand
CGCTTCGCTCGGCGACTTCGTCGCTCTTGACCCGCCCTGCGCTCCGCGTGCGCGGAGAGAAAGCGCCGCCGCACTGGGCCGGCGGCCACGAACTCTTTCTCTCCCACGGTCGGAGGTTTCCATGAAGCGCTTCGAGGCTCGACGGTCACAGTCACGGTCACGGTCACGGCACACGGTCCACGGGTCACGGTCCACGGGTCACGGTCCACCGTCCAGGCCGGGGTTGGGCCCGTGCTCGTGCTCCGTATCCGTGTTCCGTCTTCCCGACGTCGTCCTCCCGTACCCGACCGCCCGCGCGGCGTGCTTTCGCCTCTCGGCGAACCTCACTCGCGGTGCGATCTGCCGAGACGACGGCGGGGCTCGGAACAACCCTGATTTCAAGGGCGACACGCGGGGAAGAGACCTGCTTTTTTCAACTGTCGGGTCCGATTCCGACTCCGATGACCGATTCCGACTCCGATGTCCGAGCACGAGCGTTTCTCAATCTGCGTAATCTGCGTAATCTGCGGACCGTTTCTTGCCGGCGGAGTCGAGCGGACTCTTCGGGCACGGGGACGGGAACGGGAACGGGTACGGGTACGGGGACGTTAATCAATCGCCCACACCATGCCCCTCGCCTTGTCGATCGTCTCGCGGTACTCGTGCTCCGGGGTCGAGTCCGCGACGATTCCGCCGCCGACCGGGAAGTGCAGCCAGCCACGGGACGCGGTGGCGGTGCGGATCAGGATGCTCGTGTCCAGGACGCCGTCGAAGCCGAGGTAGCCGAGGCAGCCGCAGTAGGCGCCGCGCGCGTCGGGCTCGAGCTCGGCGATGATCTCCATGGCGCGGATCTTCGGGGCGCCGGTGACCGATCCGCCGGGAAACGCAGCGGCGAGAAGGTCGAGCGCGTCGCGTCCGGGCTCGAGCCGCCCTCGCACCGCCGAGACCAGGTGGTGGATCGAGGGGTAGGTCTCGACGCCGAAGAGATCGGAGACCTCGACGGTTCCCGGCGCGCAGACGCGCGACAGGTCGTTGCGCAGGAGGTCGACGATCATGACGTTCTCGGAGCGGTCCTTCGAGCTCTCGCGCAGCGCGTCGCGCGAGAAGCGGTCCTCCTCCGCGAACGTGCCGCGCGGTCGCGTGCCCTTGATCGGTCGCGTCTCGACGACACCGCCGGCGTCGACGCGCAGGAAGCGCTCCGGCGACGCGCTGACGAGGACGAAACTTTCGTCCGCCGGCTCGAAGTAGGCCGCGAAGGTGGTCGGGTTGCGCTCGCGCAGGCGGCGATGGAGCTCGAGCGGCGAGGCGTCGAGCGGCGCCCAGAGCTGCTGCGAGAGGTTGACCTGGAAGACGTCGCCCGCATGGACGTACTCGATCGCTCGACCGACCGCCTCGAGGTACGCCGGGCGATCGAAGTTGCTCAGGACGCGGGGCAGGTCGCCGACCGGCCATGAGGTCCGCCGCAGCTCGTCGCCGAGCGCATCGTCGTCGCCGCGCCAGTCACGTCCCGCGTCTTCGGCGAGCGGTGCGCCATCGAGGAGGCGCATGACGAGGTCGATGCGTTCTCGCGCGCGTCGCCGCCGATCGTCGCCGCTCGCCGGGAACCCGTGCGACACGATCCAGGCGCGCCTGACGGCGTGGTCGTACGCGAGCACCCAGTCGTGGATGCCCATCAGGAGGTCGGGGACGCGGAGGCGGTCGCGTTCCGGGCGCGGCAGGCGCTCGATGTGGCGTCCGAGCGAGTAAGAGAACAGCCCGGCCGCGCCGCCCTGAAACGGCGGCAGCCCGGGCACGGTCGGCGCGCGGAAGCGGGCCAGGATCACCCGCAGCGTCGCGAACGGGCCGCCGCTCGGTCCCGCATCGCGGGGATCGTCGCGTGACGTCTCGATGCGAATCCGCTCGAACGGGTCTGCGGTGACGAACGAGAAACGGCCGAGGTTCTCGAGCTCGAGCGCGCTGTCGAGCAGGATCGCGCCCGGCAGTCGCCGCAGCCGCAGGAACGCGTCCCAGACCGCAGGCGGTGGGTCGAGCTCGCGCACGATCGGCTCGCCGGAGGTCACCGGGGCGCTGCCGGCGCCGCTCTCGCCCGCGCTACCCGCCATCGTCCGCCTCCGTATCGCCGGCCTCCCCCGGGTCGCCGCGCTCGCGCGCGCGGCCGCGGGCCTCGGGGTGCCGGCGGTCGTAGTGGCTCTTCTCCTCGATGGTGAGGTATCCCCAGCGAAGCGCCTCGTCCTGCCGGTACTGCTTCCCGAGCTGGAGCGCGATCAGGGCCTTCGCCATCTCGTATCCGAGGTAGAACGCGTGCGACGGGTCGCCGACGTCAAGACGGTCGAAGAGCTCGAAGGGGTCGGCGTCCCGCGCGTACACGTCACGGCTGATGCAGTGGATCTCGCCCCGCTCGGCGAAGATCCGGAAGTTGGGGTCGCGGACGCTGCGGGCGAGCTCGTCGAGCGCCTCCTGACCCTGCTCGAGGATCTCGGGATCGGCGCGGCAGATCAGGTCGGAGACGATGTTCTTCGGCGGGATCCCCTCGGAGACGGCGTGGTGCATCAGGCGTCGCGCGATATCGATCTCGCGCACGGACCCGCGCGCCCAGTTGATCACCTCGGTGGTCAGCACGCTGCCGATGTGGAGCTCCTCGCAGAAACCTATCAGCAGCGCGTTGACGCCCGCGGAGTCGACGTCGGTGAGCTCCGTCAGGTTGCCGATGCCCATCAGAATCGCCGTGTCGGGGTATCGCCGGCGCACCTCGACGTAGCGCGACAGCGAGGCGGCAAGTCCGATGCCGATCGGCTCGATGATCGGATCGATGCGGTGGGGCACGCCCCACTCGCGCAGCCGGCCCACCGTCTCGTCCAGCCCGCCGAGCGTCCGCGGATCGTCGGGGATCGCCACCACCTCGCAGCCGAGATCGCGGGCCACCTCGAGGTTGTCGCCATGGACGCTGAGGACGAGCTCGGCGCCCGCCGCGACGCCTCGGCGGATTTCCTCGACGTCGAACGTGTCGATCGCCACCCGGTGCCCCTCGTCTCGGAGCATGCGGACGACGTCCCCGATCCCGGTCCACGTCGAGCCGGGATTGCAACCGACGTCGATCACGTCGGCGCCGCTCGCGCGGTAGCGCCGGGCGGCATCACGGATCGATCCCGCGTCGAGGTCGGGCGCGTGGTTGATCTCCGCGATGATCTCGATCGCGTACGCGCCGTAACCCTCTGGCGCCGTGCCGGGCTCGCGCGCCGTCTCGCCGCGCAGCCACCGCGGCAGGGCGCGGAGATCCTTCGGGCCGCGTTCCACGGGCACGCCGGCGACCGCGCGGACGCTCTCGAGGTCGCCAGCGCAGTAACCGGGGAGCAGCATGCGGTCCGCGTCGACCGGTCCGCGCAGTCGCCGGGTGACGAAGGCGGGTGTCATCAGGGCCGCGACGCTGATCGCGAGCTCGATCACCTCCCAGCGAAGGCCGAGCTCCGGTCCGACGCGCTCGAGCAACCGCCGCAGCGGTCCCGAGGCGAGGCGGCCGGTGACGAAGGCGATCTTCTCGTGGGCGTCTGGATCGGTCCGCTTCGTCTGGGTCATCGGCGTCAGTCACCTCACCGCGCCGCCGTCGACCGCGATCGTCTGTCCGGTGATGAACTCCGCCGCGGGCGAGGCGAGAAACCGCACGGCCGCCGCGACGTCGGCCGGCGTTCCCCACCGGCCGAGCGGCGTCTCGCGCAGGACTCGCTCCTGCCACTCGCGCGAGGCGCCCTCGCCCCACCTGGTGCGGATCCAGCCGGGCGCGACGCAGTTGACGCGCACATCGGGCGCGAGCGTCAGCGCCAGGCTGCGCGTGAACGCCATCACGGCGCCCTTGGTGGCCGCGAACATCTCACCGCTGTCGCCCTCCATGCCGGTCTCGGCGCGGTCCCAGCCGATGGTGATGATGCACCCGCCGCGGCTCCGCATCGTCTCGCCGATCGCGCGCGAGAGCAGAATCGTCCCCTCGACATCGACGCGCCAGAGGAGCTCGAGCTTCTCCTCGAAGGACAGCGACGCCGCGTCGCCGGTGAGTACGTCGGCGCCGGCGTTGTTGACCCAGACGTCGACATCTCCGAACGCGCGTGCCGCGTCGACCAGACGCCGCCGGCCCTCCGCCGAGCCGACGTCCGCGAGGACGACCTCCGCGCGCGCGCCGCGCGCGCGACAGTCCTCCGCGGTGCTGTCCGCCCCCTGACGCGAGCGGTTCGCATGCACGAGAACCGCCGCGCCGGCCACCGCGAGCTCGACCGCGACGGCGCGGCCGATGCCGCTGGAGGAGCCCGTGACGACGGCGACACGACCGGAGAGCTCGGCCGGGGGATCGGTCGCCGCACTGGCCGTGTTCTCTGTGCCTCTGTGGTTCAAGGCGTGATTCTCATCGTTCCCGGGTGTCGGCCCGCGACGACATACGGACCGCCGTCACCCTCGCGGCGTGTCTCAGTCGCGGCCGGGAACGAGCTCGTAACGTGCTGACTGCCCGGCGCTCTCCTCGACCTCGACGACGAGCCGGTCGACGCTCGCCGCGCCGGCCTGGTCGAGCTCCTCGCGAATGCGCTTCGCGATCCAGGTGGCGATCAGCTCGGCAGTGGTGTTCGCGATCGGAAGGATGACGCAGTCCTCGGCCGGGAAGACCCAGCGCTTCGCGTCCTCGTAGCTGACCACGACCGAGTCGCCCTCCTCGGTGACGCGCAGGACCGGGTTCTCGCGCGGCAGCAGGACGCGGTGGTCGAGCTCATCGGTGATCTTGCGGAGGATCGCCTTCAGGGCGATGAAGTCGATGACCAGGAAGTTCTCGTCGAGCGGCGCGGTGATCTCCGCGGTGGCTCGGTAGTTGTGCCCATGCACTCGCTCGCACTTGTTGTTCTCGTACGTTATGAAGTGCGCGGCGCAGAAGACGAGATAGTCCTTGGTCACCCGGACGGTGTATCGTTCCACGTGGGCGTGTCTCCCTCCCCCGGTCCCCGTCCCCTTTCCGGCCCCGGAATCACGATCCGGGGTCAACTCCCCATCTGTCTTATCATCTCCCCTGCCGAATTGGAATGCGCAGGATCCCCTCGCGCAGCGCCACGAACAGGCTCGCCGCGGTCAGGTCGGCCGTCGCGCCGGGGTTCAGTCGATTGCCGTCCGAGCGCAGCCAGCGGTCGAGATCGTCGAGCAACGCTCGGGCCCGCTCGTTGCGAGGCCAGCCGGCGTCGAGCACCGCCCGCGCCCGCCGGGACGCCTCGCCGGACGTCGCCGCGCCGGCCTTGCGCTCGATGAGCGAGTCGCCGAGCGTCGCCAGGAGACGCAGGTGGCAGGCGACAACGGCATCCTCGACCGCGCCGTCGCCGTCGAGGTGAGCGGAGAGCGCCGGCACGCCGAGGTCGAGCACGTCGGCGAACCGATCGCGATACTGGCGGGCGACGAGGTCGCGCTCCGCCGCCAGCGCCATCACGTCCCGGAGCGGCCGGGTCGGGCTTCCCGCGACGTCCTCCTCCGCGACGCTCCCGAGACCGCCGGGTCGCGCCAGTCGGATCGCGCGGTAGACGAGATCCGCATCGGTCACCGTCGTTGAGTCGAGTCGCCTCGAGACGCCCGCGCGCAGGTCGTCCTCGGCGTGCGCGGCGGCGAGAGGCGCGAGCAGCAGGACAATGCCGAGATTGGTGTTCGTGGCGACGACCCGGCGCGTGCGCTCGATCGCGTCGAGGATGGTCTCGCCGAGCGTGCGCTCGACAGCGCGATCGAGGGCCGGCGCGGCCGCCGCCGCCGACAGCAGGAAGTCGACGTAGCGCACATCGTCGAAGTCGCGCAGCCGGTGGACGTTGCCCGGCTTGGGCGCGGAGACCTCCAGCACGCACGCGATCTGCGCGCAGAGTCCCGCGGAGAGGCGACTCGAGAATGGCGTTGACACGTCGTTTGCTCGCCGTTGAGAATTTGACTTTCGCGCGTGATACGAGCGTTCACGTTCGAGTCCACTTGAGGATCTGGTCACTGCGGAGTCAACAAAAATGCCGATCGTGAAACCACTGTCCGGCGGAGTCGCCGTCGCTGCCGTGCTCGCCGTCTCGATCGCCCACTCCGGGCTGCTCGCGGCTCCACGACCGGCGTTCCGGAGCGACGTCATCACGTGGAAGACGCCCGGGCACGCAGTCGCGATCGACGTCGACATCTCGAAGGCGGAGAAGCTCTTCCTCGTCGTCACCGATGGCGGGAACGGCTACAGCTGCGACTGGGCGGACTGGGCGGAGCCGCGCCTGGTGGGGCCATCGGGAGAGAAGCGTCTGACGGAGCTGCGATGGCGGTCGGCGTCGGCGGACTGGGGCGCGGCGCGCGTCGACCGCAACGCCGCCGGCGGGCCGCTGCGCATCGCCGGTCAGCCAGTCGAGTACGGCATCGGCACGCACGCCAGATCGGTGATCGCCTACGACCTGCCGCCGGGCTTCACCCGCTTCAAGGCGCGCGGCGGGCTCGATGCGGGCGGCGTCGAGCAGGGCGGCTGCGGGAAGAACGCCAGCGTGCGATTCGAGGTTCACTTCAACAAGCCGCCCGGGCGTCCCGGTGACTCCGACGAGGTCCACGATCCCGCGAACGCCGTCGCGGCGCTCGACGTCGCCGAGGGGCTCGAGGCGACGCTCTTCGCGTCCGAGCCGACGATCGTCAGCCCGACCAACCTGGACATCGACGCGCGCGGCCGCGTCTGGGTCTGCGAGGTCGTCAACTACCGCGGCAACAACGGCCGCCGCCCCGAGGGGGACAGGATCCTGATTCTCGAGGACACCGACGGTGACGGCATCGCGGACACGACCGACGTGTTCTACCAGGGCCGCGACATCGACTCGGCGATGGGCATCACGGTGCTCGGCAGCCAGGTGATCGTCGCGTGCTCGCCGAACATCTTCGTCTTCCACGATGGCGACGGCGACGACCGCCCCGACCGGCGAGACGTGCTGTTCACGAAGACGGGCGTTCCGCAGCACGACCACTCGGCGCACTCGTTCGTCTTCGGACCCGACGGCAAGTACTACTGGAACTTCGGCAACACCGGCCGCCACGTGCACGATCGCGACGGCAACCCGGTCGTCGACCTCGCCGGCAACCGCGTGGTCGACAACGGCCGGCCGTACTTCGGAGGCATGGTCTTCCGCTGCAATCCGGACGGCAGCCAGTTCGAGGTGCTCGGCCACAACTTCCGCAACAACTACGAGGTGGCGATCGACTCGTTCGGCACGCTCTGGCAGTCCGACAACGACGACGACGGCAACCGCGGCGTGCGCATCAATTACGTCATGGAGTTTGGCAATTACGGTTACCGCGAGGAGCGCACCGGAGCGGGCTGGCGCGACCGGCGCACCGGCATGCACGAGGAGATTCCGCTGCGGCACTGGCACCTCAACGACCCGGGTGTCGTCCCGAACCTGCTGCAGACGGGCGCCGGCTCCCCGACCGGCATCTGCGTCTACGAGGGCAGTCTGCTTCCCGCGGTGTTCCACGGCCAGGTGATCCACTGCGATGCCGGACCGAGCGTCGTGCGGGCATATCCGGTTGAGCGCGACGGGGCCGGTTTCCGCGCGACCACCGTCAACATCCTCGAGGGGACGCGCAACCGGTGGTTCCGTCCGGCCGACGCGTGCGTGGCGCCGGACGGCTCGCTCTTCGTCACCGACTGGTACGATCCCGGCGTCGGCGGCCACCAGCAGCGCGACCTGGAGCGCGGTCGCATCTTCCGCGTCGCGCCGCCGGGCCACCGATACCGCGTGCCGGCGCTCGACCTCGAGTCCATCGACGGCGCGCTCGCGGCGCTCGACAGCCCCAACCTCGCCACGCGATACCTCGCCTGGACGGCGCTCCACGAGCGCGGGCGCGAGGCGGAGCCGGCGCTGCTCGAGCGCTTCGGCTCCGGCGACGACGTTCGGGCCCGCGCGCGAGCGCTCTGGCTGCTCTCGAAGATCGACGGACGCGGCGCGAAGCACGTCGAGCGCGCGCTCGCCGACGGGGAGGACTCGATTCGCGTCACGGCGATCCGCGCGGCGCGACAGATCGCGCTCGACGGCGGCGGGCTCGATGTCATTGACCTCGTCGAGCGCCTGGCCCGCGACCCGTCTCCGGCCGTACGGCGCGAATGCGCGATCGCGCTGCGTCATTCGGAGTCGCCGCGCGCGCCTCGGCTGTGGGCGATCCTGGCCGAGCAGCACGACGGCAAGGACCGCTGGTATCTCGAGGCGCTCGGAATCGCAGCGGCCGGCAAGTGGGACGCGTGCCTCGAAGCGTGGCTCGACCGGGTCGGCGATCGCTGGAGCTCCCCGGCGGGTCGCGACATCATCTGGCGTTCGCGCGCATCACGGACCGCCGCGCTCATCGGCCGCATCATCCGCGACCCGGCCACCCCGGAGTCGGAGCTGCCGCGCTTCTTCCGTTCTCTCGACTTCCTCGAGGGCGCGGCCCGTGACGAGGTCGTCCTCGCCCTCGCCTTCGCGGACCACGACGAGACGAAGCGCAGCGAGCTCATCGCCAGCGAGTCGCTCGACCGCCTTCGCGGCTTCGACCCGGCGAAGAACCCCGAGCAGGGCGCCGCCCTCGAGCGCGTCCTCGACTCGCTGCGCGGCATGAGGCGGTTCGTGTCACTGATCGAGAGGCTCGGCGTCAAGACGAGGCACGAGGACCTGCTCGAGATGGCGCTCGCGGATCCGGCCGGGCAGGCCGGCGTCGAGGCCGCGAGTCTCTTGCTCGTGCGCGGCGAGACTGCTCGTTTCGAGGCGGCGCTCGCCTCGGACAAATCGGATCGCGCCGCGAGCGCCGCGCAGGTGCTCGGCGCGACAACGGATGGCCGCGCGGTCGATCTCCTCACCGCCGCCCTCGAGGACGATGGGCGCCCCATCGAGCTGCGACGGCAGGCGGCGCGTTCGCTCGCGCGCATCCGCCCCGGAGCGGAGAAGCTGATCGCCATGGCGCGCCAGGACAAGCTCGACGACTCCCTGCGCTCGGCGGCCGCGTTCCAGCTGAACACGGCGCCGTGGAAGGAGGTGCGCGAGGCGGCGGCGAAGCTCTTCCCGCTCCCCGCGGCGCGCGACGCCGAGAAGTTGCCCCCGATCGCGGAGCTCCTCCGTCGTCGTGGCGATGCCCGTCGCGGCCGCGCGGTCTACGAGCGCGAGGACACCTGCATCCAGTGCCACATTGTCGCGGGGAAGGGCAAGGAGGTCGGCCCCGACCTCACGGAGATCGGGTCGAAGCTGAGCCGCGAGGCGCTCTTCGAGTCGATTCTCTTCCCGAGCGCCGGCATCAGCCACAACTACGAGTCCTGGCTGCTGACGCTGAAGAACGGCGACGCGATCAACGGCATCATCACGAGCGAGACGCCCGAAAGCGTGACGCTTCGCGGCGCCGACGCCATCGACCGCAAGGTCGCGAAGCCGGACATCGCGACGCGCGTCCGACAGGAGACCTCGCTGATGCCGGCCGACCTGCAGCGGCTGATGTCCGCCGCGGAGCTGGTCGATGTCGTGGCGTTCCTCGAGACGCTCACGAAGAAGGAGAGGTGATCTCCGCGGCGCGTGGGGGGGGCGTGAGGAGATGCTCGAGCACGGCGCGCGCGACATCGACGCCGCTCGCGCGCGCCAGGGCGCGCCAGCCGGGAGCCGAGTTGACCTCGAGGACGAGCGGTTCCGTCCCGTCTCCGACGCGGACGAGGTCGACGCCGGCGATCTCCGTCCCCACGGCCCTCGCGGCCGCGACCGCGAGCGCGGCTTCCCCGGCGGAGAGCTCGTGGGGCTCGGCTCGACCTCCCTGGGACACGTTCGTTCGCCACGCGCCGGGAGGCGCCCCCTCGGGCACCGAGCGGCGCATCGCCGCGACGACGCGACCGCCGATCACCAGCGCGCGCAGGTCCTGGCCGCCGTGCGCGATGAACACCTGCTGGTAGATCACGGCGCCGACGTGCTCGATCGCACGGAACGTCCGCGCCGCGAGCTCCGGATCGGAGACGCGCACCAGACCCCGTCCCTCCGCGCCGAAGATCGGCTTGACGACGACGTCGCCCCCGAGCTCGGCGAAGTCCACGAGCGCCTCCGTCGACCGCTCGGCGACGCGCGTCGCCGGCACCGCGAGACCCGCGGCGGCGACGCGAGCCAGGGCGAGGTACTTGTCGACCGCGCACTCGATCGCCCGCGGCGGGTTGACGACGCGCACGCCCCCCTCGGTCAGACGGTGGAGCGCGTCCATCCGGAAGACCACCTGCTCGAGACTGCCGCGAGGCATCGCGCGGACGAGCACCGCGTCGAGCCGGTCGAGCTCGACATCGGCGCCGCGTATCGACTCCTCGCCGCCTCCGACCGCCGCTGCGAGCGCGCGGTAGTCGATCGGCAGCGCCTCGACGTCGAGCTCGCGCGCCGCGCGGACGAGGTCGTCGACGTGCCAGCTCCGCGAGGGGTGCGCCGTGAGGAGGCCGATTCTCATGCGAACAGCGAGCGCGCGAGCACCGACGGAGCAGTGCCGCCGAATCGGCGCGTCCGACCGGTGTCGAGGTTCTGAAAGACGATCTCGGCCGGGCTGAACAGACCGGGATCGATCTTGTAGAAGTCGTTGCCGTGGCGCGCGAAGATCTCGGCGAACGGTTCCCCGTGGTCCGGTGAGGACGACGACGGCACGCGCGGTCCGATCTCCTCGAGCGAGGCGTCGTCGCCGGTCACCCAGAGCGTCACGCGCCCGCCGTAGAGCACGCAGTCGTTGGTGCGTCCGATCGCCTCGATGTCCTTGCGCGCCACCGGCGGCAGCGGCGCCGTTCCGTGACCGCTGACGACGCGCGTCAGGTCGAAGCGGAGCTCGTGCAGCTTGTGGAGCGCCGTCTCCACCGACCGAGCGACCACCTGCACGCCGCCGACGATGCTCGCGGTGGGGGCCGCCAGGAGAGTGACCGCGTCGCGCCCCACGCCGGTCTTCGACGCGACGAAGTCGAACACTCTCGCGTCCGGCATCGAGCGAGTCTCGAGGATACCGGCGACGGCGGCGGGACGCTCGACATGGCCGATGGTCTCGAAGAGCTCCTCGCGGCCGTACGCCGCGCGCATCGGGCCGGACCCCATGGCGAAGAAGTCGTCGAGCTGGATCGACCAGCCGGCGTACTGCGACGCCAGGCACGCCGCGACCGGGTGATCCGTGGAGACCTGGACGAGCGGCACCGGCGTGTCGCCGACCTCACCGGGAACGATCGAGACGTCGGCGAGGTCCGCGAGACACGTGCGCGCCACGAGGAGGCCCGCAGCAAGCCCGCCGCGCGCCTCGATGCCGCAGTCGATGACCCGTCCGCCGCCGTCGATCTCGCGGACGGCGACGCGGAGCTCCGCCGCGCGACTCGCGAGCTCCGCCGCGAGGCGCAGCACCCTGTCGTTCAGCCGGTCCACGGCGGCCCACTCGAGGAGTGTTCGGTCGGTGAAATCATCGGGAAGCGATTGTAGAATTCCCGGGTGCGAGACGCCAGGGGGATCGAGTATCGAGACAGGAACTCCGAAACGGATTCTATCGTTGAGAATCGAGGCGACTCCGGACGCGGGACCGGGCCCGGGTCCGGGAACGGGCAGGGACGAGAATGAGAGCCATGATGGATGCTTTTCGGATCATGACGCGGCTGGCGGTGGTGACCGTGGCGGTGACGCTCCTGGCGTGCACGGCCGGAGTCGAGACCGGGTCGCGAGAGTCCGGTGACGGAGCGAGGGACACGATGAGTCAGGAGAGCGCACGCAAGGAGCCGTCGCCCGCGGGCGACGGCACGACGGAGGTCGCCACGCTCGGCGGCGGGTGTTTCTGGTGCGTCGAGGCGGTGCTCGAGCAGCTCGACGGCGTCCTCGACGTCGAGTCGGGCTACATGGGCGGTCACGTCGACAACCCGACCTACCAGCAGGTCTGCTCGGGGAGGACGGGGCACGCCGAGGTCGTCCAGGTGAAATTCGATCCGACCCGCATCACGTACGCCGAGATTCTCGACTACTTCTGGAAATCGCACGACCCGACGACACTCAACCGCCAGGGCAACGACGTCGGCCCGCAGTACCGCTCGGCGATCTTCTATCACTCGGAGGAGCAGCGCATCACCGCCGAGGCGTCGAAGAAGGCGCTCGACGAGTCGGGCGCGTACCGGTCGCCGGCGGTCACGGAGATCACGGCGGCGAGCACCTTCTACCCTGCCGAGGGGTACCACCAGGACTACTACCGGAACAACAAGTTCCAGCCGTACTGCCAGGTGGTCATCGTCCCGAAGCTCGAGAAGCTCGGGCTCGACAAGTAGACCGCTCGCGCGGGAACACCTCCGCGCTCACGGCACCAGGAAGCGCACGCAGACCGGAGTCGGCACCCGGACCTGGTGGCCGGTCGGCTCCAGCGCGCCGGAGGTCGGATCGATTCGAAAGACGACGATCGAGTCGGTCCGCTGGTTCGCCGCCAGCACGAAGCTCCCGGTCGGGTCGATGTTGAAGTTGCGCGGCGTCCTTCCCTGCGTCGGCTCGTGCTCCACCGGCGTCAGCGTGCCGCGGGCCGGATCGATGGCGAAGACGGCGATGCTGTCGTGGCCGCGGTTGGAGCCGTAGAGGAATCGGCCGGAGGGGTGGACGCGGATCTCGGCCGTCGAGTTGTTGCCCTCGAAACCGTCCGGCAGCGTCGAGATGGTCTGCAGCTCCCGCAGCGTCCCATCGGCGGCGTCTCGCTCGAAGGCCGTCACCGTCGAGTGCAGCTCGTTGATGACGTACGCCCATCGCCCGGACGGATGGAACGCGAGGTGCCGCGGCCCCGCGCCGGGCGCGACGGCGCCGTCGGCCGGCGTCGGGTCGAGCAGGCCGCTCGCAGGATCGAAGCGATAGACGAGGACCCTGTCGATGCCGAGGTCGGCCGCGTACGCGAAGCGGTTCGAGGGGTCGAGGTTGATCGAGTGGGCGTGCGGCGCGTTCTGCCGCCGCTTGTTGACGCTCGAGCCCTCGTGCTGGACGAACGCGGACGTGTCGACGAGCTCACCGGAGGGACCGACGCGCAGCACGGCGACGCTACCCCCGCCGTAGTTGGCCACCAGCACGTTGGCGCCGGTCTGGTCGACGACCAGGTGACATGGCCCCGCGCCGCCGGAGGGACGCGCGTTGATCCTCCTCAGGCTGCCGGACTCCCGATCGATGGCGAACGCGACGACGCCGCCGGTGGGCTGGCCCTCGAAATCTCCCACCTCGCTCACCGCATAGAGAAAACGGCCGCCGGGGTCGAGCGCCAGGAAGGACGGGTTCCGGACGTCGGTGGTGACGCTCACCGGCGTCAGGGCGCCGCTGGCGGTGTCGAGCTCGAGGACGGAGATCCCCTCACTCTCACCGCTGGTGTACGCGCCGACGAAGACGAGCACTTTCCGGGGCTTCGACGCGCACGCCGAGGCGGCGAGCGCGACGATACAGACGAGCAGGGTCGCGAGCGCTTTCAAGCCGTTCATCGGTCTCCAGGGCCTCCGGTCTCCGGTCTCCGGATCTCGTTTCGTTCGGGCCGTGCCTGTCACGGCGAGAAGCGCAGATAGCGGACGTCGGCATGTCCGCGCGAGACGTCGTAGCACGCGACGTGCAGCCGTCCGTCGCCGTCGATGGTCGCTCGCGCATTCTCGGTCGCAACGCCCTCGGCGATCACCTGCTCGCGGAGCTCGCCGCCCTCGAGCCAGGCGACCCGCAGGTCACCCTCCGCCTCGAGCATGCGTTCCGTGAAACAGCTGATGACGTCCTCGTCCGGGCAGCGCGCGACGACCGTGCCGGCGACTCGCAGCCGCGAGTAGAGGAATCGGATCGCGCCGTCGGCGTCCTCGAGCACGCCGACCGAGTGGTAGGTCGTGTAGTCGACGGGACAGATGGCCCCGTCGAACGGCGGCGCCTCGAAGCAGTAGCCGG
>JBFFXF010000198.1:0-13886 GCA_041569895.1 Planctomycetota bacterium | reverse complement strand
TCGCCGACTCCGGCCGCGGCGGAAACGGCGATGATCTGCCAGAGACGCAGCCCCGCGAACGTCCGTCCGAAGTGCCGGCGAAAGATCAGGAAGATGCGTCGCAGCGGCCCCAGTCGCCGAAGCGGCGTCCAGGTGACGACCATCAGGGCGGCGACGAGCGGTAACGTCAGCAGGATGCCGCGGCCGAAGTCGGCCCCGCTCCACTGCGCCCGATCGGGCGGCCCACCCGGCAGCAGCCACGCCACGAGCAGCGCCACGGGGATCAGGAGCAGCTCGAACGTGATGCCGAAGATGGTGAAGGTGCTCGGATCGAGGCGCCGGCGACCGCGTGCGCGCGCTTCCGGAACGCTCCCACCGGCGTCCTCGTCGGCGTGGGGATGGTCGTGGACGTCGCCGACATCGCCCTGGTCGCGCCGGGCGTCGGGATCGACCTCACTGTCGGCGTCCGCGCCCGTGTGGCGCCCGGCCTCGTCGCTCTCCTCGCGTCCCGCATCGCGGTGCTTGTCGCGGTCGGTGTCCGGATCCCCGGGCGTCGTATTCGGCGACATGGTCGGGTATCCTAACAGCTCGATCGTTCGCGGGACAGTGCGCGGGCACGACTCGCCGTGCGCCGCCGGAGGGATCTCGAATGGGGAACCAGCGGATGCGCTTTGCCGGGCGCGACATCGCGGCGATGCTCGCCGTCGCGCTCCTCGCCGGGTGCGAGCGCGACGAGGGCGGTCGGATCGACGGCGACTTCCTCGAGGTCCAGATCGGCGTCGGCGGCCTGAGCGACCCCGGGCGGTGGTGCCGGGCGCTGGTGACCGCGCGGACGCGGGCCGGCGTCTTCGAGGGCGAGATCATCATCTCCGGAAGGCTGTTCACGGAGAGAGCGAGCCCGGAGCGCTTCCGGAAGCGATTCGAGGCGTCGACCACGCCGCAGACCGTCGAGATCCCCTTCCTCCCGCGCGAAAGCTGGGATCTCGTCGACGTGGCCTTCCGATCCCGTCGGGCGATCGACACCTTCCGGGTCGATCCCGGATGGGTCGCGGCGCCGCGCCAGCGGATCCTCGGCATCGGCGGATCGCCCGGATTCGTTCGCGACCTCGTCAACGCGCCCGATGAAGACGATCGGCTCGTGCGGGCGGCGATCGGATCGATCCGCGCCACGGAGCTGCCGCGGACCCCGCTCGGCCTCGACGTCGCCGACCTGGTCGTGGTCTTCGGCGACGCGCTCTTCGAGGCCGATGCCGAGCAGATCGAGGCGCTCGCCGCCTGGGTCGCCCGCGGCGGCACGGTCGCCGCCGTGCCCGCGGGGGCGTGGACATCGCGGCTGCCGGACGGCGTCGGGGAGCTCTTCGGTCTCGCCGCGCCGCTCGAACCGATCACCGCGCCTGACGCGCGCGCGCTCGAGGCGTCCGGGCGACTCGGTCTGACGGGCGACGCGATCCCCGGAACGCTCTACCGTGTCGAGCCGCGGCAGGGCGCCGGGCTGAGCTCACGGGGGCTGCTGCTCGAGAATCCCGTCGGCGCGGGGCGCGCCTTCCTGCTGACGTACTCCGTGGCGTTCGCGGCGCCCGGCGCTCGATCGGGAGAGCAGCTCGAGGGCGCCTGGAGCACGATCGTTCGCCGGAGCGATCCGGAGCGGTCGCTGGCACGTCTCGTCCGCAGCCAGTCCATCGAGGGCGACGCGGTGCAATCGCTGCAGTTGCTCTCTGGCTTCAACTTCCCGTCGCGCCGCGACGTGGCGATCTTCGTCGTCGCCTACCTGCTGCTCGGCCTGCCGCTCGCGGTGGTCTTCCTCCGCAAACGCAAGCGCCTCGAGTTCGCCTACCTCTTCGCGCTCATCCTCGCGATCGGCGCGAGCGTGGCGATCTACTATTTCGGCTTCCTCTCCGGCGTCAAGGAACAGCACGTCGACGAGCTCGGCATCGGCGTGCTCGGCGGCGACGGACGGACGCTCGAGGCGATCTCGTTCCTCGGCGTCGCGTCGCCCGGGCGGCGAATCGTCGATCTCGTGCCGGATCAGCAGAGCGAGTTCCTCGTCTCGCAGCCGCGTGGGCGACGCGACGAGATGGAGATGTTCATGGGAGGCTCCGGGGACATCGACGAGGGCCTGCTGCCGCTCGAGTACCACGTCGCCGGAAACGTGATCGGGCTCCCCGGCTTCCGGCTCGACGCCAACGCGACGCGCTACCTCCGCGTCGAGCACCGCGTCGACCTCGGCGGCCCGTTCGAGGCGCGTCTGGTCGGGGACGAGTCCACCCCGAGGAGCGTCGACGTCACGAACGGCACGCCGCTCACGCTCCATGTGACCTATCTCGAGAACGGCCAGTCTCGCGAGCTCGGAAGGCTCGAGCCGGGCGCGCGAACAGTCGAGCGGACGGAGCCGCTGAGCGCCATCAACACCAGGGACCGGCGACTCGATCTCGGTTTCCGCTACGGAGGGACGATGAGCGACCGGCAGATCATCGCGCGCTTCGGGGGCGATCTGCCCGCGAGACTGTTCGGCGCCGGGGACGACAAGGTGAGCGTGGCGACCGCTCCGGGCGTGACGCTTCGAACCGTGGTGGAGGCGCCGGCGGAGCGGCGAGAGGGCCGCTTCCTCCTCGTCCGCCTCGACGCGCCAATCGCCCACCTCGACGTCCTCGGACCCACACGCCGTTCGGCGACCTGGATGCTCGTGGAGCTCGATCAGTGAACGCGGGCACCGAATCGGCGCCCGGGCGCCTGTCGCGGCTCACCACGCCGATCCGGTACGTCGTGCGCCCGTTCGCGCGACTGGCGTTCTGGTCGTTCGACCTGCTGCGGTCGACGGCGCCGATCCTCCGGCGAGAGCTCATCGGCGTCCTGCGAACCCGGCAGGCCTTCTGGATCTCGGTCGCCACCGTCGCGGCGGCCAGCCTCGTCCCCCTGCTCGCGTGGCCGGAGCCCGGAACGACCTCGCCCTTCTTCATGGCGCAGCAGGCTTTCATGGGATACCACCAGGCGATCTGGGTCGCGGCGCTCCTGTTCGTTCCCGTCGTCGCCGGCGGCGCCATCAGCCGCGAGCGCGAGAACGACACCTACGAGTCGCTCTACAACACGCTGATCCGGCCGCCGGGGATCGTCCTCGGAAAGCTGTTCGCCACGGTGGGCTTCTTCGTCCTCCTCCTGGCGCTGAGCTTCCCGGTGGTCTGCGTGCTCTTCCTCCTCGGCGGCTTCGAGATCGGCGATCTCTTGGGCCAGCTTCTCGGGCAGCTGGTCTGGATCGCGTTCCTCGGCGTCGTCGGTCTCTGGTCCTCGATGCGAAACGAGCGCACCTCGCGCGCGATCGTCAACGCGTTCCTGATCCCGATCGTCTATCTGATCGCGGCGCAGATGGTGGTCGGGCTGCTCTTTTGGATGATCGCGTTCGGCGGGGGCGGCCCGGCGAGGGTGATGTGGTGGTACCAGCTCCTGTCCCACTGCGTCATGGCGCTCGTCGGCCTGTTCTTTTTCATCTCGCTGCTTCGCAGCGCGCGATTGCCGACGCTGCCGAGCGCCCGGCGGCGCGAGAAGATGGGCCTGCGCCTCGCACGCGCCGGCGTGCGGCCCTCGTCATCGCTGCGGCGAAAGATCGCCTGGTCCTCCCGTTTCTTCGTCGACCGCTGCCGCCAGGGCATCCCGGAGAGCTGGAACCCGGTCTTCATCGCGACGCTCATCGTCGGTCCGATCCGGCGCGGTCTCGTCTGGCGCGTCCTGATCGGGCTCGTCCTCCTCGGACTGCTGGGCGGCTTCTTCGCGTTCTGGGGCAACAGGGCGATGATCATCATGTCGGTCGCCAATCACTTCCTGCTCTACGTGCTGGCGCTCGTCGCGGCGACCAGCGCGGCGGCGGTCGTCGCCACCGAGCGGCAGGGCGAGCGCGACGACCTCCTGCGCAGCACGCTCCTCGGACCGGGCGAGATCCTGCGCGGGAAGCTCCTCGCCGTGCTGGTGGGCTTCGTCGGCGTGACGGCGATCGGCGTCATCTTCAACGTCGTCCTCTATCCCTTCGCCACCGCGACCGGTGAGCGCGACTCGCTGCGCATGGCGACCTCCCAGCTCCTCACGTTCCTGCCGACGCTGGTCCTGGTCGTGCTCGTCTCGGCGACGGCCGGCGTGCTCGCCGCGACCATCACGAAAACGACGGTCGCGGCGACGACGGTGTCGGCGGCGTTCTGCGCGGCGTTCCTGATCGGCCCGTGGTTCCTGAACGAGGGTATCGGCTACTCGGCGAGCCCCCTGGTCGAGTTCTCGCTCTTCCTCGGCCGCGAAAGCGACGCCGGGAGGTACATCGGATCACTGGTCATCGCGACGGTCCTGGCGATCTGCCAGTTCGCGGTGGCGACGAACGTGTTCGCGAGGTGGCGACTGCGGGATCGGTGAGACCCTCCTCGTACCCGTCCCCGTTCCCGTACCCGAAATCGATCGACTCAAGGGTTTGCTGTCAGACGATTCATGAGGAAAGCAGGAAACTCAGGAAGGCAGGAAACGGATGGATGATGGGGATCGAGGTTCGTGAGCCTCGCTCACAGGCCCTTGTTGATACCCCTGCCAACGGAAGGAAAGCCCTCTGTGGTTCAAATCGTAACGAACTCTGGCTTCTCGACGGCGTCTTCGAGATCGACAGAGCTCGCAACGCACGACCAGACTCGTTTCCTGCCTTCCTCTTCTTCCTGCCTTCCTTATAGATGCGTTGCAGAGTTTCGCCCGCGGAGTCGAGCAGCCGTTCGGGCACGGGCACGGGACCGGGACCGGGGACGGGGACGGGGACGAGTCAGAACTCCACCGGGAGTTGCTCGCCGCCTCTCGCGCGGGATTCCTTCAGCAACAGCGCCAGGCGGACCGAGCTGGCCGAGGCCTCCGGTGGGGATTCTTCCGGGTCCCGGTTCTCCTCGATGCACCGCAGGAAGTAGTCGATCTCGTGGTAGTACCCGTCGCCCTCGAGGAGCGTCGGCTGCTCCGAGGATCCGTCGGCGCGGAAGACCGTCAGCGGTCGCTGGAGGCCGAGGCTGAACGAGATCGTGCCGCCGTCGCAGAGGATGTCGAAGGCGGCGTTGAAGGGGAAGTCGCCCTGGTGGTACCAGCTTCCCTCGATGCTGACGGCGACGTCGCCGAACTTCAGCGTGCCCTGGTACCAGTCGTAGGTCTTCTCGAGGTCGACCGCGCCCTCCGCCCGGACGGTCTCCGGCAGGCCGAGCAGGTAGTGCGCGAAGTCGATGTCGTGGATCGAGAGGTCGACGATCGCGCCGCCGCTCTTCGACTCGTCGCCGAGCCAGCCGCCCCACGTCGGGAACGCGCTGCGGCGCTCGAAGCGGGCCGCCCGCACCGCGCCGATCTCGCCGCTCTGGATGATCTCGCGCGCCCTGACGTACTCCGGCCAGAAGCGGACGCACTGCGCGATCATCAGCCGTCCCGAGCCGGCGCGCGCCGCCTCGAGCATCGAGTCGAGGTCCTCCTCGCGGAGCGCCATCGGCTTCTCGCAGAGGACGTTCTTGCCCATCTCGAGCGCCCGGCGCGTCACCTCGGCGTGCGCAAAGGTCGGCAGGCACACCGAGACGAGCTCGACCTCGGGATCCTCGAGGATCCCCTCGATGGTCTCGTACGTGTTGATGTCGCTGAAGTCGAAGCGCTCGCCGGGGCCCATGATGTTGCCCTGGACGCCCGAGAGGTCTCCCTCGAGCCGCTTCTTCACCTGGTCGGCGACCGCGACGAGCTTCGCCCGCGGGTGGTCCCGGTAGACCTTGAGATGCGTCAGCCCCATGAAACCGAGACCGATGATTCCCACCTTCACCATGTCAATCGCTCCGCGTATTCGAGCCGGACACCTGATCGACGAGCGCCGCCATCGTCACCATGCCGCGCCGGAAGTCCTTGAGAGAGAACTTCTCGTTCGGCCCGTGCGCCCCGTCGTCGGGGAGACCGAGGCCGATGAGGATGCTGTCGATGCCGAGCGCCTCCTTGAACGTGTTGACGACCGGAATCGAGCCGCCCTCGCGGATGAACACGGGCCGCTTGCCGAACCCGACCTCGATGGCGTTCTCGGCGGCGGCGAAGGCGGGCATCGATCGGTCGACGAGCACCGGTTTCGCGCCGTGCTGCGGAATGAACTCGGCCTCGATCGAGTCGGGGACGAGCGACAGCACGAACTCGCGTGTGAGCTCGAGGATCTCCTCGGGATCCTGGTCGGGCACCAGCCGCATCGAGACCTTGGCGCGCGCCTCGGCCGGGAGGACGGTCTTCGGTCCCTCGCCGCCGTAACCGCCGACGAGCCCGTTGACGTCGAACGTCGGCCGGGCCCACTTGCGCTCGAGCGTGGTGTAGCCCTCCTCCCCCCAGAGCGCCGGGGCGCCGACCTCGCCGAGGAACTTCGAGTCGTCGTGCGGCAGCCTGCGGAACTCCTCGCGCTCCGACTTCTCGAGCGGACGCACGCGGTCGTAGAAGCGCGGGATGGCGACGCGACCGAACGGCTCCTGGCACGCCGCGAGCACGCGCGGCAGCACGTTCGCGGGGTTGTTGACGGCGCCGCCGTAGGAGCCCGAGTGGAGGTCCTGCCGCGGACCGCGGAGGACGAGCTCGAAGCAGACGATGCCGCGCAGCCCGTACGTGATCGCGGGGACGTCGTCGGCGAAGAGCGACGAATCCGAGATGATGACCGCATCGGCGCTCAGTCGATCGCGCTGCTCGCGCACGAACGGCATCAGGTTGGCGCTGCCGACCTCCTCCTCGCCCTCGATGATGCACTTGATGGTGACGTCCGGTCCGACGCCGTTCTCGATCGCGGCGCGGATGCCGCAGAGGAGCGCGAAGACCTGTCCCTTGTCGTCGGTCGCCCCGCGAGCGACCACCGAGCCGTTCTCGACCGTCGGCTCGAACGGATCGTGGCGCCAGCCGTCGGAGCGCTGCGCCGGCTGGACGTCGTAGTGCCCGTAGACGAGCAGCGCCGGGCCGCCCTCGGCGCCGCGACGCTCGCCGTAAAGGATCGGGTGGCCGTCGGTCGGCACGATCTCGACCTCGAGCCCCGACTCCGACATGCGCTGGCGGACGAGCTCCGCGCACGTCTTCATCGCATCGCGCCGTGCCGAGTCGCCGCTGACGCTCGGGACGCGCAGGAGCTCGAAGAGCTGGTCACGGAAGCGCTGCTCGTTGGAGTCGATGAACGATCGGGCGCGGTCGAGCTCCGGGGAGGACTGTGGAGGGCTCATGAGGCAGTGAATCTCCGCTGCGATCTCCGCCGCGATCTCCGTCCGTGGACACCCGCTGTTCGGAAGCGCGCCGGCAACCGCCCCAGCGCGCCCAGATTATAGATCGGCGGCGAGCGCGGGTCGACAGGCTCGTCCGCGAGAACGAACGATCGCTCGCGTCATCCGACGGACGATCTCGGCGCGCCCGTGGCGTCTCCCCTGCCTCGACCGCCTGCGGCGTCGGCCGCGCCGCTCCACTCGAAGAAGCCGATCTCGTCGAGGTCGCGGCGGAGCGAGTCGAGCTGCGTGCCGGTGAGCGGCACGTGCGGGAGCCGCGTCGGCCCGCAATCGACGCCGATCAGGCGCATCACGGCCTTCTGCGCCGGGATCAGGCGGTAACGCCGCAACACGTCGACGAGCGCGATCGACCGCGACTGACAGCGCCTCGCGGTCTCGATGTCGCCCGCGGCGAAGGCGGCTCGCAGGCGGTGGTAGAGCGGAGCGGCGATGTTGTACGTGCTCCCGACTGCGCCACGGGCGCCGTGCGCCAGCGCGCCGAGGAGCATCTCGTCCTTGCCGGAGAGCACCTCGAAGCGACCGCCGTCGAGCTCGACGCACGCCTGGAGCTCGTTCAGGTCGCTCGACGTGAACTTCAGCCCCGCGAGCGTCGCGAGGCGATCGCCGCCCTCGCGCAGGAAGTCGACCATGCGCGAGTCCACGCCGGTGAGCTCCGGGATGTGATAGTAGTAAAACGGCAGGCCGGGCGCGCCGGCGGTCACCTCGATCATGCAGTCGACGAGATTCGACAGCGACGTCGGCCGGAAGTAGCTCGGTGGCGTCGACGAGATGGCATCCGCGCCGGCGGCCTCCGCGTGCGCGGCGAGCTCGCGCGCCTCGCGCAGCGAGTTGCGTCCCACCTGGACGATGACGGGGAATCGCCCGCGCCCGGCGCCCACGAACGCGTCGATCGCCTGGCGGCGCTCGGTCATCGTCAGCGACACACCCTCCCCCGTGCTGCCCGTGACGTACACGCCGGACACGCCGAAGCGCTCGTAGTGGTCGAGCAGCGGCCCGACCCGCGCCACGTCGAGCGCGCCCTCGGGCGTCATCGGCGTGAAGGCGGCGACGACGACGCCGTCGATCCGGAGAGCCAGGTCGCTTCTGCTCGCCATCACGTCACTTTCATGTGTCGCGAAGTTGTGTTATTGAATGGGTGGCCAGAGACGGGCGATTCTATCAGATCCCGGGGCCGCCGAGCCCGCCATTTTCGCCGGCGGGTCGAGCCTCGCGGGAGCCTCCGGAGCGACAAGCCAGGTGGTCGCATGATCATCGTCGATTCTCACCTCGATCTCGCGTGGAACGCGCTGCAGTGGAATCGCGATCTGTTGATCCCGACACTGACCGTGCGGACGAACGAGGCACGCCTCTCCGGCGGAGGACGGGGGCGGACGACGGTCGGCATCCCGGAGCTCCGCCGCGGACGCATCGCTGTGAGCATCGCCACGCTCCTCGCCCGGTCGACGGGACGCGTCGACCACCACATCGACTACGGCTCGTGGCAGCAGGCGCACGCCGTCGCCTGGGGGCAGCTCGCCTACTACCGCGCCCTGGAACGGGACGGCGTCCTGCGCGTGATCACCGGCGCCGCGGCGCTCGACGATCATGTGCGCGCGTGGCGGGAGTGGGAAGCGCAGTCCGATAATGTCGACGACGCGCCGCCCCTCGGCGTGGTGATCAGCATGGAAGGAGCGGACCCGATCGGCGAGCCCGCAGAGCTCGAGGAGTGGCACGAGCTCGGGCTGCGCCTCCTCGGCCTGACGCACTACGGCCCGGGACGGTACGCCGGCGGCACGGGCACGGAGCTCGGCCTCTCGGAGCGCGGCGTCGAGATCCTCGGCGAGATGGAACGGCTGGGCGTGCCGCTCGACCTCACGCACTGCTCGGACCGGGCGTTCCGGGAGGCGATCGATCGCCACGGCGGGCCCGTGCTCGCCAGCCACAACAACTGCCGGGCGCTCGTGCCGCATCAGCGGCAGTTCAGCGACGATCAGCTGCGGGCGATCATCGAGCGCAACGGCGTGATCGGCGCCGCCCTCGACGCGTGGATGCTCCAGCCGGGGTGGGTGATCGGCAAGAGCGACAACAAGTCGGTGACGCTCGAGACGGTCGCCGACCACATCGACCATGTCTGCCAGCTTGCGGGCGACGCGAGGCACGCCGCGATCGGCTCGGACCTCGACGGCGGCTTCGGCGGCGAGCAGTCGCCGAGCGATCTCGACACCATCGAGGACCTCCAGAAGCTGGCGCCGATCCTCTCGAGACGGGGCTACAGCGACGAGGACGTCGCGGCGATCATGCACGGCAACTGGCTCCGGTTCCTCGGCGAGGTGCTGGCATGAGGCGAGACCTCCGCGCCCCGTTTCCTTCTTCGAGACGACCCAGGAGGAAGGCATGAAGCGCAGGAAGAAAGGAAACGGATGGATTGATGGGGTTGAGCTTCGCGAGCTCGCTCGAGGCCTGAATATAGAACGGACCTTCCCGACTTCCCCGATTTCCTGCGTTCCTCATGAGTCGTTCTTCCCCGGAGGTCACGCGAGCTGACATGTACCGCGAGGGCACCAACGCGAACACTGCCGGCGTGGCGCTCCAGCGGCTGCTGGCGGACGAGTGGGAGTACCGGCTCGGAGAGTATCCTCTCTTCGCGAGCATCCGGGTCGGCGACCACCGCCGGGGCGACCGGCTTCCCGACGAGAGCCCCGAGAATCACCACCGGCGGCTGGCGGCGCAGCGTGGCTTTCTCGAGCGCCTTCGCACCATCGATCGCGACGCTCTCACCGAGCGCGATCGCGTCACCCACGACGTCTTCGAGCGCCAGAAGTCGGACTTCATCTCGGAGTACGAGCACGGCAGCCACCTGATGCCGATCACCGGCTCGAACGGCTTCCACGTGCGCTTCCCCGAGCTGCCCCGGCAGGTGCCGCTCCGCGACGCCGCCGACTACGACCGATACGTCGCGCGACTGGCGGCGTTCCGCGGCTGGACCGACCAGCACATCGAGCTGATGCGTCTCGGCATCGCCGAGGGACGCGTCCTTCCCTCGGTGACGCTCGCCGGCCACGAGCGGACCCTCGAGCCGCACATCGTCGACGCGCCCGAGAAGAGCCTCCTCTTCGCTCCGTTCCGCGCGTTTCCCGATGCGATGCCCGCCGCCGAGCGCTCGCGGCTCGAGCGGCTCGGACGCGGCGCCATCGCCGATTCCGTGGTGCCGGGGTTCCGCCGGTTCCTGGAGTTCCTGCGCGAGGAGTACGTCCCGGCCGCCCGCGAGGAGATCGGCTGCTCGGCCCTGCCCGGCGGGGAGGAGTTCTACGCGTTCCGGGTCCGCCGCTTCACGACGCTCGACGTCACGCCGGAGGACGTCCACGAGACGGGCCTGCGCGAGGTCGCGCGCATCCGCGACGAGATGGACGCGCTGATCGGCCGCGTCGGCTTCCGGGGCGGATTCGCCGAGTTCGTGGAGCATCTCCGCGCCGACGACCGGTTCTACTTCGACACGCCCGAGGAGTTGCTGCGCGAGGTGGCCTTCATCCTCAAGTCGATGGACGGCAAGCTGCCGCGCCTCTTCGAGAAGCTTCCGCGTCTCCCGTACGGCGTCGAGCCGGTGCCGGACTACGTCGCGCCGAAGACTCCGGCGGCCTACTACAAGCCGGGCGCCGCCGACGGCAGCCGCGCCGGGATCTACGCCGTCAACACCTACGACCTCCGCAGCAGGCCGCGCCACGAGGTCGAGGCGCTGTCGCTCCACGAGGCGGTGCCGGGCCACCACCTGCAGATCGCGCTGCAGCAGGAGCTCGACCTCCCCGAGATCCGCCGCTTCTCGGGCTTCACCGCGTTCGTCGAGGGCTGGGCGCTCTACGCCGAGCGGCTCGGCCTCGAGGTGGGCTTCTACGAGGACCCCCACAGCGACTTCGGACGGCTGACGTACGAGATCTGGCGCGCGTGCCGGCTCGTCATCGACACCGGCATCCACGCGTTCGGCTGGACGCGACGGCAAGCGATCGATTACATGGCGGAAAACAGCGCCCTCTCCCGCCACACCATCGAGACGGAGATCGATCGCTACATCGCGTGGCCGGGCCAGGCGATCGCCTACAAGATAGGCGAGCTCAAGATCCGCGAGTTGCGCGAGCGCGCCGAGTCGGCGCTCGGGGCGAGGTTCGACGTGCGCGAGTTCCACGACGTCGTCCTGCGCAACGGCGCCGTGCCGCTGACGGTCCTCGAGGAGCTGGTCGAGAGCTGGATCGCCTCGACGACCCGCTGACCCGGCGCCGCCACGCGACCCCCGCGGATCACTCGTTCGAGAACGACAGCACCACCTGGATGAGGTACCAGAACAGGAGCGCGACACCCGCGAAGAGGCTCAGCGACGCGGCGACGTGCTGGTCGGTGCGGTAGTGATGCAGGACGTTCGAGGTCGAGTAGAGGATCGCGGCGGAGGCGAAGACCACCATGATGGCCGAGAACCAGAGGCCGAGACCGAATCCGGAGATGATGCCGAAGACGATCACTCCCATGGCGATCAGCCCGCCGATCGCGAGGATGCTCCCGAGGAAGGAGAAGTCCTTGCGCGTGAAGAGCGCCACGGCGGTAAGCGCGCCGAAGAGCACCAGCGTCAGGTTGGCGGCCTGGCCGATCACCTCGCCCTTGCCGATGCCGTTGACGATATAGAGGAGCGGCAGGAATATGAACGCCTCGGCGACGATGAAGACCCCGAGCCCGAGGTACTGGAGCCCGACCGAGGTGCTCGACCGCGCCCACTTCTCGGCGATCCACGACACCACCATGAACGCCAGCAGGCAGCCGATCCAGCTCACCGAGAGCATCGCCTCGGCGACCGTCTCGCCGACGCCCGACATGATCAGCGCCGCCTCGATGCCGGCGAACGCGAGGATCGCCGTCGCCAGATGGAGGTAGGTTCGCTGGATGAATTTCACCCGCTCGCTGGGGATCGCCTCGGCGGCCACGCCGGGTCGCGGGAACTCCATGTCCGCGGTGGTGACGTCACTCATGTCAGTCTCTCCTTGCCGTCTCGCCCGGCCTGCCGTCGAACCACGGCTGGGCCCTCCGGATCCGGGACGCGGTATGGGTACGGGTATCGGAGCGGATATCGGAACGAAGGTCTGCCCGACACTCAATCACACAGAGAATTGTTCCCGGGCGCGCGCGAACCGTCAACCGACTTCCGGGTTTCGGGAGCCCGCCCGAGCCCGGCCGGTCGGGGGGGGGTGGGCGCGGCCGAGATTGACCCGCCATCCGGCGAGCCTATAATTGCGGTCTGGGCTCTTTCATACGTGCTCCCGCTGGAGCCGCTCGAGGCGCCTCGGGGACTTCGATCCGCACGTGCCCGCTTCGGGCGATGACCGCAATCAACCAGCGCCCCGATCGGCATCGGGACCAGCATCGAGACCAGCGCAGCGACCAGCGTCGTGACCAGCGTCGTGACGCTCGCGGGAGGCCGTACACCCCGGCCGTCTCCCCGCGCCTGAGGACGCTCCTCGTGGCGATCTTCGTGTCGGTGGCCATCCTCGGCGCCACCGGCGTGTACCTCGGCGCCATCACGCTCCTCCAGTGGGCCACCGGGCAGCCGTACCAGACCGTCTTCTACTTCTGGATGTTCCTGCTCCACCTGGCGCTCGGCGTCGTCATGGTGGTCCCGTTCGTGCTCTTCGGCGTGCTCCACATGCGCACGGGGCTGCGGCGGCCGAATCGTCGAGCCGTGCGGGCCGGGCTGTCGCTCTTCTCGGTGAGCTGTCTCGTCATCCTGGCGGGGCTCGTGCTGATGAAGCGCGATCTCGGCCAGCCGTGGAACTCGATCGCGTACTGGGTGCACGTGCTGGGACCGGTCGTCGCCGTCGTCCTCTACGTCTTTCACCGGCTCGCCGGACCGGCGGTGGCGTGGCGCTGGGGCGCGGCGTGGGGCGCCGGCGTCGCGGTCACCGTCGGGCTGATGGTCGTCTTCCACGCACAGGACCCGAGGCGGTGGAACGAGGTCGGGCCCGCCGAGGGGGAGCGCTACTTCGAGCCGTCGCTGGCGCGCACGGCGACCGGAAACTTTATCTCGCAGGACGTCCTGATGGCGGACGAGTACTGCCTGCGCTGCCACCCCGACACCTACGCCGACTGGTTCCACTCGGCGCACCACTTCAGCTCGTTCAACAATCCGGCGTACCGTTTCAGCGTCCGCGAGACGCGGCGTGTCGCGCTGGAGCGCGACGGCACGACGCAGGCGGCGCGGTGGTGCGCGGGGTGCCACGATCCGGTGCCCTTCTTCAGCGGACGCTTCGACGACCCGAACTACGACGACGTCAACGACCCGACCGCGCACGCGGGCATCACCTGCACGGTCTGTCACGCGATCACCCACGTCAACAGCCTGCGCGGCAACGCGGCGTACACCATCGAGGAGCCCCTGCACTACCCCTTCGCCTTCAGCGAGAGCCCCGTGCTCCAGTGGATCAACAACCAGCTCGTCAAGGCGAAGCCCGAGTTTCACCGGCGCACGTTCCTGAAGCCGGAGATCCACCGGTCGCCGGAGTTCTGCTCGACGTGCCACAAGGTGCACCTGCCGTACGAGGTCACGAAGTACAAGGAGTTCCTGCGCGGTCAGAACCACTACGACTCCTACCACCTGAGTGGCGTCTCGGGTCACGGCGCGCGGAGCTT
>JBFFXF010000197.1:0-13901 GCA_041569895.1 Planctomycetota bacterium | reverse complement strand
TTCGGGCACGGGCACGGGAACGGGTACGGGTACGGGTACGGGTACGGGTACGACTGGGGCCACGCGTAAACATCTGCACCTATTCCGTATGGGGCATCTTACCGGATGCTTGCGGCGCATCGAAACGGTCGCGCTCGGCGATGGACTTGCCCGGCCGCGTCCTATATAGTCGCCCGCATGATGCAGCTGCCGGCCGAGTTTCGCGCCACGCTCGAGTCCTACCGCGGGCCCCTCGACCTCCTCCTCTACCTGATCAAGAAGGAGGAGCTCGACATCTTCGACATCCCTATCTCGCGCATCACCGAGCAGTACCTCGAGTACCTGCAGATCCTCGGCAGCATCGACCCGAACATCTGCGGCGAGTTCCTGGTCCTCGCCGCGCAGTTGATGGAGATCAAGTCGCGCACCCTGCTGCCCGTCGACACGCCGCTCGACGAGGACGGCGAGGAGCTCGAGGACCCGCGACTCGAGCTCGTCCTGCAGCTCCTCGAGTACAAGAAGTACAAGGAGCGCGCGCTCCTCCTGGAGCACCTGGTGGAGCAGCACAACCAGAAGTACCGGCGGCCGAGTCAGGACCTCGGCGATCTGCTCGCCGCCGACGCCGGACCGGCGTCGATCGGCAACGTCTCCGTCTGGGACCTGCTGACGGCGTTCCACCGCGTCCAGCTCGCCGTGCGCCAGCGACAGCCGCACCGCATCCTCTTCGAGGACCGGCCGATCGAGGAGTACGTCGCCGAGATCCGCGCCGCGTTCGAGAACGGGCGCGCCGACGCGAAGGGATGGGTGCCCTTCGAGAGCCTCTTCGATCGCGCCGAGAACAAGTACGACGCCGTCGGCTTCCTGCTCGCCATCCTCGAGATGGCGAAGCAGGGCGAGCTGCGCTTCCACCAGGAGGAGGTCTTCGGCCCGATCTTCCTCGAGCACGTCCCCGAGTCCGAGCGCGAGCCCGTGGTGGCCGAAGAGCCGGCCGCCGACGAGCAGTGAGCGAGCTCGGCATCGTCCTCGCGTCCTCCGGCGCCTTCGGCGTGCCCACGCTCGAGCGTCTCGCATCGCTCCACGACTCCGACGCCCCCTACCGCTTGCTCGAGGTCGTCACGCGCCCCGACAGTCGCGCCGGTCGTGGCCAGCGCGTCACCCCCACCCCCGTCCGCCGGCGCGCCGTCGAGCTCGGCCTCGAGCCGATCGCGCCCGAGAGCGCCAACGACGAGGCCTTTCTGGACCGCATCGCCGCGATCGAGCCCGACATCTTCATCGTCGCCGACTACGGCGAGTTCCTCGGCAAGCGCTTTCGCTCGACGCCCCGCCTCGGCGCCTTCAACCTCCACTCGTCCCTCTTGCCGCGACACCGCGGCGCCGCGCCGGTCGTCCACGCGCTGCTCGCCGGCGATCGCGTCACCGGCGTGACCCTCTTTCGCATCGTGCGCGAGATGGACGCCGGGCCGATCGTCGACACCGTCGAGGTGCCGATCGAGCCCGACGAGAACGCCGGCGAGATCGAGGCGCGCCTCGCCGTCCACGCCGCCGACCTGCTCGAGCGCAACCTGCCGCGCTTCCTCGACGGCACCTTCGAGGAGCGCCCGCAGGACGACAGCCTCGCCACCCGCGCGCCGAAGCTCCTCAAGAAGCAGGGACGCATCGACTGGCGCCGCGACGCCGGCGCGGTCGTCGATCACATCCGCGCCATGACACCGTGGCCGGGCGCCGTCGCGCTGCACCGTCGCGTCAAGCGCGGCGGCGGCGATCGAGATAAGGCTCGCGAGGAGCGCCTGCTCATCCTGCGCGCCCGCGTCGACGCCGATGGCGACGAGAGCGACGGCGACGACGACGCGGCGCCCGGGCTCGTCGTCGTCGCCCGTGGCAGCGACCTGATCATCGCGTGCGGGCGCGGACGCGTGCGGATCGACGAGCTGCAGCGTTCCGGCAAGTCGCCGGTCGCCACCGACGCGTTCCTGCGCGGCTATCCGCTGCGCGCGGGTGATCGCCTCGAGACCCCCGCGGAATAATCAGCACACGCGCGCGCGTGTCCTGACGCTCGCAGGCAAATAGGACTTGCGAAGCGGCGCGCTCCGGAGAGAAGATATGCGCTTCGCGATCCGTGCCTCGGCGACGCGGTCGAGGAGCGGGAAAACCGATCCGTCGTGCCGGAGTTCGCGAGCTCTGCGCGCGAAGTCATTATCTCGCGATCTGGCGAAGAGCGGCGAAGGTTCATGGGGAAACACCGCGGAGAGCGTCCCGCTGGAAGACGGCCGTATCGTCCCCGGGGCGGTTCCGAGGGCGGCCGAGGCGGGGGGCGCGGCGGAGGTCGCGGAGGCGGACGTGGCGGTGGCCGCGGCGGCCGATCGAAGTTCCGCAAGAAGCGCATCCGCTCGAACCGGCCGCTGATTCCGCCCGAGTCGCTGCCCCGCGGACCGGCGTCGCGATTCCAGGCGATCTCCATCCTCACCGACGCCGATGACGGCGCGCGCTTCGTCGACCACTTGCTCGAGGAGCGCGTCGCGCGCGGGGCGATCGTCCCGGAGGACCGGCACCTCGTCCAGGAGATCGTCTTCGGCGCGGTGCGGCACCGCAGCACGCTCGATCAGGTCCTCGATCACTACCTGCAGTTCTCGATGAAGCGCCAGCACGTCTCGGTGCGCTGGGCGCTCCGCCTCGCGACGTACCAGCTCGTCTACCTCAGCCGCATCCCGTCGCACGCGGCGATCCACGGCACCGTCGAGGGGCTCAAGGCGATCGCCGGCATCGAGCAGCGCGACGTCGGCTTCGTCAACGCCGTGCTGCGCCGGCTCGACAAGGACATCGAGGGCAAGGTGGAGGAGCTCCCGGCCAGCGCCAACGAGCTGGCGGTGATTCCCGCCCGCCACGGCTTCTGCGTCTTCAAGCGACCCGTGCTCCCGTCGCCGGCGGCGAACCGCACGGTCTACCTCGCGCTCAAGTACTCGCACCCCAAGTGGCTGATCTCGCGCTGGGTTTCTCGCTTCGGCGAGGAGGAGACCATGGAGCTCTGCATGGCGAACAACCGCGTGCCGCTCGTCACCGCGACGCTGACGTCGAGCGCGCCGGGCCGCGACGAGGTGGTCGCCTCGCTCGAGAAGGCCGGCGTCGAGATCGAGCCGGGCGTCATCGACGACGCCGTCCGCCTCCGCCGCTCGGGAAACGTTCGCGAGCTCGAGCCGTTCCAGAAGGGCTGGATCCGCATCCAGGACGAGACCGCGAAGCTGATCGGCGACGCGCTCGCGCCCGCTCCCGGCAGCCGCGTGCTCGACGTGTGCGCCGCGCCGGGCGGCAAGGCCTCGCAGCTCCTCGAGGCGATCGGCGAGGACGGACACCTGGTCGCGTGCGACGTCGACGGCCAGAAGATCGAGCGGCTGCGCGAGAGCCTCGAGCGCGTCGGCAAGAACTTCACGCTGCACAAGGTCGCCGACGACCCGGAGCGCTTTCCGATCGACGAGACGTTCCCGTCGATCCTCGTCGACGTCCCGTGCTCGAACACCGGCGTCCTCGCGCGCCGCCCGGAAGCGCGCTGGCGCATCCACGGCGACGACCTCGCCAAGCTGCAGAGCCGACAGCAGCGTCTCCTCGAGGCATCCGTCCGCCGCCTCGCCCCGGGAGGACGACTGGTCTACGCGACGTGCTCGATCGAGCCGGAGGAGAACGGCCAGGTGGTGTCGGCGATCCGCAGAAAGTTCCCGCAGCTCCAGGAGGAGGGCTCGAGACTCTTCCTGCCGCATCGGGACGGGGCGGATGGGGGATACTACGCCATTCTCGTGGCGCCGGAAGACGGCTGGCCACCGTAGAACGCGTCCCCGTTCCCGTCCCCGCGTTCGCGAGCACTCGGGCCGATTCGACGAAGAGCATCACTGGTCGCCGGCGTTGCACGATTCCTCACAGCCGGGAATCGACACGCACTCCGTCGACAGGAACGGCTCCGGGCCTCCCAGAAAGAGCCATCCGAGCAGGTGGATCGGGTCGGAGATGTCGATGTGAGTATCCCCGTTGGAATCGAGGAGGAGGACGTTCGATGCGTCGTCGGCGGTACCGTCTCCGCACGGCAGCTCGACATCGTTGTCGAGGAAGAGGAACGTCAGCAGGCAGATCGGATCGGAGATGTCGGTGACGCCGTCCCGATTGCAATCGCCCGGCCGCACCCTTCCCGCCTCGACCTTCGAGTCGGGCTCGAGGACGGTGACGACGATGGCGTCGGTCGAGGTCTGGCCGTCGCTGTCGCGCGCTTCGAGCTCGATGCGATGGACTCCGGCTTCGAGAGTCGCCGCGACGCTGTCTCCCGTTCCGATCTCCCCAGCCAGCTGTGAGCTCCAGGTGAACGCCTCGGGCGGCAAGCCGCCGTCCTCGGGATCGGTGCCGGTGCCTCGAAAGAGCAGGCTGACGCCGGCGGTGACGACCGTGCCGCTGGTCGGGGCGAGGATGACCACCTCGGGCGCCTTCGACGCGACCGCGAAGGGCGCGGAGTCGTCCGAGCCGTTGTGGACCCCGTCACTCGCGATGACTCGAACGAGCGCCTTCTCGCTCCCCGCGAGCCGCGAGGAGTCGAGCTCGAAGCTCGTCTCCCGGACCTCGGTCGCCAGCGCTTCCCATGTCGCTCCGTCGTCAGCGCTGAAGAGGACGGCGAATGTGAGATCGTCGCCATCGGCGTCGGATGCCGTCCAGGTCACCACGATCGGCTCGTCCGGTCCGTGGGCGTCCCCGCCCGGTGTGAGTACCTTCACCTCGGGCGGCGACGCGCTGACCGTTCGCGAGGCCAGAAGCTCTCCGCCGCGAACGAGCTCGATGTGCGCCGTGTCCGGAGCGTAGGGAATGGTCTGGAAGAACGGACCGGTCGCCTCCTGCTCGTCACCATCGTGATCCGAGTGGAAGGTGTTGAAGCGACGCTCGAAGAGCACGTCGCCTCCGCCGCTCACCAGACGAAGGGAGAGCGGCCCCTCGCCGCGCTCCGCGCGGCTGCCTGCGGGGAGCTCACGGTGATAGAAGCTGCCGAGGTGCACCTCACCGTCGTGTTCGATGACGCCGCCGATCATCAGGTGGTCCTCGGTCTGATCCGCGGCGCCGGCCGCGACGCCAAGACCCGCCGTGCGGAATGCGATCTCGGAGAAATAGATCCGACGGTACGTGTAAGGCGAGACCCAGTTGTCGTTACAGTACGACATGAAGTCGAAGAAGATATCGTCATCGTCGAGGTCTCCATCGCCGTCGAAGTCGACCCGGCTCTCTGCCGGCGAGCCGGGCAACGGCGTGAGGTCGTCCATGCGAAACCCGGTATGGCCGATCTCGGCGTCGGGGTTCGACGTGCTCGGCCAGTCCGGGTCGAGGTCGGCGGGGTTTCCGCACGGGGCGTGGCAGCGGCCGACGTTGTGGGCGATCTCCTGGGCGACGATGTCGGGACGATCGGCACGGCTCGCCGTACAGCGGGGAACCGCCAGCAGGTCGCGGCAGTTGATGCTGCCGAGGTAGGCGTAGCCACCGATCCCGTCCCGGGGCACATCCCTGTGCACGAGCGCACAGTAGTGGATGAAGGGATTCTCCCCGATCGACAGCCCGCGCCGCACGGCCAGCTTGAAGAGCACCCAGCCCCACGCTCCCTCCTTCCTGAAGTCGGAGGGCTCGAAGCGCGTGATCTTCAGATCCTTGCTCGAGTAGTGATACCTCACGTCCGAAACCGGAAACACCTGGGCGAGATAGCCGGCGATCCTCGGCACGTGGTCGAAAGGCGCCAGCAGGCGCGGGTTGTCGTCGCCCGGGCAGCCGGGGCACCAGTCGACGCGGATGAACTTGACGCTGAGGTCGTAGGAGGGGCGGAACTCGAAGCGCTCCCGCAGGACGTTGTCATCGTAGTCCGTTTCGACAATCTCCCGCTCCGGGTTCGCCGGGTTGATCTCGACTTGCATCTCCAGACAACCGTCGAGAGGCACATCGTCGGGCGACAGCAGGAAGTCGAGTGTGAAGCGGCGCTCCGTGTCTTCTCGCACCCGCCGCAGGTTGAAGGTCGGGTGCGCGGTGGCGGTGACGTCGATCGGCGTGTACACGCGCCAGGCCGCCCCGGAACCGCAGGCTCGCGTCAAGAGCCGGCCCTCGATGTGCTGAATCGCGATCGGCGTGTTGGTGTCGAGATACGCCCGCACCACCGTCGGCCGTCCGCTGAAGAGAGGCACGTCGTTGTCCTTGAACGCCGGGTCGTCGAAGTACTGGATCCCCTGCGTCACCTCGACGCCGTGGCCCGCGGGGAAGGTGAGGTTGATCGATCCCGGAAGTATCACGAGCGTCCTGGAGAAGGTCCGTCCAGCGGCCGTGGCCCGGAGCGGTACGATGACCCTCGCCGGTACCGGCGTGGTCACCGCCGTCAGCCGAAACTCCGATTGTCCCGCCGGGATCGTCACGCGTGGCGGAGTCGACAGCAGCTCCGGCCGCGGATTGGTGATCTCGACCTCGAGCCCTCCCGCCGGCGCGCGACAACCGAGTCCGAAAACCAGCTGCGTCGGCGAGCCGCCGATCACCTGGGCGGCGTCGAGGCTGAAGCTCTGAAACAGAGCAGAGCGCGGAACGATCCGCAGAGTGGCCGTCTTGCTCAGACTGCCACAGGAAGCCCGAATGGTCGCAGTCTGCTCAATGCTGACGTTTGCGGTGCGGACCAGGAACGACGCTGTTCCCGGCGACCCCGGACGCCGGACTATGACGACGCTCGCCGGTACGGTCGCATGCCTGGAGCTGCTCGAAAGTGTCACGGTGACGGGTGGCGGGTCGCCCGGACAGATCGCCGGGCGGCACTCGGGGATCTCGACCGTCGCGTTCACGGCGTCGCCGGCGACAACGCACCCGCTCTCCAGTGTGAGCCCGCTGACGGCCAGGGCGGAGTTCCCGCTGCTCGCGACGAGCGCGGCGACCAGGGCAAAGGCATGTCGACGAAGCATGGTGGCTCTCCGGGTTCTGGTTTTTCGAGAATCGGTCCTGTTCTGAAGGGCGTTGTCGGGGAGCCGATGTCACACCGGAATCGGGAATCTTGCTCCACGGCTCCCGACGACTCGAATCGCCTTGGTATACTCTTTCCTGCCATGCCGCAAGCGACCACGGTTCCCTTTCGCCCGCTGCCCCTCTTCTCGGGGCCGCACGCGCAGACGGTGCTCGGGTCGGCGGGTGTCGTCTCGCGGTCGCCGCCCTCGGTGACCGAGCTGGTCGATCTCGATGACGGGGATCGCATCGCGCTCGAGGTGTCGACGCCGGACGACTGGCGGCCCGATCGTCCGACGGTGGTGCTGATCCACGGGCTCTGCGGTTGCCATCGCTCGTCGTACATGACTCGCGTGGCGCGCAAGCTGTGGCTTCGCGGGATTCGCGCCGTGCGCATGAACCTGCGCGGGTGCGGGTCGGGCGGCGGGCTCGCTCGCGGCCTCTATCACAGCGGGCGCAGCGACGACGCGCTCGCTGTGGCGCGCGACCTGGCGGAGCGCTGGCCGGAGTCGCCGATCTCGCTCGTGGGTTTCTCGCTCGGCGGCAACATCGCGCTCAAGCTCGCGGGGGAGCTCGGCGAGGACGCGCGACCGCTCCTCGAGCGCATCGTCGCCGTCTGCCCGCCTGCCGATCTGGCGGCGTGCGCGCGGATGCTGTCGCGGCCGCAGAACCGGTTCTACGACTGGTGGTTCGTCTCGCAACTGCGCGCCGACGTCGCCGCTCGCCATCGCGTCTTTCCCGACCTCGGTCCGGTGTCGCTGCCGTCGCGGCTGACGCTCTACGGGTTCGACGACGTCTACACCGCGCCGCGATCGGGCTTCCGCGACGCCGACGACTACTACCTGCGCTCGAGCTCCGCGCCGCTCGCGCCGCGCATCGCGGTCGAGTGCACGGTGCTCTTCGCGGACGACGATCCCTTCATCGACGCCCGGGCGCTCGACGGGCTGCCGCTTCCGGACAACGTGGACGTCGTGCGCGTGCCGCGTGGCGGTCACATGGGTTTTCTCGGATGGCCCGGAAGCCCCGGCGGGTGCCGGTGGATGGACGCACGGCTGCTGGAGTGGCTCGGCACATGAAGGGCGCCACCGATCCGGTCCGGCTCCGCATCTACGACAACCTCTTCTCCGCGGTCGCCGAGGAGATGGGCGCCGCGCTCGGCCGTCTCGGCTTCTCGCCGAATATCACCGAGCGACGCGACTACTCGACCGCGCTCTTCGACGCGAAGGGCGCGATGGTCGCGCAGGCGGCGCACATCCCGGTGCACCTCGGCTCGATGCCGCTCTCGGTGGCGAGCGCGCTCGAGCGGCTCGATCTCGCCCCGGGCGACGTGGCGCTGATCAACGATCCCTTCGCCGGCGGCACGCACCTCCCCGACATCACCGCGGTGGCGCCGGTCTTCCTGAAGCGCAAGCGCTCGCCGTCGTTCTTCGTCGCCAACCGCGCGCACCACGCCGACGTCGGCGGGGCGAGCGGTGGCTCGATGGCGTCGTCGCGCGAGATCTACCACGAGGGGCTGCGCATCCCGCCGCTCCGCTACGTGCGCCGCGGCAAGCGCGACGCCGGCGTCCACGCGTTGCTGCTCGCCAACATGCGCAACCCGCGCGAGCGCGAGGGCGATCTCGCCGCGCAGCTCGCGGCGCTCCGCGTCGGCGAGAGGCGCCTCGCCGAGCTCGTCGAGCGCAACGGCCACGCCGAGGTGGTGGCGTTCGCGAAGCACCTCCAGGACTACGCCGAACGTCTGATGCGCGCGGCGATCGCCGCGATCCCCGATGGCAGCCACCGCTTCGAGGACGCGCTCGACGACGTCGGCCTCGCGGGCGAGGGGGCGCCCGGAGACACGCGCCGCGATCGATCGGATCGCGACAGGGCGCGACCGCGCATCCGCGTCGCGCTGCGCGTGCGCGGCTCGAAAGCCGTCGTCGACTTCGACGGCACCGACGAGCGCGTCCCCGGCAACCTGAACACCACCCCGGCGGTGACGCTCTCGGCGGTGTTCTACGTCTTCAGATGCCTCGGCGGCGAGTCGATGCCGTCGAACGCGGGCTGCATGCGCCCGCTCGACGTGCGCATCCCGCCCGGATCGCTGCTCGATCCCGGCCCGCCGGCGGCGGTCGCGGCGGGCAACGTCGAGACCTCGCAGCGCGTCGTCGACGTCCTCCTCGGCGCGCTCGCTCGCGCGCTTCCCGCCGATCGCCTTCCGGCGGCCAGCCAGGGCACGATGAACAACCTGACGATCGCGGGCGTCGACCCGCGCACCGGCAGGCCGTTCACCTACTACGAGACGCTCGGCGGCGGGTCGGGCGCCACCGCTCAGAGCGACGGCGCTTCCGCCATTCACAGTCACATGACGAACACGCGCAACACGCCGGTCGAGGCGCTCGAGAGCGCCTATCCGCTGCGCGTCGTCGAGTACTCGATCCGCTCCCGCAGCGGCGGCGACGGAAGGCATCGCGGCGGCGACGGCCTCGTGCGCGAGATCGAGCTGCTCGCGCCCGCGGAGGTCGCGTTCATCGGCGAGCGCCAGGTCGAGGGCCCACGCGGCGCGGACGGCGGCGAGAGCGGCAAGCCCGGTCGTGCGTGGCTCATCGAGGGCGACAGGGAGACGCGGCTCGCCGGGAAGTTCCACGTGCGCCTGCCCGCGGGAGCGCGCATCCGCATCGAGACGCCCGGCGGCGGTGGGCACGGCGCCGCGGACCGCGGCTCCACCATCGGAGGAAACGCGCCGTGAGCAGGAGCGGCTATCCGAAGATCGCCACCGTGCGGAGCGTCGAGGCGTTCCGCGCGCTCCTCGACGAGGTGGTCGGGGGCGCGCCGGTCGACGATGAGGTGATCGCCGGTGACGCGTCGCCGCTCGCGGAGCGCATCGTGGTCTCGGACCCGTCGCGACGGCTCGACATCGGCAACCGCTGGGCGATCCATCCGATGGAGGGATGGGATGGGACCGCGGACGGCAATCCCGGCGAGCACACGCTGCGCCGGTGGAGACACTTCGGTCGCTCCGGAGCGAAGCTGATCTGGGGCGGCGAGGCGGTGGCGGTGCGCCACTCGGGTCGCGCCAACCCGAACCAGCTGGTCAGCGATGACAGCACGCGCGAGGGGATCGAGCGGCTGCGAACGGCGCTCGTCGATGCGCACGCCGAGCGCTGGGGCGGCGTCGACGGGCTGGTCATCGGGCTGCAGCTGACGCACTCGGGCCGCTTCTGCCGTCCGAACCGCAAGGACCGCGCCGAGCCGCGCGTCGCCTATCGCCATCCGATCCTCGACCGACGCTTCGGCGTCACCGACGACGCCATGGTGCTCACCGACGCCGAGGTCGAGTCGATCATCGCGGACTTCGTCGCCGCCGCCGTGCGCGCGCGCGACGGCGGCTTCGACTTCGTCGACATCAAGCACTGCCACGGCTACCTGCTGCACGAGTTCCTCGGCGCGCGGATGCGGGCCGGACCGTATGGCGGCTCGTTCGAGAACCGCACGCGCATCCTGCGCGAGATCGTCGCCGGCGTGCGACGCGACGCGCCCGAGCTCGCCATCGGCGTGCGCGTCAGCATCTGCGACACCGTGCCGTATTGCCCCGATCCGGCGGGCACACGAGGGCGTGTGCTCGGCAGCGGCATCCCCGAGGACCTCACCGGCGCGCTGCCGTACCGCTTCGGCTTCGGCGTCGACGAGGACGACCCGACGCGCTTCGACCTCGACGACGGTGTTCGCTTCCTCGAGCTGCTGCGCTCGCTCGGCGTCGGCATGGTCAACGTGTCGTGCGGCAGCCCGTACTACAACCCGCACGTGCAACGCCCGGCGCTCTATCCGCCATCGGATGGATACCAGCCGCCCGAGGACCCGCTCGTCGGCGTCTTCCGCCAGCTGCGCACGGTGCGCGACCTCAAGCGCCGCTTCCCCGACCTCGTGCTCCTCGGCTCGGCGTTCAGTTACCTGCAGGAGTACCTGCCGCACGTCGCGCAGGCGGTGGTGCGCGACGGCTGGATGGACATCGTCGGCCTCGGCCGCATGGTGCTCGCCTACTGGGACCTCCCCGGCGACTGCCTCGACGGCCGCCCGCTGGAGAAGAAGCGCTTCTGCCGCACGTTCAGCGACTGCACCACGGCGCCGCGAAACGGCATGGTGAGCGGGTGTTTTCCGCTCGATGCGTACTACGCGGGTTTGCCGGAGGCGGGGGAGTTGAAACGGGTGAAGAAGTGACCGGGAGGCTCGGCAGGGGAGGTCGACTTTGGGGGTTTGCTGGAAGACGATTTATAAGGAAGGCAGGAAGAAGAGGAAAGCAGGAAACGGGTGTGCCTTGCGAGCTCTGTCGATCTTTAAGACGCCGCCGAGAAGCGAGAGTTGGTCACCTTTGAACCACAGAGGCGCGACGCTGCGCCAGCGCAGCGTCGCGTGAGAGCACAGAGGACGCACAGAGGGTTTCTTTCTCTTGCCAAATGAACGAAGGCATGACCTCTCGGCTCCGTTCAAGGAGTGAGCGAGGCTCACGAAGCCCAACCCCATTAATTCTTCCGTTTCCTGCCTTCCTGAGTTTCCTGCCTTCCTTATAGATCCGTGCAGAATCTCGCCAGCGAAGTCGAGTAGCCTTTCGGTATGACATTAACGCTCAATCCGTCTCTGCAAGCCGAGTTTGGCGGTCTTGGAACCGTCTGTCGGCTCGGTCTGTCGACGCGCGGGAATACGCGGCTCGAGCCCGACGATGTGTTAGCCGCCATCGCTCGCGGCGTCGACTACCTCAACTGGTGTGGTCACCCCGACGGTCTCAGCGCGGCCGTGCGGCGGCTCGGTGATCGTCGTCGGGATGTCCGTGTCGCCGTGCAGCTCTCCGCCCGGACTGCACGGGCGGCGCGGCGCGAGCTCGATGCGCACCTCGGGGAGCTCGGCACGCCGTTCATCGACGTCGTGACGTATTACTATGTCGAGGCCGACGAGGAGTGGCGGGAGATCCACGCCAAGGGCGGCGCCGCCGAGGCGATCGAGCGCGCGCGGGCGGAGGGCGTCGTGCGCTCGATCGGCGTCACCACTCACCAGCGCGATCTCGCCGCGAGGATCGCCTCGACGGCGCGCGACGACCGGCGCATCGACATGCTGATGATCCGCTACAACGCGGCGCACCGCGGCGCCGAGCAGGACGTCTTCCCGGTGACCGCGCCGCTCGGCCTGCCCGTGGTGACCTACACCGGCCTCCGCTGGGGCGCGCTCCTGCGCCCGACCCCCGACGACCCACCGGGCTTCGAGCCGCCGCGCGCGCCGGCGTGGTATCGCTTCGTCCTCTGTCACCCGGCGGTCACGGTCGGTATCATGGCCCCGGACGGCCGCGAGGAGCTCGACGAGGACCTCGCGCTCCTCGACAACGACCGGGCCTTCACGGATGAGGAGTACCGCTCCCTGTGCGACCACGGCGACCGGGTGAGAAAGCATGCGGGAAGGTTTCCGTGACTCCGTCCCCGGTCCCGGACCCGATCTCGCCTCGAACAGCATGAGCGCAACCATTCAACCGAAGACAGGTCCGACTGAGAGCACCGTCTGATCGTGTCGAAGACGCCCATCCGCATCGGTCTCATCGGCGCCGGCGCCAATACCCGGAGTCGTCACATCCCCGGCCTGCGCGCCGTTGACGGTGTCGAGCTCGTCTGTGTCTGCAATCGCAGTGTCGAGTCATCCCGGCGCGTCGCGAGCGAGTTCGGGATCGGTCGTGTTCACGAGCGCTGGACCGACGTCATCGCCGATCCCGACGTCGACGCCGTGGTGATCGGCACCTGGCCCTACCTGCACGCGCCCGCCTCGATCGCGGCGCTCGAGGCCGGCAAGCACGTGCTGACCGAGGCGCGCATGGCGATGGACGCGCGCGAGGCGCACCGCATGCTCGATGCCGCCCGCGCGCGTCCGGAGCTCGTCGCGCAGATCGTTCCCGCGCCGATGACGCTGGCCGTCGATCGCACGGTGACGCGGCTCATCGCCGAGGGATTCGTCGGCGAGGTGCTGGCGATCGATCACCGCCGGCGCGGCGGCTTTCTCGACCGCGACGCGCCGCTCCACTGGCGGCAGGACGCCGACCTGAGCGGCTTCAACGTGCTGCTCCTCGGCATCGACTACGAGGCGATCATGTGCTGGGTCGGACACGCGACGTCAGTGATGGCGCGCGGCAAGACGTTCGTCCGGGCGAGACGCGACGCGGACGGCGTGCTGCGGTCGGTGCGCGTGCCGGAGCACGTCGACGTCATCGCCGACATGGAATGCGGCGCCCAGCTCCATATGCAGCAGTCGGTGGTCACCGCGCTGGTCGAGGGCGAGGGCACGTGGATCTTCGGCAGCGACGGCGTGCTGCGCGTCACCGACGACCGGCTCGCCGGCGCGCGTCGCGCTGCGACCGCGCTCGAGCCGATCGAGATCCCGGAGTCGGAGCGCGGGCGGTGGCGCGTCGAGGACGAGTTCATCGGCGCCATCCGCGGCGAGGAGAGGATCGAGCGCACCACCTTCGAGGACGGCGTCAAGTACATGGAGCTCACCGAGGCGGTCGCGAGAAGCATGGCCACGGGACGCGCGGTGGCACTGCCGCTCGATCTCGGCCGGGAGGGCTGAGTCCCAAGCTCGGGCAGGAGACGTGACTTCGGAGGTTTGCTGGCAGGCGATTCATGAGGAAGAGCAGGAAGAGCAGGAAGGCAGGAACCGGGGTTTTCCCGCGTATGAGGTTGCAATCGAGAGTGCGGGTTGGTCACGCCAAGGACCCACGGAGACACGGAGGCACAGAGACGTCTGAGGAGTCGATGTCGAGAGCAGACTTTCCCACGCGACGATGCGTCAGCTCGCACCGCGCCTCTGTGGTTCAGTGAAGTGAAGGCCCACGCCGCTCGGCTCGGTTCTCGACCTCCACCAACACGTCGAGGCAGGAGTCTTTTCCTGCCTTCCTGCATTTCCTGCCTTCCTTGCCCTCATCTGGCGTCAGA